>NZ_JBISAI010000005.1:299915-407102 GCF_044391605.1 Kitasatospora sp. NPDC018619
TGGGTAATAGCCTCTGGTGGGGCGGGGGCCGTTTGGTTGGTTCTGGGCGGGTGTCTCGGGGGGGAGCCGCGGTTTTTATAGTGGTGTTCTGGGGGGGGGCCCCCGGGGCGGGCCCGTCCGCGTGTATCCCTTTCCTTTCCGTTGTGCAACGCGGATAAAGCGCCGAATGGCCGCCCCGTTGACCTCCGGCTGCCGTCCGGATTCGATGAGCCCGGGGTGGCCGGCGGCCGTTCGTCGTGATCGCCCCGTAAGCGTTCTCGAAAGGAGCGATCGTGCCGGATCGGCAATCCAGTGGAAAGAGTCGGAAACTACCCTCGCTCACCGGGGCACGTTTCTTCGCCGCAGCGCTCGTGTTCTGCTTCCACGCCTCACTCGCCAAGATGCTCGACCCGTTCTCGGACAGGGATTTCGCCGATGGCTACGCGTTTCTGTTCAGTAAGGCCGGATGGGCCGGGGTTTCCTTCTTCTTCGTCCTCAGCGGATTCGTCCTCGCCTGGTCGGCGCGGCCGGGCGACACCCTGGGCGGCTTCTACCGAAGGCGCCTGCTGAAGATCTACCCCAATCACGTCGTGACGTGGGCCGTCGCGCTCCTGTTCTTCTCGGCCGCCGCGGCGGGGCCGGAGGTGTGGCTGCCGAACCTCCTCCTGGTCCATTCCTGGGTGCCCGACCTGAACACGTTCGTCAGCGTCAACCAGCCGAGCTGGTCGCTCTGCAGCGAACTGCTCTTCTACCTGCTCTTCCCGCTCCTGTGGCGCGGGGTTCGCGCCATCAGGGGCGACCGCCTGTGGGTGTGGTTCGGCATCGCCTTCGCGGGCCTGCTCGGCACCCAGCTGGTCATCCACGCCTGGGTGCCGGCCACCCCCCGCCTCGCCGAGTGGCCGTTGTCCGAGACGCAGTGGTGGCTGGCCTACAACATCCCGCCGCTGCGGCTCTTCGAGTTCGTCCTGGGCATGCTGATGGCCCGGGTCCTCAAGGAGGGCCGCTGGATCGGCCTGGGCATAGCGCCCGCGCTGGCCCTGACCGGCGCCGGCTACGCGCTCGCCCTGGTGGTTCCCTGGCAGTTCGGTCTGAACGTGACCCTCGCCGTGCCGCTGGCGCTGCTGGTGACGGCGTTCGCCGCCGCCGACGTCGCCGGGCGCCGGACCGGTCTGCGCGGCCGGTTCGTCTCCCTGCTCGGCGAGGTCTCGTTCGCGTTCTACCTGGTGCACTACCTGGTCCTGCTCGCCGTCCACGACCTGCTGGGCGAGCGGAAGTTCGACACGCCGACGGCGCTCGCCGTGATCGTGGCCGCCTTCACCGCCTCCCAGCTGGTGGCCTGGGTGCTCTACGTGTGCGTGGAGCGGCCGGTCATGCGGCGGTGGGCCTCGGGCGGCCGGCGGAAGCGGGCGGCGGACGCGCCCGCCGGCCCGCCCGCGGCGGACGAGCCCCAGCTCGCGGCGCACCGGGCCTAGCCACCCGCGCGCGCCGGAGGGCCGGAAGGCCGTAGAGCCGGACAGCAGGAAAGCGGAACATCAGGAAAGCCGGACAGCAGGGACAACAGGACAGCAGGAAAGCAGGAGGGCGGGACCCTTGGGTCCCGCCCTCCTGCTCAGCTCGCGCCGTACGCCGCGCCCACGTCACCGCGCACGGCGGCCCCGCCCCGTCACAGCACGCCGCGCAGCACCCCGCCGTCCACCCGCAGCGCCGAGCCCGTGGTCGCGGACGCCTGGTCCGAGCAGAGGTAGACGGCGAGGTTCGCGACCTCCTCCGAGCTCGCCAGGCGGCCGAGCAGGGAGGTCGGGCGCTCCTTCTCGATGAACAGGCGGCTCGCCTCCTCCAGCGAGGAGGCCTCGTCCCCGACCAGCTCCCAGACGAACCTCTCGACGCCCTCGCTCAGCGTCGGCCCCGGCAGGATGCTGTTCACCGTCACGCCGCTCCCGGCGACCGCCTCGGCCAGGCCCCGGGCGACGGTCAGCTGGGCGGTCTTGGTCATGCCGTAGTGCACCATCTCCGGCGGCACCTGGACGGCGGACTCGCTGGAGACGAAGACGGTCCGGCCCCACCCCCGGCGCACCATCGCGGGCACGTAGTGGCGCGACAGCCGGATTCCGCTCATCACGTTCACGTCGAAGAACCGCTGCCATTCCTCGTCCTCGATCTCGAAGAGCGGCTGCGGCGCGAAGATTCCCGCATTGTTCACCAGAATGTCCACCTCGGGAACGGCCTCGGTCAGCACGCGGCAGCCGTCGGCCGTCCCGACGTTCGCCGCGACCGTACGTACCCGAGTCGTGGTGTCGAACTCCCCCAGCGCCTTTTCGAGACGCTCCTCCGTCCGGCCGTTGAGAACCACCTCCGCGCCGGCCGCGTGGAGCCCCTTGGCGACGGCCAGGCCGATCCCCGCGGTGGACCCGGTAACCAGTGCGGTGCGGCCCGAAAGATCGATGTGCATGGCGGAGAGCCCCTTCTCGTTGGTTTGGCGAAATTTGCTGTGCGACTCTAACCCGAGCTGGACACGAACTGGGGTGTTCGGGAAAGACTCGGCTCGCACACCGGAACGTCGGCG
The DNA here is from genome assembly GCF_044391605.1 of Kitasatospora sp. NPDC018619. Lineage (NCBI taxonomy): Bacteria > Bacillati > Actinomycetota > Actinomycetes > Kitasatosporales > Streptomycetaceae > Kitasatospora > Kitasatospora sp. NPDC018619. The sequence goes on from NZ_JBISAI010000005.1 coordinate 302,458, forward strand.
GGAGAGCGAAATGGTGCAATACAATCTGGACGGAAAAGTCGTCCTCATCACCGGTGCCGGCGGCGGCATAGGCCTGGCCACGGCCCGCGCCTTCGTCGCCGAGGGCGCGTCGGTGGTGGGCGGCGACCTGGATCCGGAGGCGCTGGACTCCCTGGGGAGCGACCAGGTGCTTCCGGTCCGGGTGGACCTGCGCGACCGGGACGGTGCCGGGCACCTCGTACGGGCGGCGCTGGAGCGCTTCGGCCGCGTCGACGTCCTGCACAACAACGCCGGGGTCGCCGCGGTCAGGCCGGACGGGTTCCTCGGCGTCGACGACGACGCCTGGCGGGCCAGCCTGGACCTCAACCTGCTCGGCTACGTGCGGATGGCGCGCGCGGTGCTGCCGCACATGCTGGAACGCGGCAGGGGGGTCCTGCTCCACACCGCGTCCGAGGCGGCGCGGATGCCGAACCCGAGGTTGCCCGACTACAGCGTCACCAAGGCGGGGATCCTCAGCCTCTCCAAGGCGCTGGCACGGGAGTTCACCCCGCGCGGGGTGCGCTCCAACGTGATCTCGCCGGGCTTCATCCGCACCGCGATCTACGATCGGCCGGGCGGTCTGGCCGACGCGCTGGCCGAGGAGTTCGGCACCGACCGCGAGACGGCGCTGAAGCGGTACGTGGAGCTCAACGGCATTCCCGCGGGGCGGCTCGGGAGCCCGGAGGAGGTCGCCTCGACCGCGGTGTACCTGGCGTCGGACCTGTCGGGCTTCATCTCCGGTGCCGAGATCGTCGTCGACGGCGGTGTCACACCGACCGTCTGACCGTGACCGGACCGGTGCGGCGGTGGCCGCACGGCGTCCCGGGGCGGGGTGGGCCCCGTCCGGAAAACCACACACCGGGGCGCCGGACCAGGGTGCTACCGTCAAGATCATCCGGTGGGCGACCGCTCCTGTGCACGGAGTGACGAAGTGCTGCACCGGTGTTCCGTACGCGTGCGACAGCGTCGCCGCACGCCGTTTCAGCCGGGGGGAACGGGAACGTAGCCCCCTCATGGGCGAAGTTCGAAGGAGCTGTTGAGTCTTGAAACGAGTCACCCTTGTCATGGGCACTCGCCCGGAGGCCATCAAGTTCGCGCCGGTGATCCGGCTGCTGCAGCAGGACCCGCGCTTCGAGCCGGTCGTGGTCTCCACGGGCCAGCACCGCGAGATGTTGCACGAGACGCTCACCGCCTTCGGCCTGGGCGTGGACATCGACATGGCCGTGATGCGAGAACGCCAGACGCTGTCCGGCACCACCGCGCGAATACTCGACGGCCTCGACTCCTACGTGCCGCAGCACCGGCCGGACGCCATGCTCGTCCACGGCGACACCGCGACGACGCTGGCCGGCGCCCTCGCCGCCTTCCACCACCGCATCCCCCTGGTGCACGTCGAGGCCGGCCTGCGCAGCGGGCGGCTGTCCTCCCCGTTCCCCGAGGAGGGCAACCGCCGTCTCGTCGCCCGCGTCGCCGACCTGCACCTGGCGCCGACCTGGGGCAACCGCGGCAACCTGCTGCGCGAAGGCGTCCCCGCGAGCGAGATCGTGGTGACCGGGAACACCGTCATCGACGCCCTGCGCTGGGGCGCGGAGCACGCGGCCGACTGGGACCGGCCCGAGCTGGCCGACCTGGGCCAGGAGAGCCGCAAGGTCATCCTCGCCAGCGCGCACCGCAGGGACGCCTGGCCCAACCTGCGCGACATCGCCGAGGCCTGGCGCCGGCTCGCCGACCGCGGCGACGTGCGGATCGTCGTCCCGCTGCACCTGAACCCGGCCGTCCGCGAGGCGATCCTGCCCGTCATCAGCGGCCACCCGAACATCACCGTGACCGACCCGCTGCCCTACCTGTCCTTCTGCAAGCTCCTGGACCGCGCCGACATGATCATCTCGGACAGCAGCGGAGCCCAGGAGGAGGGGCCGGCGCTCGGCACCCCGACGCTGGTGCTGGCCGACGTCACCGAGCGGGTGGAGACGATCGAGACCGGCGCGGCCCGCCTCGTCGGCAAGACCACCGCGGGCATCGTCGCCGCCGCCACCACGCTCCTCGACGACAGCGCGGCGTACTCGCGGATGGCGCGGGCGGTCAACCCGTACGGCGACGGCCTCGCCGCCCAGCGCACGGTGGACGCGCTGGCCCACCACTTCGGACTCGGCCCGGCCCCGACCCTCTTCGCCCCCGACCTCACGCTGGTCGCGCCGTCCTTCCGCGACGACATGGCCCAGCTCGCCGGCTGACCGCCGCCGGGCACCCCACCGCCGTACGCGCACCACACAGCGCCGTACGCGCACCACACACCGCCGACCGAGGACACCCATGACCCGTACGACACCCGCCCGTTCCGCGACCCCGGGCCCGGACCCGGTCGAGGCGCCGGCCCCGGCTCCGGTCGCCGCGGGCCCCGACCCCGCCGGCGCCGGAGCACCGCTCGCCTTCTCCACCCGCGGTCTGCACGCCCGACTCACCGCCCCCGGCGCCGAGACCCCGCTCCGGGAGGAGACGCTCGTCGTCAACCTCTCCGCCGAGCCGCTCGACCTGGGCACCGAGCGCCCCTCCCAGGTGGCACCCCTCCAGTCCGCCGTCCTCGACCGGGTGACGCTGCGCCACCCGGCCCCGCTGCTGCTGCTCACCGGTCTGCGCACCGAGCGCATCGACGGCCTGGGGGCACGGGAGGGCTGGCTGCGGATCGGGAACGACCCGGCGGTGGCGGCCGGCGCGGGCGAGGGCGAGCCCTTCCCCGCCGCGACTCCGCTGTGGCGCTCCCCGATCGCGCAGCTGGGCACCGTGACCCTGCCGCCGCACCTGCTCGGCGCGCCCAGCGAGGCCCGGACACCCGTGCCCCTGAGGCTCCAGGCGAACCTCTGGTACGCACCCGCCGGCACCGACTGCCACATCCACCGCAGGCACGACTTCCTGGAAGTGCACGCCCAGGTCGCGGGGCGCGGACGGATGCAGAAGTTCCACGCGCAGGACGCGCGGACCCGCTACCAGGACGTGGCCCTGGAGCCGGGCAGCACCCACGCCCCGTTCTGCGGCTACGACGCGACCGGCACGTGGAGCTACCCGTGGCACCGCTACTGGGCGGACACCGACTGCGTCTGGCTGGCCCTCGAATACCACCCCTGCTGAACGGTAGGGCTTCCGACATCCCACCGGCACCTGGAGTTTGACGCCATGACGAACACCTCAGACGGTTCCTCCGTGCGCATCCCCCGCTTCGGCGCCGAGGTCGTCACCGACCAGCTCAGGGACGGCTACTGGCTGGAGGCGACCGACCTCGACGGCGACGGCCGCACCGACCTGTTCGGCTACGGACTGCGCCTGGGCGAGATCTACTGGTACCGCAACGACGGCAGCTGGGAGCGCCGGCTCGTCGCCGACGGCATCCACATGCCCGTCGGCGCCGACTTCGCGGACATCAGCGGCAACGGCGTGGCCGACATCATCGTCTGCCACGAGCTCTACGGACCGATCGGCACCATCGTCGACCCCGACCCCCAGGGCGGGAAGATCAGCTGGCTGGAGAACCCCGGACAGCCCGACAAGGACCCCTCGCGGTGGACCCGCCACTACGTGGGCCGGGCGGTCGGCATGCACCGGCTGCGGGCCGGCTACTTCACCCAGCGCGAGCGCCTGGAGATCATCGGCCTGCCGATCGTCGCCGTCGAGGACGTCCACGCCGTGCTGCCCGTCGTCATGTTCACCCAGCCCGACGACGTGCACACCGCCGACGAGTGGCCGATGACCGTCATCGACGACCGCAACTTCCGCATGATCCACGGCGCGGAGAAGAAGGCGGGGCTCATCCCCGGCAGCGACCTCGACAGCCTGCTGCTCGCCTCCGACGAGGGGGTCACCTGGCTGTACTGGGACGAGGAGCGGGCCCAGTGGCAGCGGGAGTCGTTCGGCACCGGCGAGCGCGGCCAGTTCGAGCGGACCGGGTTCCGCGGCAGCGGCGACCTGAACGTCGGCCGCCTCGGGGACGACCCGCTGGCGTACGTCGCCGCCGTCGAGCCCTTCCACGGCAACACCGTCGCCGTCTACACCAAGCAGCCGCAGGCGGACGGGACCACCGGCTGGACCCGCAGCATCCTCGACGTCTTCGGCGACCCCAACGAGAACGGCGAGGGCCCCGGGCACCAGATCGTCTGCGCCGACTTCGACGGCGACGGCGACGACGAGTTCCTCGTGGCGCTGCGCGGCCCCTGGCCCTGGCAGGGCGTCTTCTACTACAAGGCCGTCGACGGGCGGGGCGGGGTGTGGAGCAAGTGGCGGGTCGCCGACGAGTCGGTGGCCCGGATCGCCCTCGGCGACTTCGACGGCCGGGGCCGGATCGACTTCGCCACCATCTCGTACGCCGTCGACAACTACTACGTGGCCAAGGACGCCAGGATCGTCCTGCACCGCAACCGGATCGGGGAGAGCTGATGGCGCCCCGCGTGCGCAAGGCCGTCATCCCCGCCGCGGGGCTCGGCACCCGGTTCCTGCCCGCCACCAAGGCGACGCCCAAGGAGATGCTGCCGGTCGTCGACAAGCCCGCCATCCAGTACGTCGTCGAGGAGGCCGCCGCGGCGGGCCTGGGCGACGTCCTGGTGGTGACGGGCCGCAGCAAGCGGGCCCTGGAGGACCACTTCGACCGCAACCACGAACTCGTGACCACGCTCCGCCGCAAGGGCGACGACCGGCGCCTGGCCTCGGTGACCGCCCCCGACGCCCTGGCGAACATGCACTACGTCCGCCAGGGCGACCCGCTGGGGCTCGGGCACGCCGTCCTGTGCGCGGCCGACCACGTCGGCTCCGAACCCTTCGCGGTACTGCTCGGCGACGACCTCATCGACCCGCGCGACCCGCTGCTGACCACCATGCTCGACGTGCAGGAGCGGTACGGCGGCAGTGTGGTGGCCCTGATGGAGGTGCCCGACGGGGACATCGGCCTCTACGGATGCGCGTCCGTGACGTCGGCGGCGGGCGACGTCCGCCGGATCGTGGACCTGGTGGAGAAGCCCGAGCCGGGCACCGCCCCGTCGAACCTCGCGGTGATCGGGCGCTACGTCCTGGCTCCGGAGATCTTCGACGTGCTGAGGGCCACCGGGGCCGGACGCGGCGGGGAGATCCAACTCACCGACGCCCTGCGGACGCTGGCCCGCGGCGAGGCGGCCGGCGGCCCCGTGCACGGGGTCGTGTTCGACGGCCGCCGCTACGACACCGGGGACCGCGGCTCCTACCTCCAGGCCGTGGTGCGGCTCGCCTGCGAACGGGACGACCTGGGGCCCGACTTCCAGGAGTGGCTGCGCAAGTTCGTGGCGACCGAACTGTGAAGCACGGGATGTGACGGGCGCCGGGACGGCGAGGCGCCGGGCGGCGGTGGGGGCGGGCACGGGTCCGTGCTCCGTGACCGTGGCGGGACGGCACCGACCGCGGTGCCCTTGCCGCCGTCCGGTTTCGGGCGCCGGGTGCGCCCCGGCCGCGTCGTCCGTGCCGGCCGCGGGGGCGTGAGCGCGGGGGCGGGCACGGTGTCCGGACGACTTCCGTTCGGCGTCCCGGTCGTTCGCGTCCCGGTCGTCCGCGGGCCGTTCGACTCCCGGCGCGGTTTCGGGTGCGGTTCCCCTTGACGGGGACCGCACCTGTTCGCGTTCGGGGCGTTCGAGGGCGCGGACGGGCTGGTGCGGGGCGGGACGGTCTTCCGGGGGCGGGCCGGCCCGACTGCCCGCCCCCGACGGGCGCCCGCGGTGCGGTGCGGGCGCGCGTACTGTGGGGCCGGGGTGTGCCGGAGGAGCGGAGAGGTGGACGATGCGCACGGTGGGGCGGGCGGTTCGGAGCGCGGCGCTGGCGGCGGTGGTGGGGGGAGGGGTGTTCCTCGGCGTCCGCGGGCTGGCGGACTTCGCCCACCGTACCCACAACCAGGTGGGCGTCCCGGTGCTGGTGCTGCTCGTCCTGATGGCCGTCTACCTCCCCTGGGTGGTGCGGCGGGACGACCCCACGGTGTGGATGGCGGTGCTCGGCGCCGTCGCCACGGTCATGCTGTTCGTCCACATCGCCCTGCTGGACACCCGGGCGCTGCGCGAGCACGGCCTGGAGCAGCACGCCCGGATCACCAAGGTGCAGACGAAGTTCAACGCCGACAACACCGACTACCAGGTGTACACCCTGGAGGCCCTGGACGGTCCGCCGATCGACGAGACGGCCACGGGAAGCCTCGGCGGTTCGCGGCGGGTCGGCGACGTCGTCACCGTCACCACGGACTCCACCGGCCGGATCGCCCCGAAGCTGGGCGGACTGCCGAGCGCGGCCACGCAGGCGTGGCTGGGCCGGGTCGACACCGCCCTCGCCGTCCTCGTGGTCGCGGTGCTGATCGGTTGGACGGCGGAACGCACCGGGAAGCGCCCCGGCCGGCGGCGCGGCTGACCCGGCGGACGCGGCTGACCCGCCGGCGCGGCTGCCCCGGCGGGCGTCCGTGAGCGCCGGCTGCCGGGGTCGCGAAACGCTCCGGGCGGAATTCCGCGCTCGTCGGTAATTCCTCCCGGGCGGCCCGGCGAAATGCGGCCCCGGCGAGCTGGGAATTTCGCCGCGACGTCCGGGCCATTTCACCGGGGGAGCCCGGGTGTGCCCCGGATCCCGGCTGTGCCGGGGCGGGCCGGATGCGGGGCGATTGTTCCACGGATGGATGTTTGTCCGGCAACAGCGGTGAACATGGGGCCATGTCATCACGAAATGGACACGATGTGATCCGTGTCACGTCGAAGGCCCGTTGACGGAGAACGGTCAAACAATCAATAATCCCGCTAAGCAGCTGCTGTATCTCTCGTCCGTCAGGTTTTCACCGAATCCTCCGGAATTCAGGAGTCCACCGGGTACGCAGGCCCGGGAAGGACATCGGGCCCGCCCGGGGCCGGAAAGCGCGGCCTGCGGGTGGGCTTCCGCAGCGGGGCGTGCTGCCCCGTCGTGCGCCGGCGGGGCGCGACCCGCTTTCGCTCCGGGATTTCGCGAGCCCCGCGCGGTGCGGGGGGCTCGCGCCGGAATGGGTGTGACGGTGTTGTGCGCATGGGGTTCGAATGTCGTAATGACCAGGGCCGTGGTCCGCTTTCTCGGATTCCCTGGCGGCCGCCACCCGCCCGGGCGAGCGCGACCGCGCGGACCGGGTGCGGATTCCCGCTCCAGGAGAAAGAGGCAGGAACAGTGATTGTCGACAACGCTCTTGTCCGGTACTACGAAGAGATCCGCGCAGCCCTGCGGGACCTCCTGGGCGATGCGGGAAAGACCGGTTCCGAAGGTTTCACACCGGGCGTCGAACTGCCCGAACTCACTCCGGCCGTGCAGGAGTACCTCGCCGTCTCCGGCCTCGCCCACACCGCGATGCCGTCGTACCGGGGCCGGAATCTCGCGCTGCTCGACCTCACGCGCAACCCGGGCACGATGACGACCAAGACCTTCGCGTCCCTGGTCATCGTGGCCAGGGCGGTCCGCTTCATCCAGGACACCGGGCAGCGGGTCACCATCGTCACGCCGTCCTCCGCCAACAAGGCCATCGCCATGCGCGACGCGGTGCTCCGGGCGATCCGGGCCGGCCTGGTGGACGCGGACCGGCTCAACGTCGTCACGGTGGTCCCCGAGGGTGCGGTGGGCAAGCTGCGCAGCTCCGAGCTGTTCACCGACCCCGGGCTGCGGGCGCGCAACCCGATCGCGGTGTACGGCGGTGCGGAGCCCGGCACCGTGAAGGCCATCGCGCTCGGGTTCGTCGACGAACACCGGAACGCCGTCGAGAAGGAGGCCGAGACCAACCTCTGGTACACGCTCCAGCTGGAGAACTACCTCGCCGCGGACGTGGTCCGGGCGCTGGCCGAGGCCGACCTGTTCCCGTCGGCGCCCGGGACGGCCCGGCTGCACGTGCACGCGGTCTCCAGCGCCTACGGGCTGCTCGGCCACGCCTACGGACGCAGCCGGCTCCCCGCCGACGTCCGCTCCCGGACCCTGCCGCCGCACTACTTCCTGGTGCAGCACCTGGGCGCTCCCGACATGGTGCTCAGCCTGTACAACGAGGGCTCCACCGACACCGCGAACCTCCCGGAGTACGGCTACGACGCGCAAACGGGGCTGTTCACCCAGAGCGCCGACCCGCGCTACCCCGAGCGGACCTTCGACCCGCGGGAGACCCTCGACCCGACCTTCTACACCCGCAACCCGCCCACCTCGCCCCGGATGAACGAGCTGATCCGCACCCAGGGCGGCGGCGGCATCGTCGTCTCGCTCGCCGAGTGCCTCGGCCGCTACGGGCAGGTGCGCGCGCTGCTCGGGGAGGCCGGCGTGCCGCTGCCCGCGAACCCCACCGCGCTGCGCGAGTGGTCCCTGGTGATGGCCGTGACGGGCCTGCTCAACGCCGTCGACCGGGGGCTGGTGCCGCAGACCGAGATCCTGGTGCACGGCTCCGGCAGCTACTCGGCGACGGACTACGGCCACCTCACCGTCCGGGACCTGCACCCGGTGGCCACCGCCGAGGACCTGCGGCGCGTGGTGCTGGACGCCACGCCGTCGGCCTGACCAGCCGCCTGGCCACCCGTCCGACCAGCCGCCTGGCCGCCTGCCTGGCCGCCTGCCTGACCGACCGCCGGCGCCGGGGCCCGTCCGCGCGGGGCCCGTCCCGCCGAACCGCCCGGCGCGCCGGGCCCCGCCGACCCGACCGCCGGCGACGCCCCCCCGCCACCGACGAACCGCCGAGGTGACAGCCCCGTGGCCCCTGCCGTCCCGCCCCCGCGCGCCATGCCGCAGCAGCGGCTGCGCATGCACACCGGTTACCACTGGCGCAACAGCGGCAACCCGGTCCTGACCACCGCCCGGACCGTCTGGGACACCCGGGACGGCGCCACCTTCCCCGCCGTCCACTCGGAGGCCGGGGGACTGTCGGTGAGCTACGCGGGCCTCGCCGAAGGCCTCGCGTACACCCTGGAGTTCACCGAGCTGCGGCGCGGGGCCGACGTCCACGGCGTGCGGCGCCGCAGCGGCCGGCTGACCGGAGCGGCCCTGCGGGACCCCGCCCGGCTGCCCGACGCCGACATCGTCATCGTCGGCACGAGCGCCGCCCGGGCCCGGGCCCTGCCGCGCCGGGCCTCACTCATCGTGCCGATGCGGGTGCACTTCGTGATCGACTTCGACGCGGACCCGGACACCGTGCTCCGGCGCATCTCCAAGCGGGAGCGCCAGCAGTTCAAGCACGACCTGAAGGACCACGACTGGACCTGGGGGCTCAGCCGCGACCCTGCCTGGTTCGACCACTTCTACGACCGGCTCTACCGCCCCACCATGTTCCAGCGGCACGGGGAGCGCGAGCGCACCGAGACCAAGGACGTCTCCTACGAGTGCCTCTTCCGCGGCGGCCGGATGTTCGTCCTGCGGCAGGACGGCGAACCGATCGGCGGAGCGCTCTGCCACTGGGACCGGGGGTCGGGGACGATGACGCTGCGCCTGCTGGGCGTGGTCGACGGCGCGCCGGAGCACTACGACAGCGGCGCCTTCAAGGCGATCTACCACTTCCTCATCGACTGGTGCGCCCGCCACGGCGTGCGCCGGCTCGACTTCCAGGGCACCGAGCCCTTCGTCAGCAAGGGCACCTACCAGTGGAAGCGGCGGTTCGGCACCCGGGTGGTGCCGCCGCCCAACCACTTCGGCGCCAAGCGGCTGTGGCTCCAGGTCCGCGGCGACACCCCGGCGGTGCGGGACTACCTGGTCGCCAACCCCGTCCTGGCCGAGCGGCCGGACGGGAGCCTGGAGGCGGTCTACTTCCGCGACGGGCGGCGCGCCCCCCGGTTCGACTACTCCGCCAAGTCCCCGGGGGTGGCGGCCGTGCGCGAGGTGGACCTCGACGAGTTCCTCGCCGCAGCGGTGCGCACCCCCGCGGGAAGGGCCCGCCCGTGACCGCCCGGTGGTACGGCAGCGCACCGCCTCCGCTCGACGGCCGGCTCGAACTGCCCGCCGTCCGGCGGGAACTGGCCCGGGTGGAGGACGGCGAGTACGCCCGGGTGGTGCCGGTGGCGTCGTCCCTGCGGCCCGTCCTGCTGCCGCGCACCTCCTACGACGAACTGTTCACCGCGACGGCCGACCTGCTGGCGCTGCTGCGCCGGACGCTGCTGGAGAGCGCCCCGACGGCGGCCGGCCGCATCGCCGCGCTCGGCGCCGACGAGGCGATGTACCCCCTGGTCATGGACGGCCCGGCCGAGGAGGACTACGCCACCTGCATCGCCCGCCCCGACGTCATGGTGGGGGCGGACGGCCCCAGGTTCCTGGAGTTCAACATCGGCTCCGGAATCGGCGGGGTGGTGGACACCGCCCTGCACACCGCCGCGTGGGTGGCGGCCTACGGCGGCCCCGGGCGGACGCCGTTCGACGCCGTCGATCCGCTCGCGGTGCGCGACGAGCTCTTCGTGCGCGCCGTGCGGGAGCTCGGCGTCCGGCCCGCGGTCGCGATCGTCGGCACGCTGCGCGACTTCGGCGGCGCCCCCAGCCGCTACTTCGCAATCCAGGAGGAGTCGCTGCGCCGGCGCGGCCTGGCGGCCGAGACCTTCGAGCCGGAGGACCTCCTCGACGGGCTCGGCCTGCCGGGGGAGCCCCGCTACCGGCTCGGGCTGCGCCACTTCACGATCCTCGAATGGCTCGGCCACGGCATCGACCTCGCCCCGGTGCGGACGGCCCTGGACGCCGGCGTGCGGCTCATCGCGAGCCAGACCGCGTACCTGGTCGCCAACAAGAAGGTGCTCGGCTGGGTCTCCGAGGGGAGGCCGTGGATGACGGACCGGGACCGGCGCACCGTCGAGCGCTACCTGCCGTGGACACGCGTGGTCGGGGACCGGCCCGTCGAGCGGCACGGCCGGACCGTACCGCTCCCGGACCTGCTCCTGGACCGCCAGGAGGACTTCGTGCTGAAGCCCGCGATCGGGATGAGCGGGCAGCAGGTGCTGGTGGGCCGCTCGTGCCCGCCGCAGACCTGGCGGGCGGCGGTGGCCGCGGCCGTCGCGGCGCAGGACCACGTCGTCCAGGAGTGGGTGGAACCCGCGCCCTACCGGATGGAGTTCGACGGCCCGGACGGCTCCGGCGGCCACGAGGCCGAGGTGGTGCCGGTCTTCAGCCCCTTCCTGTTCGACGGGCGGGCCGCCGGCTGCATGGTGCGCTACCTCCCGCCCGAGCGGGACGGCGTGGTCAGCATCCACGGCCACGGCGCCCTGTCGAACGTGGCCTTCGCGCTCCGCTGACCCCTGCGACTGTCCCCAGGAGGACGACATGACGACCTACTCGCGGGCCGACCACGGCCCGGTGTCCGTGGCCTACACGCCCGAACTCGACGGCGGCGGCAACACCTTCGGCCGGGCGTACGCGCCGTTCGTCCGCTCCCGGTTCGGCCGGGTCGGCTCGGTCTTCGAGTGGTGCGCCGGCCCCGGGTTCATCGGCTTCTCCCTGCTGGCGGCCGGCCTGTGCGACTCGGTGGACCTGGGCGACGTGAACCCCGCCGCCGGGGAGGCCGTCGAGCGGACGATCGTCGAGAACGGGCTGCGCGGCCGGGCCCGCTTCCACCTCTCCGACGGCTTCGACGACGTGCCCGCCGAGCTCCGCTGGGACCTGATGGTCGGCAACCCGCCGCACGTCAACCAGGCCGCGGCCGCCTCGGAGTACCAGCGCTCGCACTCGCCGCTGATCTGGAAGGACACCGACTGGGCCATCCACCGCTCCTTCTACGCCGCGGCGGCCGAGCGGCTGCGGCCCGGGGGCTCGGTCGTCATCCAGGAGAACCACCGCTTCTCCACCCCGGAGGACTTCACCGGGATGGTGGAGAAGTCCGGCCTGGAGGTCGTCGGGGCCTTCGACTGCGGCGAGGGCCACGAGGACTACTACTTCCTCTGGTCCCGGCTGCCCGGCCCGGCGGCGCCGTGAGGCCCCGGCCCCGGCCCGGGGACGCCGTGAGGCCCCGGCCCCGGCCCGGGGACGCCGTGAGGCCCCAGGCCCGGTCGGGGGACGCCGTGAGGCCCCGGCCCCGGCCCGGGGACGCCGTGAGGCCCCAGGCCCGGTCGGGGGACGCCGTGAGGCCCCGGACGTCCCGAGAGCCCGGCCCTCCGCAGACCCCGGACGTCGTGAGACCCCCGCTCCGGGCGCCCGTTCCACCCCGACCCCACCGGACCCCCCAGCGCGAGGAGAGCGCATCATGCTGCGTTCCATGATGAAGTCCAAGATCCACCGGGCGACCGTGACCCAGGCCGACCTCCACTACGTCGGGTCGGTCACCGTGAGCGCCGACCTGATGGAGGCGGCCGACCTGCTCCCCGGCGAGCAGGTCGACATCGTGGACATCGACAACGGCGCCCGGCTCACCACCTACGTCATCGAAGGCCCCCGCGACTCCGGGGTCATCGGCATCAACGGCGCCGCCGCCCGGCTGATCAGCCCCGGGGACCTGGTGATCATCATCGCCTACGGGACGGTCACCGACGACGAGGCCCGGGACCTCAAGCCTCGGGTGGTCTTCGTCGACGGGCACAACCGGCCGGTGAGCGTCGGCGCGGACCCCGCCGAAGCGCCCGAGGGCTCCGAGCTGCGGCGCGGCGACCGGGTGTCGCCGTGACGGGGGCCGCGGAAGACGAGGGGCGGCCGGGCGTGAACCCCGTGATCACCTGGATCTACCAGTCCGAGGACCTCGACCCGGCCGCGGTCGAGGCGTTCGAACAGGGCATCACCCGGCGCTACTCGGCGCTCTCGCGGCCCCGCGGCCTCGACTTCCGGGTGATCAGCGCCACCGAACTGGTGCCGTCCTGCGTGGGCGGGCGGCCGGTCCTGCGCCACGGCGACGAGGACCTGCTGGAGCAGCGGCAGTGCTTCGTCGTCGAGGACATGGCCACCGACCCGCAGGGCCTCCAGGCGCTGCGGGCGGTCTACCGCACCATCGAGGCGAGCGACTCCGTCCTGCTCAACCGCTCGTACACCGGCCCCGACTACCTGGAGCGCGACAAGCTCGCGCAGCTCCAGTACGCCGCAGGCCTGGGCATCCGGACGGCGGACACCGTCGCCGTGCCGCCCGGCAGGTACGCCCGGCGGGTGCTCGGGGAGGTGCGGCGCGGCCTCGGCGACGGGCCGTACATCGTCAAGCCCCGTGAGCTGACCGGCGGTTACGGGGTCCTGCGGGTCGACTCGGAGCAGCAGCTCGGCGCGGTGGTCGACCTCGTCGCCCAGGCCGTCGGCGGGTACCTGGTGCAGCCGCTGATCCCGCACCACGGCGACATGCGCGTCTACCTGGCCGACGGCGGGATCGTCTCCTCGATGACCCGCCGCCCCCGCCCCGGCGGCTACCTGGCGAGCGTCAGCCAGGGCGGGTCCGTCGACGTGAACCGGGACCACGACCTGGTCGCGGACCAGTGCGTGCGCCTCGCCCGCGAGCTGCGGGCCGAGTGGATCTGCGTGGACTGGCTGATGACGGACTCCGGGCCGGTGCTGAACGAGTGGAGCACCGCGCACGGCGGCTTCACGGTGATGCCGGAGCCGGAGCTCGGGAAGGTCGCCGACGCCTTCTTCGGCTGGATAGCCCGCCGCTTCGCGGAGAAGCCGCCGGCCCGCTGAGCCGCCGGGCGGTCGGCGCCGCGGCCCGTGCCGCACCCGTTCGCTCCGGCGGGTGCGGCGCGGGGCGTGATGCGGAGCGCGGTGCGCCGTCCGGCCGTGCTCAGTCCCGGTCGGCCGGGCGGAGCGCCTGGCGCAGCCGTACCGCCCAGACGATCACGGCCGCGAGCGCGATCGAGACCACCGCCGTGGCCATTCCGGCCTGGATGCCGACGGAGACGGTGATGGTGCTGGCCACCAGCGCGCCGAGCGGGACGCCCAGGCCCGAGGACAGCATCCGGCGGGTGGTGTTGACCCGGCCCTGGAGCTCGGGCGGCGTCACCTCCTGGGAGTACGTCATGGTGTTCACCAGGACGACCAGGTACGCCGTTCCCCAGGCGGCCAGGGCCGCCAGCGCGACCAGCCAGTTCGAGGTGAGCACGACGACGAGGCCGAGCAGCGCCCCGACCGGCAGCACGCCGAGCAGCAGCGGGAAGGCCTCGAAGCGCCGCCGCAGCCGGGGCAGCAGGAGCGAGCCGCCGATGCCCCCGGCGCTCCAGGCGGTGAAGAGCAGGCCGATCCGCCCGTCGGAGCCGTGGATGCCCAGCGAGCGGTCGGCGAAGACGACCAGCTGGCCGACGATGGCGCCGCCGGAGAACGACTGGAGGGTGCCGACCACGGTCATGACCCGCAGCGTGGGATGGCCCGCCAGGAACCGCAGCCCCTGCCCTATCGACTCCCGGAAGCCCGGCCGCTCGGCGTGCGGGGCGGCGGCGCGCGGCGCGACGTTGGTGACCGCCCTGATGAACAGGGCCGACACGGCGAAGCTCAGGGCGTCGAGCGCGAGGGTGCCGGCCGGGCGGAAGAGCGCGATGAGGCCGCCCGCCACGGCGTTGCCGGCGATGCGGACGACGGTCTCCGCGCCGTAGATCGCGCTGTTGGCCTGGGCCAGGCCGTCCTTCCCCACGATGTCGGGGACGAAGCCGTAGACGCCCGCGTCGAAGAACAGGGCGAGGCTCGCGGACAGGAACGCCACCAGCATGACGTGCCACGCCGTCAGCGCGCCCAGCGCCCAGGCGAGCGGCACGGTGGCGAGGCAGAGGGCGTTGAGCCAGTCGGTGGCGATCATCAGCGCGCGCCGGTCCACGCGGTCCGCGACGGCGCCCGCGATCAGGCCGAAGGCCAGGTAGGGCAGGGTCCCGGCGGCCGCGACCAGGGAGACCAGCAGCGGCGACCCGCTCTCCTGGAAGACCAGGACGGGGAGCGCCACGGTGGTGATCGCGGACCCGAGGCCCGAAACGGCGCGGGACAGCCAGAAGTTGCGGAACCCCTCGATGCGGCGGAGGGGGATCGCCTGCGCGGTGGACATCTCGTGACCGGCTTCCGTTCCTGGAGGTGACGGTGGGTGGGGCGCCCGGGCCGGCTGCCGGTTCCCGGCGCACTCCTGACGGCGCGACAGGTCAGCGGGACGGCGGTCGGCGCGGCGTCCCGGGCGGGCGGTCCGGAAATCACGAAACATTCGGCACTGTAGCAGCTCGTTGCGCTCATGACACCCGTGGAAGGGGCCTGCGGCGACAGGTCGGCCCACCCATGAGAAAATGAAATCCATGTTCATGTAGAGTCTCCCGGGTCGACCCGACAGAACGGAGGCCCCGATGTCCGCCCACTGCCAACTGACCGGCCGCAGGCCCGGCTTCGGCAACGCGATCTCGCACTCGCACCGCCGCACCCCGCGCCGCTTCGACCCCAACATCCAGCGCAGGCGCTACTGGCTGCCCAGCGAGGGCCGCCACATCCGCCTCACGCTCAGCGCCAAGGGCCTGAAGACCGTCGACACCATCGGGATCGAGGCCGCCGTCGCCCGGATCCGCGCCCGGGGGGAGAAGGTCTGATGGCCAAGCAGAGCAAGATCGCCAAGAACGAGCGCCGCCGCGCCCTCGTCGCCCGCTACGCCGAGCGCCGCGCCGAGCTGAAGAAGACCGTCGCGCGGCCCACCAGCACCCCCGAGGAGCGCGCCGCCGCCCAGCGTGAGCTGGCCCGCCAGCCCCGGGACGCCAGTGCCACCCGGGTCCGCAACCGCGACGCCGTGGACGGCCGGCCGCGCGGCTACCAGCGCGCCTTCGGCCTCTCCCGGATCAACCTGCGCACCATGGCCCACGCCGGACAGCTGCCGGGCGTGCGCAAGTCGAGCTGGTGAGCGCCGTGCCCGAACACCTCAGGCTCCCCGTGGTCGTGGTCGCCGGCCTGCACCGCGCCGAACGCCGCCGTGCCGTCCAGGAGTTGCTGGACGGCGGCGTCGACGGCGTGGTCCTGCACCACGACCTGCGCGACGCCGGCCGGGGCACCGTCCACCGCGAACTGCGCGACGGCGACGGCGTGTACGACACCGGCGACCTGCCGTTGACCAACGACTGCCCGTGCTGCGCCCTGCGGGAGGACCTGCTGCCGGTGCTCGCCGGCATCGCCGAGGCCGGCGAGCACGGGCTGGCGGTCGTCGAGCTCTGGGGCGGCAGCGACCCGCACCCGGTGGTCGAGGTGATCGCGGGCGGCGAGGTGGACGGCCGCCCGATGGGCGAGCTGATCGAGCTGGCCGGCGTGGTCACCGCGGTCGACCCCGACCGGCTGATCGGTGAACTCTCCGTCTCCGACGACCTCCGCGAGCACGGCGAGCACACCTCGGCCGACGACGCCCGCACCCGCGCCGAGGCGCTCGCCCACCAGGTCGAGTACGCCACCACGATCGCCGTCGCCCGCGGCGGCGAGGCCGGACTGTCGATGCTGCGCCAGTTGCACCCGACTGCACGGCGGGTGCTGCTCGGCTCCGGCGAGCTGCTGCGCGCGGCGTTCGGAGGCTTCGACGTCGCGGCCGCCCGGGACCGGGTCAACCCGGCGCTGGCCCTGCTGCCGCAGGAGCACGACGAGGCGGGCGTGGCCACCCTGGTGTGGGAGCGCCGCCGCCCGCTGCACCCGGCGCGGCTGCACGACGCGCTGGAACAGCTCGTCCCGGCGGCCCAACGCAGCCGCGGCCGGTTCTGGCTGGCCAACCGGCCGGAGCTGATGCTGGCCTGGGACGCGGCCGGAGCCAACCTCGCGGTCGAGGAGTGCGGGCCGTGGCTGGCCGCGCTGCCGGACGCCGCCTGGGAGCTCTACCCGCCGGCCCGCCGGGCCGCCGCCGCCCTCGACTGGCACCCCGCCCACGGCGACCGCGTCCAGCAACTGGTCTTCCTGGCCGCGGGGCTGGACACCGACGGCATCGTCGAGCTGCTCGACTCCTGCCTGCTCACCGACGCCGAACTGATGGCGGGGGAGCAGGGCTGGAAGTCCCTCCCCGACGCCTTCGCCGACCTGCTCGAACCCGTTTCCTGACCGACCGAAGGATGGCCCCGAATGGCCCGACGCCCCGGCGGCGGCAGCCCCGCCCGTCCGCGCCCGAACCCCCTGTTCGAGGCCGGCATCACGTACATCGACTACAAGGACACCAACCTGCTGCGGAAGTTCGTCTCCGACCGCGGCAAGATCCGCAGCCGCAGGGTCACCCGGCTGACCGCCCGGCAGCAGCGCGCGATGGCCCGGGCGGTCAAGAACGCCCGGCAGATGGCCCTGCTGCCGTACGCCTCCACCGCCCGCTGACCTCCGCACCTCCGAACCTCCGGACCACCGACCTCCGGACCACCGACCTCCGACCTCCGACGGGAGCCCCGACATGGCCGTTCCGAAGCGCAAGACGTCCCGCAGCAACACCCGCCACCGCCGCTCGCAGTGGAAGGCCGCCGCCCCGCAGCTCGTGCCGATCACCGTCGAAGGCCGCGAGCACCTGGTTCCCCGCAACCTGGCGAAGGCCTACGAGCGGGGCCTGCTCGTGCCGTGAGGCACGGACCGGCCCGCCGAGGGGCCGCAGCCCGTGGGGGGCTGCGGCCCCTCGGCATGACCAGCGGCCACACCTGCCGCGCCCTGAAAAGGGCCCTCTGGCGCCGCTTCGACTCCCTGCTGATCGAGTCCAGCGGTACTCCGAACCGACTCCGGTCGCCGGTGCAACCCGCCGCGACGCGCGTTGCCTTGCCCGCTCCCGCGTCTATGCCGCCGACACGTTCCAACTGATCCGGACGGCCCTGACCGGCGGCAAGAGCGTGCCGGACACCGTCCGCACCCGCCCCCGTGTGTTCGCCACGCTCACCGCACCGCCCGTCGGCGCCGTCCACAACCGCCCACCGACGCGGGCGGTGTCCTCCGGCCCTGCCGCTGCGGCAAGCGCCCCGAACCCGCCGACGCGCCGATCGGCACACGGCTGAACCCGAAGACCTGCGACTACCCGGGCGCGGTGCTGTTCAACGCCCACGCCGGAGCTTTGTGGGCTCGCGTCACGATCTAGTTTCGCCGCAGGATCTCCGCCCGGCTCGGCCTGACCCAGAAGGCGGCCTGCGCCGTGCTGAGCGTCTCCTTCGCCAAGTCCGTCGAGTACCAGAAGCGCGGCCTGGTCCACTGCCCGGCCGTGAGCCGCTTCGCCGGCCCGGACGGCAAGTTTGCCCCGCCTCGCCGTTGAACCCACGGGCGGTCGATGATCCGGACTGCTGGGAGTTCGGCAAGCGCCCGGAGTTCGAGGCGCCCAAGCGCTGGAAGTGGGCGCGCATGCTCGGCTTCCGGGGCCACTTCTCCACCAAGTCCCGCTGCTATTCCGTCACCCCCGGCCAACTGCGCGACGACCGCCGCACCTGGCGCACCGAACAGGCCCGCACACACCGCTGACCTGCCCGACCTCGACCCTTGTCACGGGCCGCTGGGCCTACCACCGCTCCGGCCACGGCCCCGGCGTGCGATTCCTCGCCGCCGTCGCCTGGCACCCCAGAGAACCGGCGCGGCAGTTCACCGCAGAAGGCGGGTGCTGAAGCTCGCCAAGCTCGCCCCAGGGACGTCCGCACAGGGCGTAGCCACCTCCGCGCCACCTGTCAGCGCTGCGTCCCGCGGTCTCGATGCCGCCCGCACACAGCCCCGCTGCTGCGGCCACCGGCGCGCGCTAAGGCAAGCGGCTCTCCCCGCTGACCCTCGCCTACATCCACTCCGTGCTCAAGTCCGGTCTGGAGCATGTCGTGCGGGAGGAAGAAATTCCGCGCAACGTTGTCCGTAACGTCCGCACCGGCACACCCCGCCCCCGCCGCTTCGAACCCCTTACCCGCCGACGAGGCCCGCACCCTCCTCGCCGCCGCCCAGGGCCGCCGCCCCCACGCGCTTTTCGAACTCGCCCTCCGCACCGAGGGCGAACTCCTCGGCCTGCGCTAGGAAAGCCTCGACCGGGCCGGCGGCACCGCCAGCATCCTCCGAACCCTCCAGCGCACCCGCACCGGCGGCCCAAGTCAGTCAGCTCCGAACGTCGCATCGCCCGCCCGGCCCCCTGCCTGCTCGCACTCCGCGCCACCGCAAGCAGCAGGCCCACGAGAAGGAGAACATCGGCGCGGCCTGCGGAGACAGCCGCCACGTCTTCACCTGGCCCGACCGGCCAACCCATCGAACCCACCACCCTCACCTACCACTTCATCGCACTCCTCCACCAGATCCGCTTCCACGACCTGAGGCGCTCGACTGCGACCCTCCTCCTCGAGCAAGGCGTCGAACTCGTCGTCATCACGGAACTCCTCAGCCACGCCCGCATCGGCGTCACCGCCACCGTCTACGCACACGTCCGCCTCCGCCTCCAGCGCGACGCCATCGACCTCCTCGGCCCGCACCCTCGGCAAGCCCTCCGGCACCGACCCGGACAACGGCGCCGGTCCGCCGCTTTGTGCAGCACCTGTCCGCTGACGTTGCCGTCAACTACTGCCGTCAAACACCTCAGTGGCCCTACTGGAAGAAACTCCAGTAGGGCCACTGGGCCATGTCAGTCGGTCACGCGGAACGCGAGAGGTTCTTCATAAACTGAAGCGCCAATCGACCCGAGTTCAGTATAGTCGGTGAAGTTCTCGCCCTTCGGCATCTCTGATAACTACTTGCCCAGGCGGCCAGATAGAAATTCCGCCCGGCCAGTAGAAGATCTCTATCTCTTCGGCCAAATCTCCTTCGAGATTTGCATACACCACTTCGGAAGGGCTCAGCTCATAGGACATCCCGCTCGGCTCGAACATCACCGTGAACGAGCTGCGTTCGTCGGCCGAGATTTTGATACGGAAACCTTCAGTCCCCATGGCTATGGCCTCCCCCAGGCATCCAGGACCTGCTGAACGAGCTCGACGCGGACCGGAGCCGTCGAGTTGGATGGAATACCAATCGCTGCACCCCTATACATGTCGAAGAGAACTTCAGCATCTTGCTTCGAAGCGAGTCCACGCAGCTGGATATCCGACAATCCAGTATTTCGATCGGAGGAGACCCTACCATTGCCCCAAATTCGAGCCCCTACCTGGCCCACCGTTTCACCGCTCGGAAGAACCGTTTTCGCATTCCATGTACCCTACGGGTGCACTGTGCCCGCATCCGCGTTATCAATCACAGTTCCGTCAGAGCTGACAGTGAACCTCGGGTCGCAATTTGAGTTGTGAACAAAGACCGGAGTGTTCCCCGCGAGTACATAGTACGTTTGGCGCGGCGCCCGGCCCTACCTGCTTCTTCGCAGCTCAGGCGTTTTGACGGTCCATCGGGGCCCGTGGTTGTGCTGCGGCATCGACGCCGCCCGAGACCAGCATCAGTGCTGCGCCGTCGGGAGGTGCTGCTTCAAGCGACTGTCCCCGCTGCCGCTGGCCTACGTCCACTCCGTGCTCAAGTCCGCCCTGTAGCACGCCGTCCGAGAGGAGGAGATTCCCCGCAACGTCCGCATGGGCACACCCCGACCCCGCCGTTTCGAACCGCTCACCGCCGGCGAGGCCCGCCAGTTCCTCGCCGCCACCGCCTGCACGCGCTGTTCGAACTCGCCCTGCGCACCGGGCTCCGCAAGGGCGAGCTCCTCGGCCTGTGCTGGGAAGACCTCGACCTGGCCGACGGCATCGCCAGCATCCGCCGCACCCTCCAGCGCACCAACTCCGGCGGCCTGACCGCACTGCCGACCAAGACTCAGAGCTCGGAGCGGCGGATCGCCCTACCGACGCCGTGCCTGCACTCTCTCGAACGGCACCGCACCCGGCAACGTCAGGAACGCGAAGCGGCGGGCGGGGGCTGGAAGGACAGCGGCTACGTGTTCACCCGGCCCGATGGCGCGCCGATCGAGGGTGCAACGCTCACTCGGTACTTCAACGCCCTGCTCCGCCGGGCTGGACTCCGCCGCATCCGGTTCCACGACCTCCGCCACTCAGCGGCCGCCCTACTCCTGGAACAGGGCGTCGAACTTGTCGTGATCAAGGAACTCCTCGGCTACACCCACATCGGCGTCACCGCCACCGTCTACGCCCACGTCCGGCTGCGCCTCCAGCGCGACGCCATCGACCTCTTCGGCAACGCCCTCCGCGCCCCCGCTAAGTCCGCCACCCGGACCGACGACGGCGACGAACCGCCTCTTTGTGCAGCAGCCGTCCGCTGACGTTGCCGTCAACTACTGCCGTCAAGACGCCGAGAAGCCCCGCCAGAATTCAACTGGCGGGGCCTCTCAGATTTCACTACCGAATCATTTTATGATTCATGCAGCGAGCGGTAGGCCGCATACATGCGGGCCAATTCGAGCGAATTGTCCCGCACTTCCATGAAATCGGCCAGCAGGGAGAAAAGACAATCCACGGCCTGCCGTTCCTGATCCCTATCCAGGTCGACCGAGTGCCCGATCGACTCACCCTCGAAGGCGATCTCCAGAACTAGGGCTTGCCATCCGAGACTGGTTTGATATCCGCGCCTTACGACGAGCCACTCACT
Organism: Kitasatospora sp. NPDC018619; assembly: GCF_044391605.1. Classification (NCBI taxonomy): domain Bacteria; kingdom Bacillati; phylum Actinomycetota; class Actinomycetes; order Kitasatosporales; family Streptomycetaceae; genus Kitasatospora; species Kitasatospora sp. NPDC018619. The sequence continues at coordinate 323,860 of NZ_JBISAI010000005.1, forward strand.
GAATCCCTTCAGAAGGCCCCCGAAGCTTCCAGCGTCAAGACCGATGAGGAATGCCACGCTGGACCGGTACGTGCCATCGAGGCCAAACAGTCCAGGCCTGGCATGCACCTTCGCGATCAGATCCTTGTGGTTCACAGCTCTTCCTAGAATCCGAAGTTGATGTCCTCGCCATATTCCCAGAGAGACTTATACTCCGAAATCGTCAAGCCCCCTCTGGGCGTGAACGCATCATACACTCGCCCATCGCGAATCACGACATAGTGGTGCGTCCAGCTTTGCGGCTGTCCCTGATATGGCCCAAAGTTCGGATAAGGCGACGGTTCGAACCTGTGGATATCTCCGCCACCCAGGCTGTCCCGAATCTTTTCGGCGCACTGAAGGCAATCTCCGGGGCCGTCCGTAATCTTGTTCAAGCTCTTGGGGAGCCCGGGAACATCGTGTTCTCCGCAGCCCGGACCAGTGTTATGCACGAGCACCGGCGTATTGCCCGCCAGCACATAGTACGTGTGGAGGTTCGCGACGGTGAGGTTGTAGGCGGGGCGAGGGGTGGTGTGGTAGTTGCGGACCTGGAGGACGGAGACGGTCTTGCCGTCGGAGGTGCGGAGGAGCTCGCCGATCTTCAGGGCGTTGGCGTTGGTCCAGCGTTGGGTGGTTTCGTTCCAGTACGGGTGCTTCTGGGTGGAGACGACGGTGGTGGGCTTGGCCGGGTCGGAGGGCGAAGAAACCGTCAGATCGGTGAACTCGCGGTCGCCGGCACCGATGATGACATCTGTGACCGACTCGGCGTTTGTCGTGTGAGTTTCCGGGTCTGTCGCGGTGACTTCGTCGCCAGGTTGGATTTCGCTGATGGGCTTGGCGGTCCCGTCGGCGAGGAGGACCGGTGTGTCAGGCGTGAAGCTGTTTGTGCACGATGGAGCCACGTCGGCTAGCGCGTTGTCAGCTTCCTTCTGCGCGAAGCGGGTGGTGTTGTCGCCGACCCGCGCCGTACCCTTGGCGAGTTCGGTGCCTTCTCCCATGAGCTTGAAGGCCTTGCCGGCCTTTCCGACGGGTAGGACCCCTGCGGCTGCCCAGGCGCAACTGGTCATGTTCCCGCCGATACAGCCGCGGATGTCGTTCAGGCCGCTGACTTCGGCCACGACGTGGACGATTGCAGCCCAGGTGGGGTTGACCTTGGGCTTGTACGAGGTCCAGGAGGACTCCACCGATGGGCGACGCTTGACGGGTTTGGCGTTGAAGCTGACCCGCTGGGTGACGACGATCACGTTCTTCTGGCCCATTTTGCCGAAGGTGACGTCCCGGGCCCAGTCCCAGCCGCCGTCGCCGTCGTAGGTCCAGACTTCTTTTGTCCCGTCAGGCAGTCTGTCGCTGAATCCGCCGGCCGAGCCGTCGGGGCGCAGCCCGCTCGGGTCGCTGAGGTCGACCGGATTGTTGTTGCTGTAGGCGTAGGCGTTCCACTGTTGTGGGCTGCTCTGGTCGAGGACGGGGTCGGGGCTGATGAAGCGGCCGGTGGTGGGCTGGTACTGGCGGGCGCCGAGGTTGGTGAGGTTGGTGGTGTCGTCCTTCGTGCCGCCGACGTAGCCCTTGGCGCCGAGCCAGGTGCCGGGGGCGGGCTGGGCGCCGCGGGGGTTCCCGAAGGGATCGCTGGTGCGGCGGGTGGTGGCGGTGGTGGCCAGGTCGACGCTGATGGTGCCGGTTCCGTGGTGGTCGGATGCCTGGACGACGAAGGTCCCGGGGGCGGTGCCGGCGCCTTGGCGGACGATGGTGAGCCCGCCGGGGATGGGGTAGTAGCGAGTGCCGGTCTGGCTCCTGGCCGCCGTGTCGACGGTGAGCTCGTCGGTGCCGAGCGTGATGGTGTTCTGGCCGGGGTTGCGGCGGATGAGCTGGTTGCCGTCGGCGTCGTAGAGGTAGGTGGTGGTGGTGTTCGGGACGGTCCACTTCTGCCCGGCCGGGACGGTGTTGGCGCAGGTGCCGAGGGCGAGGGCGGTGTTGACCGTGGTGACGTCGCCGGGGACGGCGAGGCACAGGTCGGACGCGGGGTTGTGGATGGTTCCGTCGGGGCGGGCGTTCCAGCTCTGTGCGGCGGAGTTGTCGCAGGCCTGGACCTGGACGGCCGCGCCGGCGGTGGTGCCCATGGCCTGGACACACTTGTCGAGGACGACGAGCTTGCTGTTGGCGGCCGTGTAGAGCTGGCTGCCGTTGTTGTTGCAGGTGCTGATCTGCAGGTTGGTGCCGTTGGCGTTGCTGCCGCCGGCGGTGGTGATGCAGGTCCCGCCGTTGCCGGTGATCCGGGTGGGGGCGGTGTAACTCGCGAGTTTGCCCTCGCTGTTCCAGGTCAGCGCCGAGGTGCCGGTACCGGAGATGCCGGTGCGCATCGCGGTGGTGTTGCCGGTCGCGTCGTACTGGAACGCACCGCTCGATGTCGTGGTGGCGCCGGTCTTGACGGTGGATCCCAGGAGGGCGTGGGCGCCGCCGGTGCCTCCACCGGTGCCGGCCGCGCTGGTCGGTGTGTTGACGGTACCGGGAGACGGGAACTGCTGGGCGGTGGTGACGTCCTTGGCGGGGTCGCCGAACTGGTCGTGCTGGATGAGGCTGGTCCGGTTGCCGGTGAGGTCGTAGGTGTACTCCTGCCAGTAGGGGTTGCCGCCGCCGACGGTGGTCTTGGCCGGGGCGACGGCGCCGCTCGTGGGTGTGGCGTTGGCGCAGGCGCCCTGGTCGAGGGTCTTGTGCTGGAGCGGGTCCGGGGTGGTGATGCCGCCGGTGTCGGTCCAGGCGGTGGTGAGGCGGCCGAGGTAGTCGTACGTGAAGCACTGGCGGTCGGCCGCGCCGGGGTTGTTGTCGGGGATGTCGGTGATCGAGGTGATCGATCCGACGGGATCGTAGGTGTAGTTGGTCTGCTGGACCGCTCCGAGGGTGGAGGTCTGCTTGTCGAGGAACCGGCCGCGGACTCGGCCGGTGGCCTGGTCGTAGTCGGTGGTGGCGACGACCTGGGTGCCCCACGGGTTGACGGTCGAGCGCAGGGGGCGGCCGTAGGCGTCGTAAGAGGTCTGCACGTCGTAGGTGGTGGCGCCGGCGTAGGAGAACATCTGGCCGTAGTCGTTGTACGAGAACGCCAGTCGGTCCTGCGGGAGTCCGCCGGTGGCGGGCAGCGTGGTGAGCTTGGGGCTGCCGGTGATCTGGTCGTAGGTGGTCGAGGTGGTGTAGCTGTAGGTGCCGGCGTCGAGGCCCGCCTCGGTCCCGGGGATGGTCAGGGTGGTGCCGGTCGGGCGGTAGCCGTTGTCGTAGCCGGTGACGGCCGTGGTGTAGGCCTGGCCGCCGGCGCCGCCGATGTAGCGGGTGGACGAGGCGGGCTTGCCCTTCATCACGGTGTCGAAGGTCCACGCGGCGAGTTGCGTGGCGGGTGTGGCCGTGCCCTGGTAGAGGCCGGTCTTTCGTCCGAGCAGGTCGTAGGTGTAGGTGAGGACCTGGCCCTTGGCGTCGGTCGCGGTGGAGACGCGGGAGGCGTTGTCGTAGGTGCGGGTTGTCGTTCCGGTGTCCGGGTCGCTGGCGCTGGTCTGACGTCCGCGCAGGTCGTAGGCGTACGTCCAGGTGTTCCCCGCGGCGTCGGTCATGCCGGCGAGTTGACCGGCAGGGGTGTAGGTGCGGCGGGTGACGGCGGCGTCCGACGCCTGTCCGGTGGCCGTGGTGGTGCGGTACTGCCACGATTCGGTGGTCCGCCCGCGGGCGTCGGTCAGGGTGGTGCTGGGCCAGGCGCCCTGCGGCGGGACGACGTCGGTGCGGCCGGCGTCGGGGTAGGCGGTGGTGGTCTGGTGCTGGAGGACGCCCAGGGACCAGAACGCCGAGGTGGTCTGGCGGCCGAGCCCGTCGAAGGTCAGGCGGGTCTGGGCGGGGATGGTGCTGTTCGGCGCGCTCACCAGGGTCGTCGAGGGGTCGGAGTCCTTGTTGAACCAGGCGGCGTTGGTGGCCCAGGGCCGGCCCTGGGAGTCGTACTGGGTGTCGGTGATCAGCCGACCGGTGTAGCCGGGGCCTGCCGGGGTGGACTGGGTCTGCCGGGGACGGGCGAAGCCGTCGGACAGGGTGACCTGCCGCATGTAGACGGGGGTGTCGACATCGGCGGTGAGGGTGGAGACGGTGGTGGTCGACGGGACGCCGGTGGTGTTGGAGACGGTGTAGTCGAACTTCAGATTGGCGTTCGGCTTGAGCGCCGGGGTACGGCCGGGGTACCAGACGGCGGTCAGGCGGCCGAGCGCGTCGTAGGTCTCGGTCGTCGTCTTTCCGTTGGCGTCCTTGACCGCCAGGGGCAGGGAGCGTCGGCTGTCGAAGGTGGTGACGGTGTCCCAGGTGCCACTGGCGCTGCCGGGGGCAGGGGACGAAACGGCGATGCTGGTGGGTAGCTCACCCGCTGCGGGAGCCGCGTAGGACGTCGTGCTCGTCGCGCCGTTCGGATGCTGGGCGTCGGTGCTGTTCGGGTCGGTGGTGGAGGTGGGGCGCCCGTAGGTGTCGAACGTGGCGCTGACCACGTTGGTGAACACGGGCGCACCGGAGCTGTCGTAGCGGTCGAGGAGCTGTTTGGCCGTCGGGTCGGCTGTCGTGCCGGCCTGCTGGTAGGGCTTGCCGTCGTAGAAGACCCGCTCCCTGGAGACGGTGTTGCTTCCCGTGGCCGCAGCGGTGCAAGCATCGGCACCGGACACGGTCAGGGTCTCGGCGACGAGGTCGGTGCGCTGGAGGTCCGGGCCGGTGGCGTAGGCGGTGCGGGTGCACAGGTCCGGCAGGCCGTCGGCTTGGTCGAGCGAGGTAACCGGGCGGTTGCCGTGGGTTTCGTCGCCGGTGGTGGTCCGGGTGGTGGTCCGCCAGGTGTCGTCGGCCTTGCGCATGCGGTTGGTCGTGCTGTTGACCGTGGCCGGGTAGCGGGCGACGAGGTCCGGGAGCGTGCCGCCGCGCGGCTGGGTAGCCGTGACTCGCTCTCCGGAGGCGCTGTTGACGGCCTGTGCCATGACCTTGCCGGTCGTCAGGTCGACGGTCTCGGTCTGCAGGACCTGACCGGAGAGCCATTCGACGTCGGTGACGGTGCGGCCGAGGGCATCGGTGAGAGGGGGAACCGTTCGCCGGCCGCCGTTCTTGAGGACGTCGCCGTCCATTCCCGGCCGGTAGGTGGTGACGGTGCGCGTCTTGGGGCTGTCGTTGCCGCTGCCGACCGTGACGGTGACCGTGGCGAAGCCGCGGAAGTCGTTCCAGGTACGGGCTTTGGGGTCGGTGAACTGGCTGTCGTCGCGGTGCCAGGCCGCAGGCCCGTAGTCATAGGTGGTGGTCTTGGCGGGTGCGTCGGTGGCGAAGTCGTTCTCGGTGAGCGAGCGGACGGTGTAGTGGTTGAACCAGTCGAGGACGGGGTCGGCGCCGGCGACGGATCCGGGGACGGACCAGCGCACCGGGAAGCAGGCGCGGGTGTTGTCGTCCTCGGCCGTCGGCATCACACGGTTGACGCGGGAGCAGTCGCGTTCGTTGTAGTCGACGTTGAGGACGCCGCCGGTCTCGTTGCGGATCTGCTGGATCCGCGGCCGGTTCATCCGTGGTGGTGCCGGGACGAGATCCGAGCCGTCGACACGGTTCGCCAGCATGACCGGGACGAACGACACCGCTGGGGTGCTGACGTTCGGGGTGGCGGTCTTTCCGGTGCGCTGCACCGAGTCGAGCCACAGGACCCGCTCGCTGAGGGCGTCCTTGGGGTCGCTGGTGACGTCCAGGGGGTCGCGGAAGGAGTGGGTCAGCTCGTAGGAGTCGACGTCCTGCCAGGCGTTGTTGACCCGGACCTGCGTGGCGACCGACACGAGGCGCTTCGTCGTGAAGTACGTGGGGCCCGAAACGGTGCAGGTGCCGGTGTCCTTGCACTCCTGGTCCACCGGGACGTCCGGCCAGGTGTTCTTGTTCGCGACGGTGCGGTTCGCCGGGTCGCAGGCTGAGCCGGTGGCGAGGCAGCGCTCGGCGGTGGTGAAGGCGACCCGGGCCGCGGGCTGGAGGGTACCCTTCGCCGCGACCTGGTCGGGGAGGCGTTGACCGTAGTCGATGCGTGAGAGGGTGCTCGCCCGGGTGTACGGCGTCAGCGTGCCGTTGCCGTTGTTCTGGCCCGCACCCCGGGAGTAGTAGTTCGTCTCCGGTGCCCAGGTGTAGGTGATCAGGTTCCCGTGGGCGTCCACGACGTAGTCAAGGGACAGGCGCTGCCACATCTGGCACCAGGAGGCCATGCCCTTGGCCGCGTCGTAGCACGGGTCGCCGCTGTTGGGGGCGTAGACCGGCACGGTGGAAGCGGACTGGGTGGCGGGGTCGCTCCTGTCGCCACCGGGCAGGTGGTTGAGTCCGAAGTAGTACACCGTGCCGGAGGTGTCGGTGACCTTGGCGTAGGCGCCGTTGTACGTGCCGTTGCCGTTGCCCGGGTCCGCACCGAACTCGACCCGGGTGCCGTCATCGTTCTTCAGCCGCCACACACCGGTGGCCTCGTCGGCCTTGACCGCCGCTCCCGACTCGCGGACCAGCGGTCCGGAGTGTGAGCCCATGGACAGCGTGGCGTTGAAACCGCCCCAGCACAGGTCCCCGGACTTGGTGATGCCGGCCTTGTCGCAAGGAGTGTAACTGCGCTCGATGAAACCGGGGTTGAAGTCCCAGCCGTCCCCGACCCAGGACGCCTGCGCGTTTGTGGCAGAGGTCTTCCCGTCCACCGACGACGAGTTGTAACTGAGGGGAACCTGTGGTGAAGCAGTGCCGAGTGCCGGCGGGGTCTCGATGTTGTAGCTGTAGGTGAGCGAGCCCGAGGAGTTGCCGGCCGCCCAGCCGGAGGAGCTCGACAGGCTGGTGGCCCGGTACGTTCCCCCGCCGCCGGACGATCCGGTCTCCGCGCCGAGGAGCACGGCCGGGGCGTTCGTCGTCGCGGTGTCCGAGAGCGCGGCCTTGACCGCTCCGCCGGCCATCGTCGAGGGCTGTGCGCCGTTGTCGCCCGCAGGGAGTTCCAGATCAGCGACCAGACGCTTCGACGTCGCGTCGTAAGCGGTGGCCACCGGGGTGCGGACCAGGCACGACGGCACTTGTGGGGTGGTCAGCGCACAGGACGGCATCGTGACCAGCCGGCCGCGGGAGGCGAAGTCACCGACCGTTCCGCTCGCCGAATCCAGCGCCGCGACATCGACGGCGACCTTGACCGCCTTCGGCGCGCCGGTGCCCTGGGCGGGTGTGCCGTCGGCAGGCGAGGTGGCGCTCAGGGAGAGCAGGAGGCCGTTGACCCGGGCGGCGTCCGCGCTCTTCGTGTCGGCCTGCACCACGGTGACCGCGTCCGGGACGGCGCCCTGTCCGGGGGCGCTGACCCAGACCGGGAGCGTTCCGGCCCGCGAGGGTGCGTTCGTCAGGTCCGCCGTTGCGCTCTTCTGCTCGACGGGGGTCCGGGCGGGTGTGGTGTTGGAGGCGGCCGGGACCGGATAGCGCGGAGCGGCTTCGGCTGGCTTGGGTGCCGCCGTGGCGTCGATCGACGGGGTGCGGGGGAGCGGGGTGCCGGGAGGTGACCAGACCCGGGAGAAGTCGGGTCCCGCCGCGACGGCCTGGGAGACGACGGGCCCCAGCAGGGATGAGGTCAGGGCCAGTACCACGGCGCAGGCTATGCGCCTGCTCACCGGTGGAGACCCGTTTCTTCCACGAATTGGCATTGATGATCCTTTAGCTGACGTTCAGTTAACTAAAGCGGCCCCGTTAGGGCTGGTGGATTCTATGGGAGCGCCTGGGAGTTGATCTCTTCGTATCGAGAACACGGGCGCTGTGATGTGCGTCACCAGACAGGGCCCGGGTGCCTATGGCAGTCGATGGGGGATATTTCGGAAAGAAAATCGTTGACGACCCGTTCGTTTGCCTGAGACCGTCCGGCTGGTCTCTGTGCGTCCGGCGCGGAGGGTTCGAACCGGGGAAAAAGCCATGGGTGTTCCAGGTGGGGATATGACCGACAATCGACCATCGCCCGAGCGGGCCGCAAGACCGCGGGCCGCTGCGGTCCGCTTCTCGTCACTGGCAGCGATGCTGGCGCTCGCGGTGACGCTGCCGGGCCTCGCGCCGCTCTCTGCCACAGCAGATTCGGCACCCGATCCGTGGCGGGTGGCGCAGGAAGCCGTCAAGGCGGGGGACGCCGCACACGCAGGGGAGCTGTTGGACCCCCGGCCTGTCGAACTGGCGCTCGCCGAGGCGAAGAGGACCGGCAAGGACGTCCAGGTCCCCTCGCTGGCAGACGAGTTCAGCACCACGGTCGCCACGCCCACCGGCAGGCTCCGTCAGGAGAGGCACCTGGACGCCCAGCGCGTCAAGCGCCCCGACGGGTCGTGGGCGGCACTCGACGACACCCTGCTCAAGCGCGCAGACGGTACCCTCGCGCCGGCGGCGGCGAGCGAGGACCTCGTCATCTCGGGGGGCGGCAATGCCACGCTGGTGACGATGACGACCAAGGACGGCAAGCAGCTCGCCGTCGGGTCGCCGTTCCCGGGGCAGCTGCCGGTCCCGACGGTGAGCGGCAACAGTGCGCTGTACGCGTCGGTGGCGCCCGACACGGACCTGAAGGTGACCGCGACCCGGTTCGGCGGCTACAGCACCGTACTGATCCTCCACACGCCCGCCGCTGCGGCGAACCCGGCGGTGCGCTCGCTCACCTTCCCGACCACGACCAAGGGCGTGGAGCTGTCCACGAACGAGGACGGGAGCCTGCGTGCGGTCAGCGACGGCAAGGAGGTCTTCACCGCCCCGAAACCGCAGATGTGGTCGGCCGCGGCACCGGTAGCCGGGTCCGTGGCGGGGGCTACCGGGCAGGCTGCGGTCCCCGCGGCGGCGAAGGCGTCCTTGACCACCCAGGCCTCGGCATCACAGCCCGGCCCGACGGAATCCCTTGCAGGCGGCGCCACTCGCCAGACAGCGGGCGGGCCCAGTACGCCCGAAGGCCCCGGTGCGGGCGCCACGGTCGCCGACATCCCCGTGACGACCGGAACGGATTCGAACGGCAGCAGGAGCATCATCCTGTCGCCCAGCCCGGACCTGCTGGACGGCCCGAACACCAGCTATCCGATCTACGTGGACCCGTCGTGGTCGAACGATGCCCGGGGAAAGAGCCACCACGCCTGGGTGCAGTCCGCCTATCCGAAGACCGGGAACTACGACCGCACCGGATCCGCCGACCGCGACCGGCCCGGCGTCGGCTACCAGGGCTGGGAGACCACCAAGGGCGTCGAACGTGCGCTGTACGAGTTCAGCCTGAACGGCTACCTGCCCGACACGGCCATCAACTACGCCAACCTGCGCGTCTGGCAGTACACGTCCGCCGACTTCTCGTGCACCAATGCGTACCCGGTCAGCGCCTACCGGGCCGGCGCCTTCGACGGCACCATCTCGTGGAGCACCCACCAGATCTTCGAGTGGCTCGACGGGAAGGACGTCCCCGGCAACGGGGGCAGCAACGCCTGTGCCTCAGGCATCCCCGTCGACTTCAATGTCACGGGGGCGATGCGCAACGCCCTCGCCGACACCGGCACACCGCTGGCGTTCGCCGTCAGGGGCCCGGAGGGAACCGGTGACAAGGCGGCGTTCAAGCGCTTCTCCTACGATGCCGTCCTGTCCACCGAGTTCGATCACGTCCCGCTCCAGCCGACCGACCCCCAGGCCCGTCCGTCCCCGAACAGCGTCACCCGGGGCACGGGCGACGCCTGCGGCGACGGGACGGTCTCCTCGTTCCGCTGGGTGACCGACACCACGGTCAACCTGACCTCGGTCGTCAGCAGCCACAACCAGGGCCAGCTCACCGAGTACGCCGACATCTGGGACGACTCCCTCCCCGGCGCTCCCAGCGTCAGCAACGGTTGGTCGGGCTTCGTCCCCAACGGCAGCCGCGCCTCCTACACCGTTCCCCGCTTCACCCTGGAAGACGGGCACTACTACAGCTGGGCCGTCCAGGGCGACGACGGCCTCCTGCGCGGTCCCGCCACGCCCGCCTGCCACTTCGCCGTCGACACCACCCCGCCCGTCGCGGCCTTCGGTACCTTCACCGACCCCGACAAGCAGTTCCCCCCGTCCGGCAACGGCCAGACCACCAACCTGCGCCTCGGCGACGAAGGGGCGATCCCCTTCACGGCCTACGACCCCAACCCCTCGGGCAAGCTCGCCTCGGGCGTCGTCTGCGTGCGCTACGGCTACGACCCGCAGCTCGCCGACCACAAGCAGGACTGCGCTCCGGCCGGCAGCACCCTGAACGTCACCGAGATCAGGACCAGGCCCCCGCACTGGGGCACCAACATCCTCTACGCCCAGGTCTTCGACGACGCAGGCAACGCCTCGCAGACCATGTCGTACGCCTTCTACGTCCCCTGGGCACCGGGCTCGGTCGCCTTCGGCGACACCACCGGCGACGCCAATCCCGACATCCTCGTCCCCGACAGCGCCGGCAACCTGATCACCCACGGCCGGGCGACCGACCCGGGCAGCACCGACGTGCCGCCCACCGGAACCGCCGCCCCCGTCAACCAGGTACCCGAGGCAGGGAGGACGTGGAAGGACTACCACGTCACCCACCGGGGCTCCATGGACCCGGGGAAGAACACCGACGACCTGTTCGTGCACCGGGAGGGCGGAGCTGGTCTCCACTACTACTACAAGGACGAAGACAACCCCGGCCGGTTCAGTCTGAAGTACAAGAAGGTCCTGGACCGGCCCAACTGCGAGGGTGGCGCGTCTGCCTGCGCCGGCTACCAGCAGGACGCGGACTGGAGCCGCACCAGCCAGATCACGCCGATCGGCTCGGCCAAGGACACCCGGACCCCCAACCGCCAGGTCACGAACGCCACCGGCGTCTTCGCCGTGGAGGCCGCCAACCTCTGGTACTACCCCACCGGCTCCAACCACACCCTGCTCCCGCCCGTCCTGGTCTCCGCAGGGGGGTGGGACACCGTCGACCTCATGGTCCCCGGCAACACCCTCGCCGTGGACCCCGCCGGTACCACCCCGGTCACCCCGGCCCTGTGGGCACGTGCCCGCACCGCCGGGGGTACCGGCCAGGCCGCGGGAGACATCCTCCAGTACGCCCTGACGACCGAGACCCGCGTCGACGGCGCCGGTGAGTACACCGTCGTCGCCGCCGTCACCCCGGCCGGTACGGCCAAGATCGGTGAAGGCTTCACCCCGAGCGACTACCCGACCGTCGGCTCCGACGGCGACGTCACCGGCGACGGTGTGCCCGACCTGTGGGCCCTCGACAACACCGGCAAGCTCCACGCCTGGCCCGGGATGCTGACCGGCAAGACGGTCACCGGCCTCGGCGCAGACCACTACCGCGGCAACACCCAGGCCCCGGCCGCCCAGTGGCAGCTCCAGGGCGACACCACCGCCGTCAGCGCCGACCCCACCGTCTCCTACACCGCGACCGCCACCGACCTCGCCTTCGCGGAGGACACCGTCGACGGCCGCCGCACCAAGGCCGCGGCCTTCAACGGCTCGACCTCGGCCATGACCACGGACAGGCCGGCCGTCGACACCCGCAAGAGCTTCACCATCAGCACCTGGGCGAAGTCCAACGGCAACGGCCAGATCGTCGCCAGCCAGAACACCGCCCACGCCAGCAGCTTCATCCTCTGGAGCGAAGGCAGCGGCGGCGCATGGCGCTTCGCACTCGCACACGGCGACGACAACACCTGGCCCTACGAGTCCACCAGTGTCGGCAACGGCGCGGCCCTGGTCCGGAACGGTGCGTGGACCCGCCTGACCGCCAGCTACAACGCCGACACCGGTCAGATGAGCCTCTACGTCAACGGCACCCTCGCAGGCAGCGGCTACCACAACGCGGCCACCAGCCCCGCCCCCAGCGGCGGCCTGGTCCTCGGCCGCTACCAGTACCAGGGCCAGCCGACCGGGTACTTCGACGGCAGCGTCACCGACTTCGCCGTCTACGACACTCCGGTCAACCCGCCGACCGCGGCCATGGCGATTCGCCACGCCGCGAGCAACAACTGCCTCGACGTCCCCTACAACGACACCGGCCAGGGGCTCGAGATCACCATCTGCAACAACACCGCCGCCCAGAACCTGACGGTCGACTCCGCCAGCGGCACCATCAGCATGCGCGGGATGTGCGTCGACATCACCGGGGGCGGTACCGCCAACGGGGCAGGCATCGGCCTGTCGCCCTGTGCCCGCGGCGCCTCGAACCAGGTATGGCTTCCGCGAGTCGACGGAAGCCTCTACAACCCGGCGACCGACCACTGCCTCGACCTGCCCGGCAACGACACCACCCCCGGCAGCCGGCTCGTCGCCTTCACCTGCAACGGCACGACCGCCCAGACCTGGAGCTTCCCCGCTCTCAGGACCCCGCCCCAGCCGGTCAACCCCTGACCGTACGACCCACCGGGGCCCACGAAGCGAGTCGCTTCGTGGGCCCCGGCGCTTGATGAGCGGGCGTCAGGAGTGGGGGTCGGCGGGGCGGGGGGTGTGGTGGCGGGGGAGCCGGTGGGAGGTGAGCGGGCGGCCGGCGGTGAGGTGTTCGGTGACGATGCGGCGGGCGGCGGCCGGGTCGATCCTGCCGTACCAGACGTCGTCCGGCTGCACGGCGGCGACGGGGGCCTGGTTGCAGGGGAACAGGCAGCCCGTCTGGGTGACGAGCACGTCGTCGTCGCCGAGGCCGCGGTCGGCCAGCTCCCCTACCAGGGCGCGGAGGCCCTCCTCCGCGCCCAGGGCCGCGCACCGCGGGCCGCGGCACACCAGGACCTGGTGGCGGTGGCCGGGGACCTCCTCCCAGGCCGCGGAGGTGAGGCCGGGCTCCTCGCCGGTGACGGGCCTGGTCACGGCGGCCACCGCGGCGACGGCCGCCGGCGAGTCGGCGAGGCGGGTCGCGACGAGGAGCTCGGGGCGGTGACCCCCGCGCTCGCGCCACCAGTGGGCGGCGATCCGCCGCAGCCAGGACTGGCCCGGGCCGCAGGCCGCGAGGCGGACGCCGACCAGGACCACGGTCCCGGCGCCCGCGTCGGCCAGCCTGGTCAGCTCGGCCGACAGCGAAGGGTCCGCCAGCTGGAGGAAGGCGAGCGAGGCCCGGTGCGCCGCCGCCGCGCGGAGGAGTTCGTCGCGGCGGACGGCCTCCGCGATCGACATGCCGACCAGGAGCGTGGCCTCGCGGCGGGCGGGGGGATCCGGGACGGGGGCGGTCATGGCGTCGTCCTTTCCTGGAGCAGTCCGTTCCACCGGATGTGCGGCCGGTCGTGCCGCGGGTGCCGTTCCACGGTGGCGTCGACGCCGTAGACCCGGGCGATCAGGGGCGCGGTGAGCACCTCGGAGCTCGGCCCGTGGGCGACCAGGCGGCCGTCGAGCAGGACGGCGACCTCCTCGCAGTAGGCGGCGGCGAGTTCGAGGTCGTGCAGCGCGGCGACCGTGGTGATGCCCAGCCCGCGCACGGTGTCGAGGAAGCCGAGCTGGTGGCGCAGGTCGAGGTGGTTGGTGGGCTCGTCGAGCAGGAGCACACCGGGCTCCTGCACCAGGGCCCGCGCGAGCTGGACCCGCTGCCGCTCGCCGCCCGACAGCGTCGGCCAGGAGCGGTCGAGCAGGTGGCCGACGTCGGCTGCGGCGACGGCACCGGCGACCACCGACCGCTCGTGGGCCCCGGCCGCGGAGTCCGTCGGGACGGGCCAGCGGCCGCGGTGCGGCGTGCGGCCCAGCTCGACGACCTGGCGGGCCGTCAGCGCCAGCCGGGTGTCGGCCTGCTGCTCCATGAAGGCCACCTGCCGCGCCCGCCGGCGGGCGGTGAGCGCGTGGAGGTCCGCTCCGTCCAGGAGGACCCGCCCCGCGCTCGGCCGGGTCAGCCCGGCGGCCGCGCGCAGCAGGGTGGTCTTGCCGGCGCCGTTGGGCCCGAGCAGGCCGGTGACCCGGCCGGGGCGGAACGTGAGCGAGACCGCGTCCAGCAGCGTGGCCGTGCCGGCCCGCACACCGAGCTCCTCCGCGCGCAGCTCGACGGGGGGCGTCCGCGTCACCGTGCGCTCCCCTCGGCCCGCCCCTGGCGCCACAGCAGCCAGGCGAAGAAGGGCGCTCCGAGCCCGGCCGTGACGACGCCGACCGGGATCTCCCGGTCGGCCAGGACCGAGCGCGCCAGGATGTCGCTGCCCACCAGCAGGGAGGCGCCCAGCAGGGCCGAGACGGGCAGCAGCAGGGCGTGCCGCGGGCCGCAGACCAGCCGGACGACGTGCGGGACGACCAGGCCGAGGAACCCGATGACACCGGTGTGGGCGACCAGGCACGCGGTCACCAGCGCGGCGGTGGCGATCAGCACCCAGCGGGTGCGCTCGACGTGGACGCCGAGGGAGCGGGCGGCCGTCTCCCCGAAGGCGAAGGCGTCCAGGTCGCGGGCCGAGGCGGCCAGCACCGTGACACCGGCCAGCGCGACCGCGACCAGGAAGACGGCGGTGGGCCAGCGCACGCCGGCGACCGAGCCCAGCGTCCACTCCATGACCCCGCGCGCGGCGTCGCGGTCCCCGAGGACCAGCACGACGAAGGAGGTGTACGCCCCGCAGGCCTGACCCACCGCGATGCCGGCGAGCACCGTCCGGGCGGTCGGCAGCGACCGGCCGCGGGCACCGGCCAGCACCAGGACGACGACGGCGGCGAGCAGCGCACCGGCGAAGGCCGCCGTCGAGACCGCGCCGGTGCCCACGGCGCCGGACACGCCGACGCCGAGGACGATCACGGTGACCGCCCCGGCGGCCGCGCCGTCCGAGATCCCGAGCAGGAAGGGATCGGCCAGGTCGTTCCCGGTCAGCGTCTGCAGCACCGCACCGCAGACCGCGAGGCCGGCGCCGGTGGCCGCCGCGCCCAGGACCCGGGGCAGCCGCAACTGCCAGACGATCCGGTCGTCCAGCAGGGTGACCTGCGGGTCGCCCAGGCCGAGGCGGCGCGCCACGACGTCGATCACCGTCCGGACGGGTTCGGGGTGCGAGCCCACGGTGAGGCCGAGGAGCACGGTGGCCAGCAGCAGGGCCGCCCCGACGGCCAGGGCCGCCGTCGCGCGGCCCGGACCGCGGCGCCGCAGGCCCGGACCGGGAGGCCGTGGCGCAGGGTCGGGAGGCCGCAGGCCCGGACCACGGGAGCGCAGGGCCGGGCGGGGTGCGGCGGTCATGAGGCCGGCCGCAGTCGGCCGAGCCCCGCGGACACCCGGGCGGCTCCATCGGCGAGCAGCACGCCCGGGGTCGACTCCGAGAACGGCACCACCACGAAGGCCTTGCGCCGCACGGCGGTGAGCCCGCTCAGCACCGGGTCGTGCTCCAGGTACTCGATCTTGGACTGGGCGGTGTCCCAGCCGGCGTCCGCGAGCACGATCGCGTCCGGGTCCGCCGCGACGACCTTCTCCCAGCTCACGTTCTGCCAGCCGCCCGGCAGGTCCCCGAAGACGTTGCGGGCCCCCACGGCGTCGAGCACGAGCTGCGGGCCGCCGTGGCCCGCGCCGACGAACGGCGCCCTGGTGTCCGAGTCGAACCACAGGACCTTCAGGCCCCTGCCCGCGGCCGTCGCCGTGAGCCCGGCCAGCTGCTGCTCCTGCTCCCGCCGGATCGCGGCGGCCCGCTCCGGGACTCCGAAGGCCCGGGCGACGTCGTCCAGTTCGCCCCACACCGCCGACCAGGTCGTCGGTGGCACCAGGCTTCTGTCCGAGCAGCCGAACGGGGACAGGTAGGACGCGATGCCCTGGCCGCGCAGCTCCTCACGGGTGCCCGCGACCTTGCCGGTGAACGCGCTGGAGTAGGAGGCGTACAGGAAGTCGGGGCGGGCCGCGAGGAGCTTCTCCTTCGTCGGGTAGTCCCTGGAGAGCACCGGGACGGAGTCGTAGGCCGCCTGCCACTTCTCCGGGACGGCGTCGTCGAGGTAGGCGGTGCCGGCCATGCGGGCCTCCAGCCCGAGGGCCAGCGCCACCTCCGTCGCCCCCTGGTTGAGCGTCACCAGCCGGTCGGGCGGCGCGCCGACCGTCACGGTCGTCCCGCAGTTGTCCAGGCTGACCGGCGCGGCACCGCCCGTCGGCCCGCCGGACGCGAGGGGCGCGGGGGCGCCCGCACAGGCTCCGAGCACACCGGTGAGCAGGAGGACCGCGAGCGCCCGGCCGGCCCGTACCGGACCTCCGGGGCGAACGGTGCACAGGGGTGGAAACGGGTACGGCAGAGCGCTGGGCACGTGTTCTCCAAGACCCTCGTGGAACATGGCGCGCCGTGGCCGGTCTCCTGGCTTCCGCATCGACGCGCCGCGACCGACCTTCCCGGGCGGCTGTTCCAGCCCGCCCAGTGGCCCTGACCGCTGGGGGAGCCGGTCAGCGAGGGCCGCGGTACTCCGCGGCAACAGTGGCGAGGGCCGCACCGGACTCCGACCGGTTTCCCGAACACCACGGCGATCGAAAGGTACCAGGCGCGGTCAGGACCGGTACCGGCCACCTGGTGGGGGCGACCGGTCGGACGCTGCGCCGGTCGGCGGCGGGACGGCCGGGGCCCGGTGCCCGCCGGGTGGTCGGGGCCGGGTGGGTCCGGGGGCGGAGCCGTCGGATCGGGGCGCGCGGGCGGGCCGGTCGGGCGATGCGGGCCGGGGCTTGCCAACTCCTGCCGCCGGAGCCGGAGTTCGAGGGGATCCGGGTCGCCGACCGGGCGGGGGTATGGAGAAAATATAGCGGCGGGCGGTGGTGTCGGGGCATGAATCGACACACGAGTATCAACCGCGCCCTGGCCACCACGGCGGTGGCGCTCGGAGCCGCGCTGTCCCTGGGTGTCGGGCCGGCGGTGGCCGCGACGGACGCCTCGGGGTGGGGCCAGCTGCCCCTGGCGCCCAAGGGGAGCATCACGAAGATGGCCGCGGTCGGCACCGACACGGTGTTCGCGAGCACCCAGTGGGACTGCTCGATGTCCGGCGAGTCGTGGACCTGCGGGCAGACGTGGCAGCTGAAGGGCACCACCTGGAGCCAGTTCAAGCTTCCCGCCCAGCTGTCCGGTACGCCCACCGTCGCCGGGACGGGCGCGGGCGACACCTGGTTCCTCGGGTCGGGGACGGCCGCGCAGGCCTTCCACTGGGACGGGACGGCCTGGGTCGACCGCAGCCCCAGCCCGGCGGTGGCGGGCTACGACGCCCGGGACGCGGTGGCGCTGTCGGCCACCAGCGCGTGGTCCGTCGGAACCACCACCACCAACTACGACCACCGCACCGACACGGCCACCGTGGGCCGGTGGAACGGGACCAGGTGGACGGTCAGCAAGCTGCCGGCGCCGACCGGGAGGACCACCACCCTCAACTCGGTGTCGGCCGCGGCGGAGAACGACGTCTGGGCCTCCGGCGAGCAGTGCAGGGACACCGGCAACGACCGCTGCCAGCCCTACCTGGCGCACTGGGACGGCACCGCGTGGTCGCAGGTGGCCGTGCCGGACTCCTCGCCGCGGAGCCTGACGAACACCCGGGTGGTCAGCCGCGGCGGCGAGGTCTTCGTCGGCGGCCGGGAGACCGACCTGACCACCCGGACCCAGCCGGACCGCATCGTGGCCCTGCACTGGGACGGCGCGGCCTGGACCAGGAGCGTCCTGCCGGTGACCGTCTCGGCCGACGGCTGGTACAGCTACCTCAACGGGCTCGTGTACCGCGGCACCGAGGTGTTCGCGGCCGTCTCGCACACCGCGAACGAGGGGGTGCTGCGCTGGAACGGCCAGGCCTGGGAGCCGTACGCCGGTCCGCTGACGACGACGCCGACCGTCACCGCGCTGGTCCCCACCGTCGACGGGCGGGTGCTCGCCGCCGGGAACGGGACCGACGCGAGCGGTGCCCACGACTTCCTGTCGTACCTGCCCGCCACCGCGCCGGTGAAGTGAGCCGGAAGGCCCGGAAGGGCTGATCCCGGCGGAGGACCGGGCCGGGGGGGGCCCCCCCCCCGGGGGGGGCCCCCCCCCCCCCCCCGCCCCCCCCCCCCCCCCCGCCGGGGGGGGGGGCGGCCCCCCCCCCCCCCCCCCCCCCGCCCCCCCCCGGCGGCGCTCAGGCCCGCGCCCCGGCCGCCGGGGGGGCCGCCCGGGGGGGGGGGGGGGGGGCCCCCCCCCCCCGGGGGGGCCCCCCCGGCCCGTCCGTCCGGAGCCCGCGCCCGGGCGGGCGGGTTCGGCCGGATCACGGCCCCGCCCGACCCGCGGCCCGACCCGCGGCCCGGGCGCCGCCCCGCCGACGCACCCCGCGCGCGCGGCGCGAGGAGCAGGCCGACATGATGACCCGACAGACCTACCGAAGGACGGACATGCCCTCGCAAGAGAAGCCGACGCCCGGGCGGCGGACGGCGACCGTACTGCTCTGCTGCGCAGCCGCGTTGATCCCCTGGATCGTCTACCTCGCCGTCACCATGGGCGCGGGCGAGTACACGGTGCGGCGCTGGGGCGTGGCCTGGGTGGGGCTGGACGTGGCCGAGGTGCTCGGGCTGGTGGCGGTCGCGCTGCTGGCCCGGCGGCGCGACGTGCGGACCTCCCCGGTGGCCGCCGTGACCGGCACGCTCTTCCTGGTGGACGTCTGGTTCGACACCGTGACCTCGCACCAGGGCATGGACTACGTGGAGTCGCTCTCCTTCGCCTGGCTGACGGCCGGGCCGCTCGGCGTGTTCCTCTCCGTGACGGCCTGGCGCTCGCTCGGGTGGGCCGCGCCGCAGGGCGCCCCGCAGGACGACGCCGTCCGGAGCGCCGCGCCGCGGGCCGCCGCGCCCCAGGCCGCCGCCGGGGCCGGCGGTCCGGACGGCGATCAGCCCCGCAGGTAGGCGAGGACGGCGAGCACCCGGCGGTGGCTCTCCTCCGCCGGGGGCAGGTCGAGCTTCATCAGGATGTTGCCGATGTGCTTGCCCACCGCTGCGTCGCTGACCACCAGCGAGCGGGCGATGGCCGCGTTCGACTGGCCCTCCGCGACCAGGGCCAGCACCTCGCGCTCGCGCGCCGTGAGCCGCTCCAGCGGGTCGCGGCGGTGCCGCAGCAGCTGGCGGACGACCTCCGGGTCGACCACCGTGCCGCCCTCGGCGACCCGGTGGAGGGCGCCGATGAACTCGTCCAGGTCGCCGATCCGCTCCTTGAGCAGGTAGCCGACCGCCGCGCCGTCCGCCGAGTCGAGCAGCTCGGCGGCGTAGGTGCGCTGGATGTACTGGCTGATCACCAGCACCGGCAGGCCCGGGTGCTCCTCGCGCAGCGCCACCGCGGCCCGCAGCCCCTCGTCGCTGAAGCCGGGCGGCATCCGCACGTCGGTGACGACGATGTCCGGCCGGTGCTCGGCCACCGCCGCGGCCAGCGCCTCGGCGTCGCCGACCGCGGCCACCACCCGGTGGCCGAAGCGGGCGAGCACGCCGGCCAGGCCCTCCCGGAGGAGGACGCTGTCCTCGGCGAGCACCACACGAAGGTTTTCGGGCACTGTCAGCTGCTTTCGACGATCACCAGGTCGGTGTCAACATTGTCCGTGCGCAGCGGCAGGATCTCCCGGTAGGCGGGCGAATCCAGCCAACCGCGCAGCAGGTCCCCGTCCGGGAACTCGATGACGGAGAGGTGGACGGGGTGCCAGTCCCCCTCCTCCACCCGCACCTTGCCGCCCTTGACGACGAACCGGCCCCCGAAGGGGTCGAGGGTGCCCTGCACCCGGCGCCGGTACTCGGCCATCCCCTCGTTCGGTTCGGCAGTGCGGACGTTGGCGATCACATAGGCGGTCATTGCGGCTCCAACAGGACGATCGGGATCTAGAGTAGTTCGCCGCGCAGGACGGTGACGGCGGCCCCGGAGAGGAAGACCCGGTCGCCCTCCGTCCGGACCCGCACCCGGCCGCCGCGCGCCGAGGCCTGGTGGCCCGTCACGACGTCACGGCCCAGGCGCCCGCCCCAGTACGGGCCGAGGCAGCAGTGCGCCGAGCCGGTCACCGGGTCCTCGTCCACGCCGTAGCGCGGGGCGAAGAAGCGCGAGACGAAGTCGTCGCCCTCCCGGCCGGCGGAGTCCGCCGCGGCCGTCACGATGACGCCCCGGACCGGGTACGCCCGCAGCGCGAGCAGGTCGGGGGCGAGGCTGCGGACGGTGTGCGCGTCCGCGAGCTCGACCAGGAGGTCGAAGCGGTTGCGGCCGACCCGGACGGGCTCGGTGCCCAGGGCCTTGGCGAGGCCGGGGAAGTCGCCGGCCACGGACTCCTCGTCGAGCGGCTCGGCCGGCTCCGCCGGGAAGTCCAGCTCGATGCCGTGCGCGGTGCGGCGGGCCAGCAGCTCGCCGCTGCGGGTCCGGAAGCGGAGCACCTGCTCGGTGCTGCCGCGCTGCCACAGGATGTGCGCGGCGGCCAGCGTGGCGTGGCCGCACAGGTCCACCTCGACGGTCGGGGTGAACCAGCGCAGCCGCCGGCCGCCGTCCGGCTCGGTGCGGAGGAAGGCCGTCTCGGCGAGGTTCATCTCGGCCGCGACGGCCTGCATCCAGGCCTCGTCGCGCTCGTCGTCCAGCAGGCAGACGGCTGCCGGGTTGCCCGTGAACGGCTCCTCGCTGAAGGCGTCCACCTGGTACATCTTCATGCTGCTCCCTCTCGGTGGTCTGGGGCGGGTCTCGTGGTACCGGGGGCCGGTCGGCCGTCAGCCCGGGAAGTCGACGGGCCGGCCGAGGCCGCGCGCGGTGGCGGCCCGCAGCACGGCGAAGCCCGCGGCGATGTCCTGGCCCGCCATGCCGAGGGACTTGTAGAGCGTGGTCTCGGCGGCGGCCCGGCGGCCGGCGGCGCGGCCGAGCAGGACCTCGCCGAGCTCGGCCCGGACGTGGTCCGGGCCGATCAGGCCCTCGGCGATCGGGGCCAGCAGGTCGCCGGCCTCGGCCAGCGCCGACTCGCGGCTGTCCACGAACACCGAGCAGCGGGCCACCGCGGCCGAGTGCAGCTCACGGGCGTCGCGCACCGAGGCGCCGACGGCGTTGACGTGGGCGCCGGGCGCCAGGTCCGCGGCCTCGACGACCGGCTCCCTGGTGGCCAGGGTGGTGCAGACCAGGTCGGCGCCGGCCAGGGCCCCGGCCGGGGTCGCCGCGACCTCCACCGGGACCTCGACCCGCTCCCGGGCCCACTGCGCGAACTCCCTCGCGTGGGCCGCGGTGCGGCTCCACACCCGGACCCGGCGCAGCCGCCGGACCTCGGCCATCGCCTCCAGGTGCGAGCGGGCCTGGACCCCGGAGCCGAGCACCGCGAGGTCCCCCGCGTCCGGGGCGGCGAGCGCGGCGGTGGCCACCGCGGAGACGGCCGCGGTGCGCACCGCGGTGACGGCGGCGCCGTCCAGCACCGCGGCCAGGGCGCCCGTCTCCGGGTCGAAGAGGAAGACGGCCCCGACGTGGGCGTGCAGGCCCTTCGCCGGGTTGTCCGGCTTGAACATGATCGCCTTCAGCCCGTACCCGCCCAGGCCGCCGAGCGCGGGCTCGAAGCCCTCGCCGGCCGCGGGCAGGCCGAGGTGGCCGGGCATCACCGCGAACATGCTCCCCTCGGTGGCGGGCCGCAGCACCTGGCGGAGCGGCTGGGTGACCAGCCCGGCGCTGTGCCGCCGCATCGCCTCGGCCAGCACCGGGATCGCGTCCGCCATCGGGAACGCCTCGTGCACCGCCTCCTGGTCCAGGAGCAGCATCGTTCCAACCTTTCCGTTTCGGTACCCGCGGGGATCTCGGCGCGGGGAGGGACGTCAGCGCGGGGGCCGCGCGGGTTCAGTGCGGGGCGGGCGCGTCGTCGGGGACGAAGACCGACCAGACCATCTGGATCGTCCTGGTCCGCGAGATGAACTGGAGGCCGTACCGGTCGGCGGCGGGCGCCGTGGTCAGCGCCAGGTCGGCGCCCCGCTCGCGGACGGCCCGGGCGGCCGCGCTGGTGGACGGCATCAGGGTGATCTCCCCGACCCGGTACGGCTGCGGGAGCAGCTGGCCGACCAGCGGCACCGGCGCCGGGTGGCTGGCCACGGTCGGGAACGGGGGCACCTGGTGGTCGCCGTCCCGGGCGATGCCGTACTCGGGCGTCTCCATGATGAAGGCGGCGGCGAGCGCGATCCGGGTGTCCATGTAGAACTCGTTGACCGCCGCGTACGCGTTGGCGACCACCAGGTGGCTCACCTCGCCGCGGCGCAGGGCGTCGCCGGCCCGCTCGTACGAGTCGTAGAGGCGCACCTGCGGCGGCCGCTCGGGGCCGCCGCCCGGGAGCCGGGCCCAGAGGAACTGCGCGGCCTGCTCGCTGCTGGTGCCCTGCGGGCCGAGCGTGCCGACCCGGCGGACCGGGGAGCGGCGCAGGATGTCGCGGGCGACCCACTGGTCGCCGCCGGTCGCCGGACGGGCCGGCGGCGCCGGGGGCGCCGGGGGCGGGAGGCAGCGGACGGTGGGCTGCTCGGAAGCTGTGGTGGTCATCGTCGGTTCAACCTCGATCGAGCCGGACAGGGGTGAGCCAGTGCTGGTGGCGCGGGCCGGCGCCGCCGCGCACGGTCCGCGCGTAGCGCTCGGCCAGGGCCAGGGTGACCGGACCGGGCTCGCCGGTGCCGACCGGGCGGCCGGAGAGCCCGGTGACGGGGGTGATCCCGACGCCGGTGCCGGTGAGCAGGACCTCGTCGGCCTGGAGCAGGTCGGGCACGCCCACCTCGCGCTCGGCGGCCTCGATCCCGAGGTCGGCGGCGAGGGCGAGGACGGTGTCCCGGGTGATGCCGGGGAGCAGGTCGGCGGTGGCGGGCGGGGTGAGCAGCCGGCCGGAGCGCACCACGAACACGTTCGCGGTGCTGGCCTCGGCGACCTGCCCGCGGTCGTTGAGCAGGATGGCGTCGTCGTACCCGGCGGACCTCGCCTCGTCGGCCGCCAGCGCGTTGTTGACGTACCCGCCGGTGACCTTCGCCTGCACGGGGACGGCGGCGCTGCGCGGCCTGACCCAGGAGCTGACGGCGCAGCGGATGCCGCCGGGCGGGGTGTAGGCGCCCATGGCGAAGCCGGTGACCGAGACGGCGTCGGAGACCCCGGTCAGCCCGACGCCCGGCCGCGAGCCCGGCAGCAGGCCCAGCTTGTAGCCGAGCGGCCGCAGGTAGGTGTCGGTGCGGGCGCCGTTGCGGCGCAGCAGCTCGCAGGTGATCCCGACCAGGTCCTCGACCGTCAGGCCGGTGTCGATGCGCAGCAGCCGGCAGGAGCGCAGGAAGCGCTCGTAGTGGTCGTGCACCCGGAAGAGCAGCAGCTCGCCGCCGTCGGCCGAGGCGTGGGCGCGGATGCCCTCGAAGACGCCGGTGCCGTACTGCAGTGCCTGGGTGGTGAGCGGCAGCGAGGCCTCGGCGAAGGGGACGAACTCGCCCCGGTGGTACGCCACGCCGGAGACCGCGGGCTTGCCCGGGGCGGCGGGGCGCGGTGCGGGGGCTTCGGACAGGGTCGTCACCGGTTCCTCCCCGCGGCGATCCGGGCGGCGGAGCGGGCCTCGACGTCGCCGGCCCCGGCGCCGGCCGCGCCGGTGCCGCGGCCGCGGCGGTCGATCACCCGGGCGGCCTTCCAGCTGACCATGGCGCCGGTGGAGGTGACGCTGCCGAGCGTGCCGGTGGTGACCTCCAGCTCGGTGTCGAACACGTCGCGGCACAGCTCCACCGCGCGGGCGGCGCCCTCGGCGACGGCGGCGGGGCCGGTGCGCTCCGGGAGCTGGAGGGTCAGCGTGAGCCGGTCGGCGCCCGCGACCCGGTCGATGACCAGCTGGTAGTCCAGGTAGCCGCGCAGCGGGCGCAGCAGCAGGTCCTCCAGGTCGTAGCCGGTGACCAGCCGGCCGTTGAGGTCGAGCCGGTCGCGGACCCGGCCCAGGGCGGCGATCGAGGCGGCCGGGACGCTCTGGCCCGGGCGCGGGTCGGTCAGCCGCACGAGGTCGCCGGTGCGGTAGCGGACCAGCGGCTTGGAGCCCTGGTAGAGGTGGGTGACGACCAGCTCGCCCTCCCGGACGCCCGCGGCGTCGGGCCGCACCCAGCGGCCGGTGTCCGGGTCGACGACCTCGCTGTACGAGATCAGCGGGGCCGTGTACAGCAGCCCGTCGGCGCCGACGGCGCCCTTCACCGAGGCCTCCTGGGAGGCGTACAGGGCGTTGTGGGCGCGGGCGCCCCAGAGGTCGCCGAGGTTGGCCAGCAGGCTGGGCGAGGCCAGCTCGCCCGTGGTCATCAGGACCTCCAGCTCGAAGTCCCGGCGCGGGTCGAGCCCGGCCGCGACGGCCCGCTTGGCGAGGCTCAGCGCCATGCCGGGCGTGCAGAACAGGCCGGTGACCGGGAAGGAGCGCATGACCTCCAGTGCCCGGTCGAAGCCGACCATCGGGGAGTGCGGCCACATCTTCGCGACGGCCAGGCCGAGGTTGCGGCAGACGTCGCCGAAGGTGTCGGAGAAGGCGTGCAGCTCGGTCGGGCCGGACACCCCGATCACCTGGTCGTCGCCGTACTGCCGGAAGACCGTCTCGTAGTAGTGGGTGAGCACGGTGTTGTTGGCGAGCGAGTCGATGTCGTCGCGCGGGCAGGGCGTGGAGCGGCCGGTGGTGCCGGTGGTCTCGTAGAAGATCCAGGCGTCGGAGAGCGGCCGGGAGAGCAGGTCGTGCTGGGCGGCGCGCAGGTCGTCCTTGGTGGTGAACGGGATGGCGGCGAGCGTGGCCTCGTCCAGCGCGGTGACCGCGGCCGGGTCCACCGCGGCCAGGTGGGCGCGGTAGAAGGGCGAGTTGGCCTTGACGTACCCGAGCGTGCGGCGCAGCAGCGCGCTCTGGTGCTCCGCCAGGCGGGCGGCGTCCCACTCCCCGGCGAGGAAGGAGCGGTGCTGGTCGCGGAGCTCGGTGGCGGGGCCCGCCAGCTCCGGACGGTAGATCGTGAACATGGGGCAACCTCTGCGGGTAGGGGTCGGGGAGGGGCTCAGGCGAGGGCCGGTTCCTCTTCCAGGTCGGCCACCACCCAGTCGCTGATCAGCCGCCACTTCTCGATGGCCTGCTGGTGGAAGGGGTCCACGAGGTAGCGGTCCAGCGCGGCCTGGTCCTCGACCAGGCCGATCACCGCGAAGTCGTAGGCCACCGGGCGGTCGGAGGTGTTGCGTCCCGCCTGCCAGTGCAGCAGCTCGGGCACCTCCGCCCCGACCCGGGCGGCGATCCGCTCGGCCTCGGTGACGGCCGGGTCGCCCCAGGCGTAGCCCGGCTTGAACTTGAACAGCACGATGTGACGGATCATCGGTCGCTCCGGTCGGTGGCGGTGGCGGTGGCGGTAGCGGTGGTGGCGGCGGCCGGGACCCAGCGGGAGAACTGCCGGCGGCCGTAGAGCAGGGGGGCGCCCGGGGCGCGGACCACCGCGGCCACCCGGCCGAGCACCACGGTGTGGTCGCCGGTCTCCAGCAGGCCGCTCACCCGGCACTCGGCCAGGGCCAGCGCGTCCTCGGCCAGCCAGGGCAGCCCGGAGCCCGGGGCCGGGCGCCAGCCGACCCGCTCGAAGCGGTCGGGCACCTTGGCGGCGAAGGTCTCGGCGGCCCGGCGTCCGCCGTCGTGCAGCAGGTTGACGGCGAACCGGCCGGTGTCGCGGACGGCCGCCAGGGTGTCGCTGCGCCCGTCCAGGCAGACCAGCAGGGTCGGCGGGGAGAGCGTGACGCTGGACAGCGAGGAGCAGGTCGTCCCGCGCGGCGTCCCGTCCGGCCGGAGCGCGGTGACCACGGCCACGCCGCTCGGGAAGTCGCTCATCAGCGCGCGGAAGTCGTCGGCCGACGCGTAGCCGGGCGGCTCCGGGAAGGCTCCGTGCCACCGTGCCGCCGTCACGGGCGGGCACTCGGAGATGGAGGGTGGGGTCATGGGGAAACTCGCCTTCCCGGTGGGAATCACGATGGGAAACGGCCGACCGTGGCAGCCGGACGCCCTGTCGCGGAAGGCGTGCTCGACCCCGGTCGGTTGTCGAGCATCGTCGCGGGGTCTATACGGGCCCTATATCGCCCGCGGCCCCCGGGAGCCGAGCCGCCCTGCCGGGGTCGGATCCCGGGCGGGGCGGGAGCCGGCCGCTCAGGCCGCCGGCGCGGCCTCCAGCGGCGCGCGGCGGGGCTCCCCGGCCTCCTCGGCGCGCAGTTCGCGGGCCAGCAGCAGGTAGAGCTCGTGGAAGCGGTAGGCCCGCCCCTGGTGGCAGGCCTCCAGCAGCCGGGCCTCCACCAGCCGGTCCAGCACCCGCTCGGCCTCCCGCGGGCCGGCACCGAGCACGTCCCCGGCCCGCTGCGCCGGGAAGGCGCCGGGGCCGAGCCGGGCCAGCCGCAGGAACGCCGCCCGGGTCGACGGGGGCAGCTGGTCGTAGCCGGAGCGCAGCACCTCGCGCACGTCCAGGCCGCCCGAGCTGAGCGCGTCGAAGCGGTGGCAGGGGTCGTCGAGCTGACGGGCCAGCAGGGCCGGCGCCCACTGGGGGCGGCCGGCCAGCCGGGCCCCCGCCACCCGGACGGCCAGCGGCAGCAGCCCGCAGGCCCGCAGGATCCGCTCGGCGGCGAGCGGGTCCGCGGCGATCCGCCGGGGCCCGACCACCCGGGCGAGCAGGTCGGCCGCCTCGTGCTGGGTGAACGCCCCGACCGGGACGAGCCGGGCGTTCTCCAGGGTGGCCAGGGCGGCCCGGCTGGTGACCACCGTGCGGGCCGGGCCGCCGCCCGGCAGCAGCGGCCGGACCTGGCGGTCGTTCAGCGCGTCGTCGAGCACCACCAGGACGCGCTGCCGGGCGAGGTGGCTGCGGTAGAGCTGGACCCGTTCCTCCAGGGTGTCGGGCACGCTCCCGGCGGGCACCCCGAGGCCGTTGAGGAACCAGCCGAGGGCGGTGTACGGCTCCACCGGCTCGCCCGTCGAACCGCCCAGGTCGGCGTAGAGCTGGCCGTCCGGGAACTCGGCGCGGCAGGCGTGGGCGGCGTGCACCGCGAGGGCGGTCTTGCCCGCCCCCGGCATCCCGGTCACCACGGCCTGCGAGGCGCTCGCCCCGCCCGCCAACACCTCGCGCAGGGCAGCGAGTTGACCGCAGCGGCCGGTGAAGTCCAGCAGGTCCGGGGGGAGCATGGCCGGGGTCGGGCGGGGGAGCGGGGTGACGGCCGCGGGCCGCCGTGACGCGGGGCGCGGCCGGGGGCCGCCGCGCAGCACGGCCTGGTAGGCGGCGGTCAGGGCGGCGCCCGGGTCGACGCCGAGCTCCTCGGCGAGCCGGTGCCGGCCGTCGTGGTAGACCGCCAGGGCGTCGGCCTGCCGCCCGGAGCGGTGCAGCGCGGTCATCAGCTGCGCCCGCAGCCCCTCGCGCAGCGGGTGCTCGGCCACCAGGCCGGTGAGCGCGGGCAGCAGATGGGGGTGGCGGCCCAGGGCGAGTTCGGCCTCCCCGAGGCGTTCGACGGCGGTGAGCCTGGTCTCCTCCAGCCGGGGCAGCTCCGCCTCGGCGAGGTGCTCGGCCACGTCCGCGAGGGCCTGCCCGTGCCACAGCGCGAGCCCCTCGCGCAGGGCCGCCGCGGCCTCCTCGTGGCGGCCCGCCGCCAGCGCTTCGCCGCCGCGCGTGGCCAGGGCCTCGAACTCGGCGAGGTCGAACCGGGAGCCGTCGGTGCGCAGCAGGTACCCGGGGCGTCTTCGCAGGATCTGGGCGCCGTCGCCCAGGCGCTTGCGCAGCCGCGAGACGTGGGTGTAGATCTGGGCGGCTGCCGTGACGGGCGGGTTCCAGCCCCACAGCGCCGTGGTGAGCTGCGCGTCGGAGACCAGCCGGCCGTCCGCGAGCAGCAGGGCGGCCAGGACGGTGCGCTGCTTCGACCCGTCCAGGACGGCCTCGACGCCGTCCAGCCGTACGCCGACCGGTCCGAGAACGTGGAACTCCATGAACACCGTGGCCCCCTGCATCCGCCCGTGGTAGTGCCGACCGCCGGTCGGGGGATCCGACCGGGGCCCGGCAGCCGACCCTAGGCGGGCGCGGTTTCCGGGCCTTATCGCATCGCTTTCGACCCCCGGCGGACGGTGGCCGAGAGCACCCGGCCGATCCGCCCGAGGAGGTCCGGGCGGCAGTCGTCCAGGTAGAAGTGGCCGCCCGGGTACACCTGCTCCTGGTAGCCGCCGGTGGTCAGCTCCGCCCAGGAGGCGACCTCCCGGACCGGCACGAGCGGGTCGGCGTCCCCGGTGAAGGCCGTGATCGGGGCCCGGACGGCGCTCAGCTCGGCCCGGGCCGGGCGGTACCCGGAGCTCAGCCGGTAGTCCGAGCGGAGCGAGGGCACCAGCAGCTCGGCCAGCTCCGGGTCGTCCAGGACGCCCGCGTTCGGGGAGTCCAGCCGGCGCAGCTCGGCGATCAGCTCCGCGTCGCTCAGCTCGTGCAGCGCGTGCGGCTCGGCGACGTGCGGGGCGGTCGCGCCGGAGACGAACAGGTGCACCGGGCTGATCCCGTACCGCTGCTCCAGGCGCACCGTCACCTCGTACCCGACGTCCGAGCCGAGGCTGTGCCCGAAGAAGGCGATCGGGGTGCCGAGGTAGGGGGCGAGGGCGTCGACCAGGCGGTCGGCCAGCTCGGGCATCGACTCGATGCCGGGCTCCAGGAAGCGGTCCTGCCGGCCGGGGTAGCGGGCGGCCAGCACCTCGACGTCCAGCGGGAGGCCGCGCGGCCACTCCCGGTAGAGGCTCGCGGCGCCGCCGGCGTGCGGCAGGCAGACCAGTCGGACCCTGGGCTCGGTGAGCCGCGCGTGGCGGCGGAACCAGCGGGCGGCGTCGGTCGCGACCGGGGCCGGGGCGGTGCTGCCGAGCAGGGGGGTGGGCAGGGCCATCGTGTGCTCCTTCGGGATCGGGGTGGGGACGGGGGCGCGCTACTCGCGGGCGCCGGCCAGCTCGACCGGCGGGGTGCGCAGCGAGAGCCTGGCGGCGGCCACGGCGGCGAGCACGGCGGCCGCGGCGCAGGCGGCGGTGATCAGGCCGAGGTCGCCCCAGGGCACGACCACCGGGGTCCGCCCGACCAGGCCGCGCAGCGTCGAGCCGAGGCCGCCCAGCGTCACCGCGGCGACCGCGGCGGCGAGCGCGACGCCGACCAGGACGACCGTCACGGACTCCCCGGCGACCACCCGCAGCACCTGGCGGCGGGTCGCGCCGGTCAGCCGCATCAGCGCGAACTCGCGGGACCGCGCGGAGGTGGCCATCACCAGGGTGTTGACGATCGACAGGCCGGTGTAGACGAGCGCGATCAGCAGCACCGTGGTGGCGTTCATCATGCTGTGCGCGGACTGCGCGTCGTTGACGGCGGCGGCCCAGCGGCTGCTCGGGACGACGGTCGCGTTCAGGCCCCGGCCCGCCTCGCGCAGCCCGGCGAGGGCGGCGGCCGGGTCCGTGCCCGGGCGCAGCCGGACGTCGACCCGGCTGACCAGGGCGCCCTGGGCGTGGGCCGGCGTCAGGAAGGCGGCGTTGCCGCCGATCCCGGTGCGCACCACGGCGGCGACGGTCAGGGAGGCCCGGCTGCCGTCGCCGAGGTAGACGTCCACCGTGTCGCCGGTCCTGCGGCCCCACTGCTGGTCGATCACGACGGTGTCGTCGCGCAGTGCGTCCAGCGAGCCGGAGACGACCTTCAGGTCGAAGACCTGGCCGAGCTGCGCCGGGTCGACGATCTGCGCGGTGTACTGCACCAGGGTCGCGGAGGGCTGGGGGCCGTAGACGTTCTCGGTGCTCACCGGGGTGGCGTCCAGGCCCGGCAGCTGCCGGACGCGCTCGACGGCGGCCTGGCTGAGGCCCGGGGCGCCGTGCGGGACGAGCATGTAGTCGGCCCGGGTGGACTGGCGCAGCTCGGTGGCCTTCGCGGCGTCGATGGTGCCGACCGAGCCGAGGATCGCGGCGGCCAGGCCGACGGTGACCAGGACCGGGGTGGCCGTGGCGGCGGTCCGGCGGACGGCCGCCACCGCGTTCTCCCGCACCAGCAGCACGGACGCGCCGCGCAGCCAGGCCAGCGGCAGCGTGATCAGCCGCACCAGCGGCCCGGCCACCAGCGGGGCGAGCAGGGCGAAGGCGACGACCAGGACGCCGGCGACGGTCTCGTTGAGGGCGACGGCGACCAGCGGGTCGGCCATCGGCACGAGGACCACCAGCGCCAGGCCGGTCACCAGCGCCGTGATCCCGCCGATCCAGCGGCCCACCGTCATCGGCTTGCGGTCGACGGCCGCCTCGCGCAGCGCCTCGATCGGGCGGATCCGGCCGGCCCGGAAGCAGGCGAGGCCCGCGCCGCAGACCGCGACGGTGACGCCGGTGGCGAAGGCGGCGACGACGGCCGCCACGGCCGCGGCGGAGAAGGAGACCTGGTACCAGGCGGGCGCCTGGCCGCGGGAGACCAGCCACCTGGCGAGCAGCGGGCCGCCCGGGACGCCGAGCAGCGCGCCGACCGCCGAGGCGAGGGTGCCGACGACGGTGGCCTCGGCCAGCACCATCGTGGCGACCTGGCGGGGCGTCGCGCCGGCCGAGCGCAGCACGGCCAGCTCGCGCCGGCGCTGGGAGACGGAGAAGGCGAAGGTGGAGGCGGTGACGAAGACCGCGACGAAGGCGGCGAGCCCGCCGGCCACGCCGAGCAGGCCGTTGACCGACTGCAGCGCCTTCTCGTCGTCCGCCTTGGTGGTGTCGCCGTCGTGCCGGGCGTCCCCGGTCAGCACCCGGACGGTGCCGACCGCGATGCCGTCCTTGACCCGGCCGGTGCCGCCGGCCGCGGCGACCGCCGCGCGGACCGCGTCCGCGGGGCCGTGCACGACCAGGGCGTCGACGCGCGGCGAGAGCCGGGCGGCCTCGTCGTCCGAGAAGAAGACGGCCTGCTCGAAGGAGACCGGCGCGGTGACGCCGGAGACGGTGTACGGGGCCGGGCCCTGCGCGGTCAGCACGGTGACCTGGCGGCCCACCAGCTCGGCCCGGCCGCCGCCGAGGACGACCTGGCGGGCGTCGGCAGGGGCGGCGCCCGCGGTGAGCCGGTACGGGGTGAACGCCGCGGCGGACCACGGGTGGCCGAGCGGTTGCCCGGCGGCCGGCGCCTGCGGGGCCGGGCCCTCGCCGGTGGCCTGGGCGTAGAAGCTGCGGTCGACGGTCGTCGGGCCGGTGGCCCGCACCCTGGCGACCAGCTCGGGCGCCAGGCCGGGGGAGGAGCCGAGCGGCAGGTGGTCGGTGTAGTCGGGGCTGACGACGTCCAGCTCGGTGGCGGGGCTGACCACCACCGGGGCGGCCGCGTAGCGCAGCGGGGCACCGGCGTGCCCGTTCAGCGCCCCCGTCATGGCGATGCCGACGGCGGCCAGCAGGCCCACCCCGAGGGCGAGGCCGACGAAGGTGCCGACGAAGCCGGCCCAGCGGGTGCGCAGGGTGTCCAGGGCGATGCTCAGCACGGCGCGGCCTCCAGTCGGGTCATGCGGGCGGCGACGGCCTCGGGGGTCGGCGCGAGGAGCTCGCCGGCCGGGCGGCCGTCGGCGAGGAAGACCACCCGGTGCGCGTAGGAGGCGGCCACCGGGTCGTGGGTGACCATCACGGTGGTCAGCCCCGAGTCGTCGACCAGGGAGCGGAGCATCGCCAGCACCTCCCGGGAGGTGGTGGTGTCCAGGGCGCCGGTCGGCTCGTCCGCGAAGAGCACCTGCGGCTTGCTGATCAGCGCCCGGGCGATCGCCACCCGCTGCTGCTGGCCGCCGGACATCTCGCCGGGCCGGTGCCCGGCCCGGTCGGCGAGGCCGACCGAGGCCAGCACCTCGCGGACCTCGGCGCTGTCCGGGCGCCGGCCGGCCAGCCGCACCGGGAGCGCGGCGTTCTGCTCGGCCGTCAGGGACGGCAGCAGGTTGAACGCCTGGAACACGAAGCCCACCCGGTCCCGGCGCAGCAGGGTGAGCGCGGTCTCGCTCAGCCCGGTGAGGTCCGTACCGGCCAGCACCACCCTGCCGCTGGTCGGGCGGTCCAGGCCGGCCGCGCACTGGAGCAGGGTCGACTTGCCCGAGCCCGAGGGGCCCATGACGGCGGTGAAGGACCCGGCGGCGAAGCCGATCGTGACGTCGTCCAGGGCGGTGACGGCGTTGGGCCCGGTGCCGTAGCTCTTGCGCACCGACCAGAGCTGTACCGGTTCGTTGGTGTTCATGGGTACCAGGAAACCGGCCGCGGGGGGTGGCGCACACTACGCCGGGACCGACTTCGGGGGTAGGGCTGGCACTACCCTGGGCAGGGGGGCAGGGCCGTGCGACAGCGGCGGGCCACCGGCCTACCGTCGGACCAATGGAGACCTGGGTGGAACGGATCGCGCGTGTGCGGGGGAGCGGGGACGAGCCGCGGAACGTGTGGCAGGCGGTGGTCCGCCGGGACTTCCTGCTCTCCCGCTGGCCCTGGCGGTCCGTCGGCTACCTCGCGGCCGGGGTGCTGGTCGGGACGGGCACCTTCGTCCTGCTGTTCAGCCTGATCGCCGTCGGCGCGGTGCTCTCGATGGCCGTGGTGGGCGTCCCGCTGCTCGCCGCGGTCTGCCTCGCGGGCGTGCCGGTGGGCGCGCTGGAGCGCCGGCGGGCCGGCTGGGTGGACCGCGAGCCGGTGCCGGACCCGCACCCGGCCGTCGAGCGCCCGGGCTTCGGCACCTGGCTGCGCGCCCGGCTGCGCGAGCAGGCCACCTGGCGCGAACTCGCCTACACCTTCGTGCTGTCCCTGCTGCTCTGGCCGGTCGACCTGGCCGTCCTGATGCTCGGCGTGGTGTTCCCCTTCGGCACCCTGTACGGCGCCGTCACCACCCTCGCCGGGCTCAACCACGACTTCCGCCCGCTGCCCGGCTGGACGCTCGACTCGACCGGGGCCGCCCTGGCGGCCGCCCCGGCGGCGCTGCTCGGGCTGCTGCTCGGCTGCTACCTGGTGGCGGCGGCGGCCGGGGCCAGGGCGGCGCTGACCCGGCTGGTGCTGGGCCGGCGCGAGTCGGAGAACACCGACCGGCTGGTGGAGCTCACCCGCTCGCGCGCCCGGCTGGTGGACGCCTTCGAGGCCGAGCGCCGCCGGATCGAACGGGACCTGCACGACGGTGCGCAGCAGCGGCTGGTCGCCCTGACCATGACGCTCGGACTGGCCCGGATGTCCGAGGGCGCGGAGGCCGGGGCGCTGATCGCCCAGGCGCAGCAGCAGGCCAAGCTCGCCCTCGGCGACCTGCGCGAGCTGATCCAGGGCATCCACCCGCAGGTGCTCACCGACCGCGGGCTGCCCAGCGCGGTGGCCGACGTCGCCGACCGCTCGGCGGTGCCCGTCAGCACCGACTTCGACCTGCCGCGGCGGCTCCCGGAGTCGGTGGAGTCCACCGCCTACTTCGTGGTCTGTGAGGCGCTCGCCAACGTGGCCAAGCACAGCGGGGCCGAGCACGCCGAGGTGAGCGGACGGCTGGACGGCGGCCGGCTGCTGGTGGAGGTCCGCGACGACGGCCGGGGCGGGGCGGACGCCGGCCGCGGCAGCGGCCTGGCCGGGCTCGCCGACCGCCTCGCCGTGGTCGACGGCCGGCTCCTGGTGTCCAGCCCGCCGGGCGGGCCGACCGTCCTGAAGGTCGAGATCCCGGTCGCCGCCGGCGCCGGCCGGTAGCGACCGGGATCCCGGCCCGGGGGCGCCGCCGGTCAGCCGGCGACCGGCCGGAGCCGGTCCGAGCGGGCCGCCCGGGCGCGCACCAGCCAGTAGGGGGTGCCGAGTTCGGTGAACAGCACCTCCGCGGCCGTCAGCCGCCGCTCGGCCTCGGCCGCCTCGCCCTTGGCCATCAGCAGCTGGGCCAGGGCCAGGCCGGCCCGGCCGGTGACGAAGCGGTCGCGGACCTCCTCGGCCAGGGCGACCGCCGCGAGCAGCGTCGCCTCGGCGTCGAACAGGTCCCCGGCCCGCAGCTGGACCTCGCCGAGGCCGCACAGCGCGTACGCCTGCCCCACCCCGTCGTCGTCCTGGCGGACCAGCGCCAGCACCCGCTGGAAGATCTCCCCGGCCTCCGCCAGCCGTTCGAGGCCCGCGTAGGCCTCGGCCAGCCGGTAGAGGCTCTGCGCCTCGCCGCGCGAGGTACCGATCTCCCGGGAGATGGCGAGCGCGGCCTGGGAGTGGCGCACGCTGTCGTCGAAGCTGCGCCTCTCCAGGGCGAGTTGGGCCATGTTCCCGAGCACGTGGGCCTCGGCGTACCGGTCGCCGACCTGCTGCAGCCCGGCCAGCGAGGTGGTGTAGCGCTCCATGGCGCGCTCGACGTCGCCGGCCATCCGGTCGAGCAGCGCGAGGTTGCGCAGCGCCAGGGCGTAGCCGTGGGTCTCGGCGGCCCCGCCGAAGAGGTGCAGGGCGCGGGCGTAGAGCTCGCCGGCCTGCGGGTAGCGCTGCTGGAAGGCCTCCAGCACGCCGAGCGAGTAGAGCATCGCCGCCTCGCCGGTGGCGTCCCCGCCGCGGCGGGCCGCGTCCAGGGCGAGGCCGCAGGAGCGGCGCCAGTCGTCCAGGTAGTTGCGGGACTCGAAGAGGGTGACGACCGTCATCGCCAGGTCCCAGGCCAGGGCGTGCCACCCGAGCCGGGCGGCCTGCTCGATCGTGGCCAGGATGGTCGGCCGCTCCGTCTCCAGCCAGGCGAGCGGGTCCCGCAGCAGGGCGCCGGCGTACTCCTCGGCCACCGGCCAGCGCGGGGCGCCGCCGTGGATGACGGTGTAGTCGCCGCCGTAGTGGCGGCGGTGCGCCTGCTCGGCGAGGCCGAGCACGGCGCCGAAGGCCCGGCCGCAGGCCGCGTCGCGCTCGGCGGGGCTCTCCTCGGCCTGGGCGCGCTCCAGGGCGTACAGCCTGAGCAGGTCCTGGAACTTGTACCTGGTCCAGCCGGTGGCGTCGACCCCGACGACCTCCAGCAGCTGGCAGTCGACCAGCCGCTCCATCAGGTCCTCGGCCCGGGCCGGGTCGGTGTCGAGCAGGGCGGCGCCGATCCACGCGGTGAAGGAGTTGACGCCCAGCAGGCCGAGCCGCCGGTACATGGCGGCCGCCCCGGGGTGCAGGTAGCCGTAGCTCAGCGCGAAGCTGGCCCGGATCTCCCGCTCGCCCCGGCTGAGCTCGTCGAGCCTGCGGCGCTCGTCGTCGAGCCTGGTGACGAGGTGCAGCACCGTCCAGTGCGGCTTGGAGGCGAGCCGGGCGCCGGCGATCCGCAGCGCGAGCGGGAGGCGGTCGCAGCGCTCGCTGAGCTTGACGGCGGAGTCCGGCTCGGCGCCGACCCGGTCGGGGCCGGCGATCCGGCACAGCAGGGTGGTCGCCTCGGCGGCGCTGAGCACCGTGAGGTGGACCCGCACCGCGCCGTAGTCGCCGGTGAGTTCGGGCAGCTGCTCACGGCTGGTGACCAGCACGGTGCAGCTGCCGGTGCCGGGCAGCAGCGGCCGGATCTGCGAGAAGGTCCGGACGTTGTCCAGCACGATCAGCACCCGGCGGTTGTTCAGGATGCTGCGGTAGAGGGCGACCCGCTCGCTCAGCTCGGCCGGCATCCGCTCGCTCGGCACGCCCAGGGCGCGTAGGAAGCGGTCGAGGGTCTCGGTGGGCGCGCTCGGCCGGTGGTGCTCGTCGAAGCCCTGGAGGTCGGCGAAGAGCTGGCCGTCCGGGAAGCCGGCGACGGCCCGGTGGGCCCAGTGCACGGCCAGGCCGGTCTTGCCGACGCCGGGCACGCCGGTGATCAGCGCCACCGGGGGGCGGGGCAGGTCGCCGCCGGCCGCGACCCCGTCCAGGACCGCCAGCTCCGCGCCGCGCCCGATGAACGCGGTCACGTCCGGCGGCAGCTGGGCCGGCGGGACGAGGGCCAGCGGGGCGGCGGCCGGGGCCGGCTCCTCGACGGCGGGGATCGGCGCCAGCAGGGCCGCGTCGTCCCGCAGGATCGCGTCGTGCAGCTCCCGCAGGACGGGGCCCGGCTCCAGGCCGATCTCCTCGATGAACAGGCGCCGGCCCTCGCGGAAGGTGTCCAGCGCCTCGGCCCGGCGGCCGCAGCGGTACTGCGCGAGCATCAGCGAGACCCGGGCCTGCTCGCGCAGCGGCGCGGCGTTCAGCAGGGCGGTGAGCTCGCCGATCAGCTCGCGGTGCTGCCCGGACTCCAGCCGCAGCGCCAGGTGCTCCTCCTGGAGGGCGAGCCGCCGGTCGGCCAGGTGCAGCGCGCCGGACTGGACCAGCGGGCTGTCCACGCCGGCGTAGGCGTCGCCCCGCCACAGGCCGTGGGCCTGCCCGTAGAGCCGGTCGGCCTCGGCCCGCCGGCCGTCCCGGACGGCCTCGCAGGCGTTCAGCATCAGGGCGGTGAACCGCTGGGCGTCGATCTCGTGGCCCGTGGTCACCAGCCGGTAGCCCGGGTGCACGGTGGAGATCACCTCGGCCGTGCAGCCGGCCGTCTTGAAGGCCTTGCGCAGGCCGCTGATGCAGATCGCCACCTGGTTCTGCCCGGTGGTCGGCGGCGAGCCGTTCCAGAGCGCCTCGATGAGGCTGTCGACCGGGACGATCCGGTCGGGGGCGAGCAGCAGCATCGCCAGGACCGTCCGGTGCCTGGGGCCTCCGATCGCCACCGGTCTGCTGTCGTACAGCACTTCCAGCGGGCCCAGCACCCGAAATTGCAGCCCGTTCTCCACGCAGCCTCCCCCGAGTCCCCCGTCGCCCCGTTGCCGGGCCGTCGCCCATGGCAGGTGGGCAACCAGGGGAGTATAGGCCAGCCCCGTGAAAAAAGATCATGGCGGAACGGGCCGGTGTCCGGGGCTGCGGGAGTGCCCCGGGCACCGGCCGGGGCACTCCCGCCGGGGCGGCGGTCAGTGCGGGTACGGGCCGGCGTCGGAGGGCTCGGCCATCGCCACCGCGATCCGGCGCGGGCCGGTGAACGGCTCGCGGGCGTGGGCGGTGAGCATGTTGTCGATGAACAGGACGTCCTCGCGCTCCCAGTCGAACCGCACCGTGGCCGCGCGGTAGCACGCCCGCAGGTGGTCCATCACGTCCTGGGGGATCCGCCCGCCGTCCCCGTAGTAGGTGTGGGTGGGCAGGCCCTCCTCGCCGAACAGCTCCAGCAGCCCCTCCCGGACGTCCGGGCCCAGGGTGCCGACGTTGAAGAACGTCGCGTGGTTGAACCAGACCGTCGCCCCGGTCTCCGGGTGGGTGTGGACCGCGTCGCGGACGGCCACCGTGCGCAGGCCGCCGCCCGGCTGCCACTCGGTGCGGATGCCGCTGCGGGCGCAGTAGGCGGTGACCGCCTCGCGGTCCTCGGTGTTGAAGATCTGCTGCCAGGGGGTGCCGAAGTCGGGGTGCAGGTTGCGCACCACCATCCAGCGCCGGCGGGCGAACTCCTCGCGCACCGCCGGGTCGATCGCCTCGTGGACCCGGCGCACGTCGGCGAGCGGGGTCGCCCCGAGGGTGGTCGGCGGCTGGAGGCAGTAGAACCCCAGGGTGCGGGGCCAGACCGCCTGGTAGGAGTTCTCGTTGTGCAGGAAGATCTCCTCGTCCGCCGGGTAGTCGGTGGAGGTGTAGACCTGCCCCTTGATGACGCTGCGCGGCGAGGAGCGCTCGGCGTAGGTGAGCGGCGGCCGGCCGGTCAGCGCCTGGACGGCGCCGTCGAAGCCGTCGGCGCCGCCGACCTCGAAGCCCCGGAGCAGGACGGCGCCCCGGGTGCGCAGGGTCCGCCGCAGCTCGGTGCGGTTCGCCGCGACGAAGTCCTGGACGGAGGCGTCCGCGGCCGCCCGCTCGGCACGGTCGAAGAGCGGGACGGGCAGGGTCGGGACGGTGGCGACTGTGGTCATGGCGGGGTGTGCCCTTCGGGTCGTGGCGGGGGTCGGGTGCGCGGCGGGCCGGTCAGTCGGTCATCGCGACCAGGACCCGGCGTTCGCCGGTGTACGGGCGGCGGCCGTGGCCCACCGCGACGTTGTCGATGAGCAGCAGGTCGCCGCGGTTCCAGTCCACGTCCACCGCCGCCGCCAGGCCGCGGTCCCGGACCTGGAGGACGTACTCGGCCGGGATCGCGCTGCCGTCCGCGAAGGTGACGTGCTGCGGCAGCTCGTCCTGGGGGAGGAGCCTGGTGAGCGCGGCCGCCGTCTCGTCGCCGAGCGAGGCCGGGTGCCACTGGTCGGCCTGGTTGAACCAGACCTCCGCGCCGGTGACGGGGTGGCGCAGCAGGCTCGGGCGCAGCTGGCTGACCCGCAGGGTGCCGTCCGGCCGCCACTGCCAGTCCGCGCCGGCGGCGGCAAGGTGGGCCTCGGCCACCGCCCGGTCCGCCGTCTCGAAGGTGTCCTGCCAGCTCTTGCCCAGGCCGCGGCCGCCGTGCAGGTTCTGGGTGTAGCGCAGGCCGGGGGCGAAGGCCTCGCGGACCTCGGGGTCGAGCGCGGCCAGCCAGCGGGTGCCGTCCACGACGGGGGTGGCGCCGCCGCTGCCCGGGGCCGTCTCGCAGAAGAAGAGCAGGCGGGCGGGCCAGCTGTCGGCGTAGGACAGCTCGTTGTGCATCGAGATGGTGTACTCGGCCGGGTACTCCGTCGAGGTGTAGACGTTGTCGCCGACCTTGGTGCGCGGGGAGTTGCCGTGCACGTAGGCGAGGCGCCGGGGCAGCACCAGGTCCATTACGGCGCCGAGCGTGCCGGGGGTGACGTGGAAGCCGCGGAAGACGATCGCCTTCTCGTCGATCAGCAGCTCGTCGATCCGCTCGGTGTCGGCCAGGTAGCGGACCAGGCCCTCGGGCGTCGGGTCGGCGCCGACCAGGGACGGGGTGATCTCCAGCGGCTGCCAGGTGACGGTGGTGGGCATCGTGGCCTCTTTCTGCGGGTCGTTCAGCCGGCGTTGGCGGCGAGTGCGGGGGCGGGGTCGGACTCCGGGGCGGGCTCCGGGGCGGTGCGGGAGGCCGGGGGCAGCAGCAGGGAGAGCAGGGCCAGCAGCGTCATCGCCGCGGCGATCGCGAAGACCGTCGGGGTGGCGCCGAAGGCGTCCAGCGCGGCGCCGCCGGCCAGCATGCCCAGCGAGTTGGCGCCCTGGCCGAGCAGGCCCATCACGGCGCTGACCCGGCCCTGGAGGGCGTCCGGGGTGATCTGCACCTGGTAGACGCCGCCAGCCACGTTGGAGATGCTGCCGATGTGCGCGGCCAGCGCGAAGACCAGCCCCAGCAGCACCGGGCTGCCGGTCAGGCCGACCACCGGGGTCAGCACGGCCCAGCCGGCCAGGCCGGTGATCATCAGGCCGCGCAGGCTGAGCCGGCGCATCCACCACCCGCCGCTGAGCGCGCCCAGCATGCCGCCGATCCCGCTGACGGCCGTGATGACGCCCAGGCTCGCGGCCGATCCGCCGGACTCCCGGACGATCACCATCAGCGCCAGCGACAGCCCCTGGAAGAGCAGGTTGCTGCCGCTCACCAGGGCCATCACGGTCCGCAGGAAGGGCTGCCGCCAGGTCCACCGCAGGCCCTCCGCCACCTGCGCGTTGACGCCCTTCGGGTAGTTGCCGCGCTCCTCCTGGAAGTCCCGGCGGATCAGCAGCAGCGAGAGGAGCGAGACCACGTGGGCGACGGCCGCGAAGAGGAACGGCGACCAGCGGGCGAGGGTGAACAGCACGCTGCCGGCCGGCAGGCCGAGCAGGCCGGCCGCCTGGCCGCGGGCCTCGTTGCCGCTGAGCGCGGCGGGCAGCTGCTCCGCGGGCACCAGGTGCCGCACGCCGGCGCGCTCGGCCAGCCGGTAGAAGATCGCCAGGCTGCCCTGGACGAAGGCGGCCACCATGACCTGCGCCACCCAGACGTGGCCGAGCAGCGTGGCGGTGGCGACGCTGCCGACGGACAGCAGGCAGCCGAGGTCGCAGGCGATCATCAGGCGGCGGCGGTCCCAGCGGTCCACCATCGCCCCGGCGTGCAGCTGCACGACCAGGTTGGGCAGCAGCGCGGCGAAGCCGACCAGCCCGGCCTGGGTGGCCGAGCCGCTGTGCCAGAGCACCAGCAGCGGGTAGGCGATGCCGCCGGCCCGGGAGGCCAGCACGGTGGCGGCGGCGCTCGTCCAGAGCAGGACGAAGTCGCGGTTGCGGCGCAGCGGCGGGTGGGCGGTGCCCGCGGCCGCGGGGCGGGGAGCGCTCACCGGGCCGCTCCGGCCACCGGGCCGCGGCGGATCCACTCAAGGACGGCCATCGCGCTGTGCATCTTGTTCTCGGCCTGGTCGAAGGCGATGCTGGCCGGCCCGTCGAGCACCTCCGCGGTGACCTCCTCGCCCCGGTGGGCGGGCAGGTCGTGCAGGAAGGCGGCCTTCGGGCTGTGCTCCCACAGCGCCCGGGTGACCTGGAAGGGGGCGAAGACCGTCCGCCAGTCAGGGTCGGGCTTGGTGGTGCCGGTGGTCTGCCAGCGGGTGGTGTAGACGGCGTCCACGCCGGCCGGCAGGTCCGCCATGTCGTGGCGCTCGGTGACCACCGAGCCGGTGCGGGCGGCCTGGGCGGCGGCCCTGGCCAGCAGGTCCCGGTCGACGCCGT
Organism: Kitasatospora sp. NPDC018619; assembly: GCF_044391605.1. Taxonomy (NCBI): domain Bacteria; kingdom Bacillati; phylum Actinomycetota; class Actinomycetes; order Kitasatosporales; family Streptomycetaceae; genus Kitasatospora; species Kitasatospora sp. NPDC018619. The sequence continues at coordinate 364,201 of NZ_JBISAI010000005.1, forward strand.
AGCCGGGCGGGGTGCGCAGCTCCAGGTGGGTGCCGGGGAAGCGGGAGAGGGCGAGCGCCAGCGCGGTGGCGGTGTTGTTGCCCTCTCCCACGTAGAGCACCCGCAGGCCCTCGATCCGGCCGAAGTGCAGCTGGAGGGTGGTCAGGTCGGTGAGGCCCTGGGTGGGGTGCTCCAGCGCGCTCATCGCGTTGACCACCGGGAGCCGGCCGCCGCCGGACAGGCCGTCCAGCTCCTCGGTGGGGCCCGCCGTCCGGGCGACCAGCAGGTCGAGCATGCCGGCCATCACCCGGCCGGTGTCCTCGACCGTCTCGCCGGTGTTGAGCTGGAGGTCGTCGGGGCCGTAGCTGACGATCCGGGCGCCGAGCCGCAGCGCCCCGGCGGAGAAGGCGGTGCGGGTGCGGGTGGAGGTCTTCTTGAAGTAGATCCCGGCGATCCAGCCGTCCAGCGGCTGTTCCCCGGCGCCCGCGCCGGTGGCGAAGTGGACGCCCCGGGCGACGATGGAGCGCAGGTCCTCGTCGGTGAGGTCGTCGATGGAGACGAGCCGGCGGACGGGCTCGGTGGATCGGGCGGCGTTGCGTGACATGGTCGGTCTCGGGTTCCTTCCTTGGTCGGGGGGTCAGTCCTGGGCGGCGGGGTTGACCCGGCCGGCCTCCCACAGTCGGGTCATCTCGCCGGCGCCGGACCAGCGGCCCTGGGCGCGGGCGGCGGCCATCACGTACTTGAGGACCTCGCGGCCGGAGTCGGCGTTGGTCAGGACCACGACCCCGCTCCCGGCGCGCAGTTGGCTGATCGTCATGGCGCGGTAGCCGTCGGTCTGTCCGGTGTGGCCGTAGTCCAGGTCGCCGCCGGACTCGTCCACCAGGCTGCCCGTCCCGTAGAAGCGGGCGGGCTCGACGAGGGTGAGCATCCGCTCGGCGAGGCGGCGGCCGAGCACCCGGGAGGGCTCGCCGCGGTGGGCCCGGCGGATCTCCACGGCGACCCGGGCGAGGTCGGCGGCGGTGGTCCACAGCCCGGCGGCGGCGGTGTCCGGGTGGGCGGCCCAGCCGTCGGGGCGGGGCACGCCGTGCTCGTCGTGGCCGACGGCGACGGGCGGCCCGGGGACGGCCGTCGGGTCGACGACGTAGGCGCTGTCCGCCATGCCCAGCGGGTCGAGCACCAACTCCCGCATCAAGTCCGGGAAGTGCCCGCCGGTGACGTCCTCCATCAGCTGCTGGAGGACGGTGTAGGCGACGTTGTTCTTCAGGAACACCGTGCCGGGCGCGCCGTCCACCGTCACCGGCGGGGTCTTCGCCGGGGCCCGGCCGTGCAGGATCTCGGCGGCCGTCGGCAGCGCGTCGCCGCGCCGGTAGTAGTGGTTGGCCAGGTCGGTCGGCGGGGTGGTCACCCCGGAGGTGAACCGCAGCAGGTGGTCGACCGTCACGCCCGCCGCCGGGACCCGCCAGGACGTCAGGTAGGTGTTGACGTCGGCGTCCGGGTCGACCAGCCCCAGCTCGGCGAGGCGCAGCACGCCCAGCGCCGAGACGTGCTTGCTGATCGAGCCGGCCGGGAAGCGCGTGCGGGGCGTGACGGGCGCGTCCTCGCCGGAGCGCAGGACGCCGTAGCCGTACACCTCGGCGAGCTCGCCGTCGCGGATCACCGCGATGCTCGCCCCGGGCACGCCGTGCTCGGCCATCACCTGCTCCGGCGAGGGGAGTTCGGGCGCCCGCTCCGGGACCAGCCGCAGACCGAGCGCGTCCTGGTTGGCCAGCACCAGCTCCAGGGCGGCGGCCAGCGCGTCCGCGTCGGCGGCGGGCGCGGGGGCGGCCGGGGCCACCGCCGCGGCCAGCTCGCCGAGCGTCTCGCTCTCGTACAGGGTGCGCAGCGAGACCGCGAGGCCGGCCCTGCGGGCCGCGGAGATGACCGGCAGCACCATGATCGAGTCCCCGCCGAGGGCGAAGAAGCTGTCGTCGCGGCCGACCCGCTCCACGCCCAGCGCCGTCGCCCAGATGTCGGCGAGCAGCCGCTCGGTCTCGGTGGCCGGCGCGACGTACGGGACGTCGGAGCCGAGCGGGGCGAGGTCGGGGGCGGGCAGGCGGCGGCGGTCGACCTTGCCGGAGACGGCCAGCGGCAGCCGGTCGAGCAGGACGAAGGCGGCCGGGACCATGTAGGCGGGCAGGGTGCGCCGCAGGTGCTCGGCGAGCTCGGCGGGCCGCGGGTCGGCGCCCGGCTCGGGGACGACGTACCCGACCAGCCGGCGCTCGCCGGGCCGGTCCTCGCGGGCCAGCACGACGGCGTCGCGCACGCCGGGGGCGAGCAGCAGCGTCGCCTCGATCTCGCCGGGCTCGACCCGGTAGCCGCGGATCTTCACCTGGTCGTCGCGGCGGCCCAGGAAGTCCAGGCTGCCGTCCGGCCGGAACCGGGCGAGGTCGCCGGTGCGGTAGAGCCGCGCGCCGGGGGCGGTGGCGTAGGGGTGCGGGACGAACTTCTCGGCCGTCAGGTCCGGGCGGCCGTGGTAGCCGCGGGCGACGCCGTTGCCGCCGAGGTAGAGCTCGCCGACCACGCCGGCCGGGACCGGCTGCATCGTGGCGTCGAGCACGTAGACCTCGGTGTTGGTGATCGGCCGGCCGATCGGGACGGGCGCCGCCTGGTCGGTGGTGCCGGTGGCGTCGTGGACGACGCAGCCGACGACCGTCTCGGTGGGGCCGTACTCGTTGATGATCCGGGCGTTGGGGGCGACCCGGCGCCAGGCCGCGACCATCTCGGGCTTCATCTCCTCGCCGCCCACCACGAAGGTGCGCACCGAGTCGATGCCGCCTGGGGTGCCGATCTCGGTGGCGACCAGGTCCAGGTGGGCCGGCGTGATCTTGACGATGCTGAAGTCGCCGTCCTCGCGGAGCAGCGCGGGGAGCGCCTCCTGGCCGCGGTCCCCCGGGACCATGGTGACGTCCCGGCCGGAGACCAGCGGGAGCAGGAAGCTGGGAACCGCCAGGTCGAAGGCGATCGAGCCGAACATCGGCGCCCCGCCGGCACCGGCCATGCCATAGTAACTCAAAGCCCAGTCCAGGTAGTTGGCCAGGCCGCCGTGGGTGACCAGGACGCCCTTGGGGCGGCCGGTCGAGCCCGAGGTGTAGATGGTGTAGACCAGGTCGTCGGCGGTGGTCTCGACCAGCGGGTCGTGCGCGGGGCGGGCCGCGACGGCCTCGGCGTCCCGGTCCAGCAGGACGGTCCGCGCGGAGTGCTCCGGCAGGACGGCGAGCAGGTCCTGACGGGTGATCAGCACCCGGGCCGCCGAGTCGGCCAGCTGGTGGGCCAGCCGCTCGGCCGGGGTCTCCGGGTCGAGCGGGAGGTAGGCCGCGCCGGCCTTGAGCACCCCGAGCACGGCGGTGAGCAGCCGCTCGTCGCGGTCGGCCAGCACGGCGACGAACTCCCCGCGCCGCACGCCCAGTTCCAGCAGGTGGTGGGCCAGGCGGTTGGCCGCGGCGTCCAGCTCCGCGTAGCTCACCGTCCGCCCGTCCGTGCGCACCGCGACGGCGTCGGGCGTCAGCGCCGCCTGGGCGGCGAAGCGCCGGTGCACCGGCCGGGCGTCGAACGCGGCACCGGTGCCGCCGCTCCACTCGCCGAGCACCGTCTCCCGCTCCTCGGCGGGCAGGTAGGCGGCGAGCGCGTCGCCGTCCAGGTCGGCGACCATCGCCTCCAGGACCAGCCGGTACGTCGCCCCGAGCCGCTGCGCCTGCTCCCGGGTCATCACCCGGGTGTTGGTGAGCAGCCCCAGCTCGCCGGCCATCGTGGTGACGGACAGGCTGAACTCGGTGCCGCCCTCGCGCAGGCTGGTGCCGATGTCCATCAGCTCGGTGTCGATCTGGCGGAAGTCCAGGTAGTTGAAGAAGACGTCGATCACCCGGCGCCCGCCCGCCTCGCGCTGGACCTCGGGCAGCGGGAACCGGCGGTGCGGCCAGAGCTCGACCTCGCGGGCGAAGACCCGTGCGACCAGCTCGCGCCACGTCCGGGCGCCGCCGGTGTGGGCGATCGGCAGCGTGTTCAGGTACATCCCGTACACCCTGTCGGCGCCGGGCGCCTCCGGGCGGGAGTCGCAGACCAGGCCGGTGAAGAAGTCCCGCTCCTCGGTGAGCTGCCCCATCACCTTGAGGTGCGCGGCGAGCAGCACGCTCTTCACCGAGACGTCGGCGCGGGCGGCGACCGCCTTCAGCTCGTCCTGGATGTCGTGCAGCGAGACGGCGACCGAGAAGGTCCGGGCCGGGGCCTCGTGGTCGCCCCAGGCGGAGGGCAGCGAGAACTGCGGGTAGTCGTTGACCACGTGGTGCCAGTAGGCGCGGTCGGCCGGGGAGGCCAGCGACTCGCGCTCGCCCGCGACGAAGTCCGCGAACCGCACCTGCGGGCGCTCGGGCTCGACGGGCACCCCGCCGTCGCGGACGGTCGCGTAGGTGGTGAGCAGCTCCATCCAGAGCGTGTAGTGGCCCCAGCCCTCCAGGATGGTGTGGTTCAGGCTGAGGAACATCCGCCAGCCGAAGTCGCTTCGGGTGACGGCGATGCGCACCAGCGGCGCCCGGCTGACGTCGAACAGCGTGTGCTGCTCCCGGTTGCTCAGCTCCAGCACCCGGCGGTGCACCTCGGCCTCGTCCAGCCCGGTGAGGTCGTGCAGCGCCACCGGGATCTCGGCGGTGGCGTGCACCAGCTGCATCGGCACCGAGTAGCCGTCCAGGTCGATCGAGGTGCGCAGCGCCTCGTGCCGGGCGACCACCAGGCGGGCCGCCTCGCGCATCGCGGCGAGGTCGAACGGCCGCCCGTCGTGGATCTCGAAGGAGGTGGTGTTGTGGTAGTTGTTCGCCCCCGAGTCGGCCAGCAGCTCGACCAGCATGCCGGTCTGGATCTGCGAGAGCGGGTAGGCGTCGGTGACGCCCGCCGGGACGGCCGCGCGGTCCTCCGGGCCGATCAGCTCGAACGGCTCGACGTAGCGCAGTTCGACGGCGGCCCGGTCGGCGACCGCCTCGGCCAGCCCGGCGACCGTCCGCAGCGCGAAGACCTCGCTGACCGTCAGGTCGTAGCCGGCCGCCTTCAGCGCGCCCACCAGGGTGACGGCGCGGATCGAGTCGCCGCCGAGGTCGAAGAAGGAGTCCTCGACGCCGACCGCCGCCAGGCCGAGCACCTCGGCCCAGACCGCGGCGATCCGGGCCTCGTCCGGGGTGCGCGGGGCGAGGCCCGGGCCGGCCGAGGCGAACGCCCCGGCGTCCGGCGCGGGCAGCGCGCGCACGTCCAGCTTGCCGTTGGCGGTGAGCGGGACGCGCTCCAGGGCGACGTAGGCCGCCGGGGCCATGTAGTCGGGCAGCGACAGGAGCAGGTGCTCGCGCAGCGCGGCCGGCTCGGGCCGCTCCTGCCCGGCCGGGACGACGTACGCGGCGAGCCGCCGGTCGCCCGGGGCGTCCTCGCGGAGCACCACGGCGGCGTTGGCGACGGCCGGGTGGGTGAGCAGCGCGGCCTCGATCTCGCCGAGCTCGATCCGGTAGCCGCGCAGCTTGACCTGGTGGTCGGCGCGGCCGACGAAGTCCAGGGTGCCGTCCGGCAGCCAGCGGACCACGTCGCCGGTGCGGTACATCCGGGCGCCGGGGGCGCCGAACGGGTCCGGCACGAAGCGGTCGGCGGTCAGGCCGGGCCGGCCCCGGTAGCCGTGGGCCAGGCCCGCGCCGCCCACGCACAGCTCGCCGGGCACGCCGCGCGGCACCAGCCGCAGCCCGCTGTCGACGACGTACAGGTGGGAGTTGTCGATCGGGCGGCCGATCGGCACGGTGGCCGCGTCCTCGGCGAGGGCGGTGACCACGTGGACGGAGGAGAAGGTGGTGTTCTCGGTAGGGCCGTAGCCGTGCAGCAGGCGCCCGGGGGCGCCCTCGCGCAGGACCGCCCGGACGGTGGCGGCGTCGGCCGCCTCGCCGCCGAAGACGACGGTGCGCAGGCCGGCCAGGGCGTGCGGCACGGTGCGGACCACGTGGTTGAAGAGCGAGGTGGTGAGCACCAGTGCGGTGACGCCGCGCCGGCGCACCTCGGCGGTGAGCGCGTGCGGGTCCAGGACGGTGTCCCGGTCCAGCACCTGGAGGCGGGCGCCGTTGAGCAGCGCGCCCCAGACCTCGACGGTGGCGCCGTCGAAGGAGACGCTGGCCGCGTGGGCGACCACGTCGTCCGCGGCCAGGCCCAGGTACTCGGTGCCGCCGACCAGCCGGACGATTGCCCGGTGCGGGACGGCGGTCGCCTTCGGCGTGCCCGTCGAGCCCGAGGTGTACATCATGTAGGCGAGCTCCTCGGGGGCCGGGTGGCCCGCCGGGGGAGCGGTGCGCTCGTACGGGGCGGTGGCGTCCAGCAGCACGGCGGGGCCGTCCCAGGCGGGCAGGTCGGCCGTCAGGTGGGCGGCCGTGACGAGCGCGGCGGCGGCCGAGTCGGCCAGCATGAAGGCCTGCCGGTCGGCCGGGTAGGACGGGTCGAGCGGCATGTAGGCGGCGCCGGACTTCAGCACGCCGAGCAGCGCGACGGGCAGCTCGGCCGAGCGCTCCAGGGCGACGGCGACCACGGTGCCGGGGCCCGCGCCGAGCCCGCGCAGCTCGGCCGCCAGGGCGTTCGACCGGGCGTCCAGCTCGGCGTAGTCCAGCTCGACGCCGGCGGCGCCGACCGCGACCGCCGCGGGGGCGGCGGCCACCCGGTCGGCGAAGAGCTCGGTCACCGAGCGGGTGACCGGCGCGCCCGGGGTGGCGCCCCAGGTGCGCAGCAGCTCCTCCTCGCCGTCCGGCAGCGCGGCGAGCGCGGGCCCGTCCGGGTCGGCGGCCATCGCCAGCACCACCGAGCGGTACATGCCCGCCAGCCGGTCCGCCTCGGCGCGGCTCAGCACGCCGGTGTGGGTGGCCAGGCTGAGGTTGCCGTTCAGGGTGGTGACGATCAGGGCGAACTCGGTCGAGCCGTCGCCGGTGCTCGCCCCGAGGTCGATCAGCTCGGTGTCGACCTGCTTGTAGTCCTGGTAGTTGAAGGCGACCTCGATCAGCCGCTGGCCGCCGGCCTGCCGCTGGATCACCGGCAGCGGGTGGCGGCGGTGCGGCCAGAGCTCGGCCTCCCGGGCGTACACCGCGGCGACCAGCTCGCGCCAGGTCCGCTCGGCCCGGTCGAGCGCGAACGGCACCGTGTTGAGGTGCATGCCCAGCACCCGCTCGGCGCCCAGCGCCTCGGGGCGGGCGTCGGTGGCCAGGCCGGTGGCGAAGGCCCGCTCGTCGGTGAGCCGGCTCAGCACCGCGAGGTGCGCGGCGTGCAGCACGGCCTTCATCGAGGCCCCGGCCGACCGGGCCAGCGCCCGCAGGCCCGGCTCGACGTCGGCGAAGGGGACGCGCACCAGGAACGGCTCGGGCTCGCCCGCGGCGTCGCCCCAGCCGGCCGGCAGCGCGAACGGCTCGTACGCGGAGGTGATGCCGCGCCAGTACGCCTGGTCGGCTTCGGACTCCAGCGACTCCAGCTCGGCGGCGACGAAGTCCGCGTACCGGACGGCCGGGCGCGGCGGCTCGACCGCCTCGCCGCCGTCCCGCAGGGTCCGGTAGACGTCCAGCAGCTCCATCAGCAGGGAGTGGTGGCTCCAGCCCTCGGTGATCGCGTGGTTCTGGGCCAGGCCCAGCCACCAGGCCCGGTCGGACTCCACCAGCGCGGAGACCCGCAGCAGCGAGGGCGTGGCCAGGTCGAACGGCGTGGCGCGCTGCTCGGCGACGAAGGCGCGCACGGCCTCGTCCACGGCAGGCCCGTCCAGCCCGCGCAGTTCGCGGACCTCGACCGGCATCGCGCTCTCGGCGTGGACGAGCTGGAGCGGCACCGAGTACCCGGTGAGCTCGAAGCCGGTGCGCAGGACCTCGTGGCGGGCGGCCAGCAGCTGCGCGGCGCGGGCCAGCGCCGAGGAGTCGAGGGGCCTGCCGTCGCGGATCCGGAAGGCGTTGACGTTGAGGTAGCGGTTCTCGCCGGTGTCGGCGAGCATCTCGACCAGGATGCCGAGCTGGCCCTGCGACACCGGGTAGGCGTCGGCCAGGCCGGCCGGCAGCGCGGCCCGGTCCGCGTCGGTCAGCAGCGCGAACGGCTCGACCGGGGCGGGCCCGGCCGCCGGGGCGCCGGGGTCGGCGGCGGCAGCGGCGGCCAGGCCGGCGACCGTGCGGTGGGCGAAGACGTCGCGGACGGTGAGCGGGAAGCCGGCCGCGCGCAGCGCGCCGATCAGCGAGACGGCACGGATCGAGTCGCCGCCGATGTCGAAGAAGGAGTCCTCGACGCCGACCCGGGGCAGGCCGAGCACCTCGGCCCAGACGGCCGCGATCCGGCCCTCCGCCTCGGTGCGCGGCGCCGTGTACGGCTGCTCGGCGCCGAGCGCCGCCCAGTCGGGGGCGGGCAGCGCCCGGTAGTCGATCTTGGTGTTGGCGGTCAGCGGGACGCGCTCCAGCGCGACGAAGGCCGCCGGGACCATGTACTCGGGCAGCCGGGCCAGGCAGTGCTCGGCCAGCTCGGCGGCGGCCGGCAGCCCGCCGACGGCGCGGGGCACGGCGTACGCCACGATCCGGGCACCGCCCGGGGCCGAGGTGTCCGCCACCACGACCGCCTCGCGGACGGCCGGGTGCTCGGCCAGCACGGCCTGGATCTCGCCCGGCTCGACCCGGTAGCCGCGGACCTTCACCTGGTCGTCGGTGCGGCCGAGGAAGTCCAGGCCGCCGTCGGCCAGGGTGCGCACCAGGTCGCCGGTGCGGTAGAGCCGCGAGCCGGCCGGGCCGTACGGGTCCGGCACGAAGCGCTCGGCGGTCAGCGCCGGGCGGGCGAGGTAGCCGCGGGCCACCGCCGGGCCGCCCAGGTACAGCTCGCCGGGCACGCCGACCGGGACGGGGAAGCCGTCCTGGTCGAGCACCAGCGCCCGGGTGTCGCCGAGCGGCAGGCCGAGCGGGATGCCCGCCGGGTCCGCCAGGTCGGCCGGGGTGATCCGGTGGTGCGTCACCTGCACGGTGGCCTCGGTGGGCCCGTACACGTTGACCAGCTCGGGGGCGTCGGTGCCGAACCGCTCGGTCCACGGCGCCAGCCAGGCGCCGGTGTGCTTCTCGCCGCCGAAGAACAGCGCGCGCAGGGCGAGGCGGTCGACCCGCGGGTCGCCCTGCTCGACGGCCGCGACGATGCCGCGGAAGGCGGACGGCGTGCTGAGCACGGCCGTCACCCGCTCGGCCACCAGCAGGTCGAGCAGCTCGTCGGAGTCCCGGGCGGTGTCGGCGGGGACCACCACCACCCGGCCGCCGTGCAGCAGGGCGGCCCAGAGCTCGAAGACCGAGACGTCGAAGGCGTACGAGTGGAGCAGCGCCCAGACCTGCTCGGCGTCCAGCGCGAACCGCTCCGCCGTGGAGCGCAGCAGCCGGCCCACGTTGGCGTGGGTGACCCCGACGCCCTTGGGGCGGCCGGTGGAGCCGGAGGTGTAGATGACGTACGCGAGGTTGTCCGGGTGCCCGGCGGGCGCCGGGTCGGTGGCGGGGCGCGCGGCCAGCTCCGCGGTGTCGTCGACGACCACCAGCGGGCCGTCGAAGGCGGCGCCGGCCAGGTCGGCCAGCGCGGTCTCGGTGACCACCGCGCACGGGGCGAGGTCCTCGGCCATGAAGGCCAGCCGGCCGGCCGGCTGGACCGGGTCCATCGGCAGGTACGCCGCGCCGGACTTGAGCACACCGAGCAGGGCGGGCACCAGCGCGGGGCCGCGGTGCAGGCAGACGCCGACCACGTCCTCCGGACCGACGCCGAGCGCCCGCAGGTGGTGCGCGAGCCGGTTGGCCTCGGCGTTCAGCTCGGCGTAGGTGAGGCTCCGGCCGTCGGCGACGACGGCCACCGCGTCGGGCGTCGCGGCCGCCCGGGCCTCGAAGGCCCGGTGCACGGTCGCGGTGACGGGCGCGACGGGGGCGGCCGGCGGCAGCAGCAGCGCCCGGTCGCCCTCGGGCAGGTGGACGGCCCTGGCGTCGCCCTCCGGGTCGGATGCCATCGCCTCCAGCACCAGCCGGTACATCGCGGCGATCCGCTCGGCCTCGGCCCGGCCGAGGTGGCGGGTGTCGGTGCGCAGGCCGAGGTAGCCGGCCCTGGCGATGACGGCCAGCGGGAACTCGGTGAAGCCGGTGCCGATGCTCGCCCCGACGTCCACCTGGTCGGTGTCCACCTGGTGGAAGTCCAGGTAGTTGAAGATGACGTCGATCAGCCGCCGGCCGCCCGCCTCGCGCTGGATAGCCGGCAGCGGGTAGCGCCGGTGCGGCCACAGGCCCATCTCGTGGGCGAAGACGGCGGCCACCAGCTCACGCCAGGTGCGGGCCGAGCGGTCGTGGGCGAAGGGCACCGTGTTGAGGTGCATCCCCGCGACCCGGTCCGCGCCCCGCAGCTCGGGGCGGGCGTCGAAGGCCAGGCCGGTGAAGAAGGCCGGGGCCTCGGTGAGCTGGCTCGACACCTTGAGGTGGGCGGCGAGCAGCACGCTCTTGAGCGAGGCGCCGGCGGAGACGGCCAGCGCGCGCAGCCGCTCCTCCAGGTCGTGCACGGGCACGTGCACCTGGAAGGCCTCGTACTCGCCGCGGGCCGCACCCGGGGTGCTGCCCCAGCCGGCCGGGAGGGCGAACGGCTCGTGGCCGTCCACGACGCCGCGCCAGTAGGCCTGGTCGCCGGCGTCCTCCAGGGAGGCCAGCTCGGCGGCGACGAAGTCCGCGTAGCGGGCACCGGTGTGCTGCCCGGCGCCGTCGCCGGGCTCGCCGCCGTCCAGGAACTCCCGGTAGTGGGCGAGCAGTTCGGCCATCAGCGAGTGGTAGCTCCAGCCCTCCAGGATCGGGTGGGCGTGGGTCAGCACCAGCCACCAGGCCGAGCCGTCCTCGACGGCCGCGCGGACCCGGAACAGCGGCGGCCGTGCCAGGTCGAACGGCGTGCCGCTCTCCTCGGCGTTCACCGCGCGCAGTGCGGCGTCGAACGCCTCACCGTGGAGGTGGCGCAGGTCGGTGACGGTGACGGGGATGGCGGTGGTGGTGTGGACGAGTTGGAGGGGTTGGGAGTAGCCGGTGAGGTCGAAGCCGGTGCGGAGGACCTCGTGGCGTCGGAGGAGGGTGTCGGCGGCGTGTTGGAGGGCGGTGGCGTCGAAGGGGTGGTCGTCGCGGATCCGGAAGGCGTCGACGTTGTGGTAGGTCAGCTGGTCGTCGTCGAGGGCCATTTCGACGAGCATGCCGAGTTGGACCTGGGAGATCGGGTAGGCGTCGGTGGTGCCGGGGGGCAGGGCGGTGCGGTCGGTGTCGGTGATGAGGGCGAAGGGTTGGGTGAAGGTCTCTTCGGTGACGGGTTGGGCCTGGGCGGTGACGTGGGTGGCGAGTTCGGCGACGGTGCGGTGTTCGAAGACGTCGCGGACGGCGACCTGGTAGCCGGCGGCGCGGACGGCGCCGACGAGGACGATGGCGCGGATGGAGTCGCCGCCGAGGTCGAAGAAGCTGTCCTCGATGCTGACGCGCTCGACGCCCAGGGCGTCGGCCCAGGCCTGGGCGATTCGGGCCTCGGTTTCGGTGCGGGGGGCGACGAAGGGTGCCGCGGTGGTGCGGTCGGGGGTGGGGAGGGCTTTGCGGTCGAGCTTGCCGGCGGAGTTGAGGGGCCAGGTGTCGAGTGCGACGAAGGCGCCGGGGACCATGTAGTCGGGGAGTACTTCGCGGAGGTGGGCGCGTAGTTCGGCTGCGTCCGGTTCATCTCCGGTGGGGATGAGGTAGGCGACGAGCCAGGTGTCGCCGTTGTCTTCGGTGCGGGCGATGACGGCGGCGTCGTGGATGCCGGGGTGGGTGGTGAGGCGGGTTTCGATCTCGCCGAGTTCGATGCGGTAGCCGCGGATCTTGACCTGGTGGTCGGTGCGGCCGAGGAACTCGATGGTGCCGTCGTCCAGGCGGCGCACCAGGTCACCGGTGCGGTAGAGGCGGGTGCCGTCGGGGGTGAAGGGGTTGGGGGCGAAGCGGTCGGCGGTGAGGTCGGGGCGGTCGAGGTAGCCCTGGGCGACCCCGGCGCCCGCGATGCAGAGCTCACCCACCACACCGACGGGCACCGGCTGGAGCAGGGCGTCGACGATGTAGAGCTGGGTGTTGTCGATCGGTCCGCCGATCGAGACCGCCTTCGCCTCGGCCGGGACGTCCCAGGTGGTGGACCAGATGGTGGTCTCGGTGGGGCCGTAGACGTTGACCAGTCGGGTGGTGCGGGCGCGCAGGTCGCGGGCGAGTTCGACGGGGAGGGCTTCGCCGCCGACGAGGGCGGTGACGTCGGTGGTGGTGAAGCCGGCGTCGAGGAGGAGTTTCCAGCCGGAGGGGGTGGCCTGGACGTGGGTGATGCCGTGGGTGTGGATGAGGTGGAGCAGGGATTCGGCGTCGCGTTCCTCGTCTGCGGCGAGGACGAGGCGGTGGCCGTCGACGAGGGGGAGGTAGAGCTCCAGGCCGGAGATGTCGAAGGAGACGGAGGTGGAGGCGAGCCAGGTCTCGGTGCCGGTCCGGGAGGTGCCGAGGACGCGGCGCATGCCGACGAGGAGGTTGCCCAGGGCGCCGTGGGGGATCTGGACGCCCTTGGGGCGGCCGGTGGAGCCGGAGGTGTAGAGCACGTAGGCGACCGCCGCCGGATCGACCGGCGCCCAACCGCCCTCGGTGGAGCAGGCGTTCACGGCCTCGCCGGCCGCGAGGGCCACCGTGCCGGGGAACCACTCGGGGGTGGAGGCGGCCACCAGCACGCGCACCCGGGCGTCGGACAGCGTGCCGCTCAGGCGTTCCACCGGGTGGGACGGGTCCAGTGGCAGGTAGGCGGCGCCGGTCTTCTGGACGGCCAGCAGGGCGACCGGCAGCTCGGCCGTGCGCTCCAGCAGCACGCCCACCACGTCGCCCGGGGCAACGCCCTGGGCTCGCAGGTGGTGTGCCAACTGGTTGGAGCGCGCGTCGAGTTCGGCATAGGTCAGGGTCGTGGTGCCGCTGACGACGGCGAGGGCGTCCGGCGTGGCGGCCACGCGGGCCGCGAACAGCTCCGGCACGCACCCGGCGGGGACGTCGGTCGTGGTGTCGTTCCCACCCGACACCACCAGGACCCGCTCGTCCTCCGGCAGGTGGACCGCCTTGGCGTCGCCCTCCGGGTCGGCCGCCATCGCCTCCAGCACCAGCCGGTACATCGCCGCGATCCGCTCGGTGTTGGCGAGGGTCAGCGCCTTGCCGTCGGCGGTCAGGATGACATGACCGGCCAACGTGGAGACGGCCAGCGGGAACTGGGAGGCGGCGGCACCGAGGCCGGCCTCGACGTCGATCAGGTCGGTGTCGACCTGGTGGTAGTTCTGGTAGGTGAAGAGCACGTCGACGACCGACTGCCCCTCCGCCAACCGCTGGATCGCCGGCAGCGGGAAGCGCCGGTGCGCCCAGAGGTCCAGCTCGCGGTCGAAGACGGCGGCCACCAACTCGCGCCAGGTGCCGGCCGTACGGTCGTGCAGGAACGGCACGGTGTTGAGGTGCATGCCGTACACGCGGTCGGCGCCATCGAGCTCGGGGCGGGCGTCGAAGACCAGGCCCGCGGTGAACGTCCGCTCGTCCGTCAGCTGGCTCATCACCTTGAGGTGCGCCGCCAGCAGCACGCTCTTCATCGAGACCCGCGCCGTGCCGGCCAGGGCACGGAGCCGGGGCTCGATGTCCTGGTAGCCGACCGGGACGCGGTGCTGCGCGCCCTCGGCGGCGGCCTCGTCGCCCCAACCGGACGGAACCGTCACGGCGGGGTGCTCGGTCACGATGCCGCGCCAGAAGTCCTGGTCGGCCTCGTCGGCCAGCGACTCCAGCTCACCGGCGACGAAGTCGGCGAACCGCGCCTCGACGGGCTCGTAGCCGTCGTCGGGGTCCCCGCCCTGCCGGACGGCGCGGTAGACGGCGGTGAGCTCCATCAGGAGCGAGTGGTGGCTCCACCCCTCCAGGACGATGTGGCTGTGCGTCAGCCCGAGCCACCACGCGTCGTCGCTCTCGACCAGGCCCGCGACCCGCAGCAGCGGTGCCCGGCCCAGGTCGAACGGCGCGCCCTCCTCCTGCGCGACGAAGGCGCCGATCGCCCGCTGCCGGTCCTCCGCGTCCAGGGCCCGCAGGTCCCGGACCACGACGGGGATGTCGGCGGCGGCCCGCACCAGCTGCATCGGCACGGAGTAGGTGGTCAGGTCGATCGACGTGCGCAGCACCTCGTGCCGGGCGAGCACGATCCGCGCCGCCTCCTGGAGCGCGGCCGCGTCGAAGGGCAGCTCGTCCCGGACCCGGAAGGACGTGACCCGGTGGTAGTCGTCCCCGCCGTCCTCCAGCAGGGCCTCCACGACCATGCCGACCTGGACCTGCGAAAGCGGGTAGGCGTCCACCACACCGGTCGGGAGCCGGTCCCGGTCCTCGGCCGGGACGAGCGCGAACGGGGCCACCGTGGCGGGCGCGACGGGCGCCGGCGCCTCCGCGGGGGCGGGCTGAGCCTGGGCAGCGGCGCTGCTGTTCATCATGGCCAGCAGATCGGCGACGGACGCCTGCTGGAGGAGGTCACCCGAGCCGATGTCGAAGCCGGCCGCCCGCAGCGCGCCGGCGAGCGCCTCCGCGGCGTCCGGCGCGGTTCCGGTTCCAGCTCCTGCCTTCGACACCTTGTCCTCCTGATCGGCCGCCGCGGCAGTGGCTGCCGGAGCGAGATGGTCCGCCAGCTCGGCGACGGTCTGGTACTTGAAGATCGTGCGGACCGTGAGGCTGAAGCCCGCGGCCTTGAGCGCGCCCACGACGGAGACCGCGCGGATGGAGTCGCCGCCGAGGTCGAAGAAGGTGTCCTCGACGCTCACCCGGGGGATGCCGAGCGCGGTGGACCACGCCTGGGCGATTCGGGCTTCGGTTTCGGTGCGGGGGGCGACGAAGGGTGCCTCGGCGGTGCGGTCGGGGGTGGGGAGGGCCTTGCGGTCGAGCTTGCCGGCGGAGTTGAGGGGCCAGGCGTCGAGTGCGACGAAGGCGCCGGGGACCATGTAGTCGGGGAGTACTTCGCGGAGGTGGGCGCGTAGTTCGGCTGCGTCCGGTTCATCTCCGGTGGGGATGAGGTAGGCGACGAGCCAGGTGTCGCCGTTGCCTTCGGTGCGGGCGATGACGGCGGCGTCGTGGATGCCGGGGTGGGTGGTGAGGCGGGTTTCGATCTCGCCGAGTTCGATGCGGTAGCCGCGGATCTTGACCTGGTGGTCGGTGCGGCCGAGGAACTCGATGGTGCCGTCGTCGAGGCGGCGGACGAGGTCGCCGGTGCGGTAGAGGCGGGTGCCGGGTGTTCCGAAGGGGTTGGGGGCGAAGCGGTCGGCGGTGAGGTCGGGGCGGTCCAGGTAGCCCTGGGCGACCCCGGCGCCGGCGATGCAGAGTTCGCCGACGACGCCGAGGGGGACGGGCTGGAGGTGGCTGTCGAGGATGTAGAGCTGGGTGTTGTCGAGGGGGGTGCCGAGGGAGACGGTCTCGGTGTCCGTGGGGACGTCCCAGGTGGTGGACCAGATGGTGGTCTCGGTGGGGCCGTAGACGTTGACCAGTCGGGTGGTGCGGGCGCGCAGGTCGCGGGCGAGTTCGACGGGCAGGGCCTCGCCGCCGACGAGGGCGGTGACGTCGGTGGTGGTGAAGCCGGCGTCGAGGAGGAGTTTCCAGCCGGAGGGGGTGGCCTGGACGTGGGTGATGCCGTGGGTGTGGATGAGGTGGAGCAGGGATTCGGCGTCGCGCTCTTCGTCTGCTGCGAGGACGAGGCGGTGGCCGTCGACGAGGGGGAGGTAGAGCTCCAGGCCGGAGATGTCGAAGGAGACGGAGGTGGAGGCGAGCCAGGTCTCGGTGCCGGTCCGGGAGGTGCCGAGGACGCGGCGCATGCCGACGAGGAGGTTGCCCAGGGCGCCGTGGGGGATCTGGACGCCCTTGGGGCGGCCGGTGGAGCCGGAGGTGTAGAGCACGTAGGCGACCGCCGCCGGATCGACCGGCGCCCAACCACCCTCGATCGAGGCGGAGTTGACGGCTTCGTCCGTGACGAATACCACCTGGCCGCGGTAGCAGTCGGCCGCGACCTCGCTCAGTGACTCCTGTGTCACCAGCACGCTCGGGTCGGCGTCCTCGACCAGGTAGGCCAGTCGGGCCGCCGGGTGGGCCGCATCCATCGGCAGGTAGGCGGCGCCGGTCTTCTGGACGGCCAGCAGGGCGACCGGCAGCTCGGCCGTGCGCTCCAGCAGCACGCCCACCACGTCGCCCGGGGCCACGCCCAGGGCTCGCAGGTGGTGTGCCAACTGGTTGGAGCGGGCGTCGAGTTCGGCATAGGTCAGGGTCGTGGTGCCGCTGACGACGGCGAGGGCGTCCGGCGTGGCGGCCACCCGGGCCGCGAACAGCTCCGGCACGCACCCGGCGGCCGAAGCGGTGGCCGAACCGTTCCAGGCCTCCAGGACGCGCTCGCGCTCTCCCTCGGGCAGGTGGACGGCCCTGGCGTCGCCCTCCGGGTCGGCCGCCATCGCCTCCAGCACCAGCCGGTACATCGCCGCGATCCGCTCGGTGTTCGCGCGGCTCAGCACCCGACCACTCGCGGCGAGCACGAGGTGCCCCCCGCGCGTCGAGACGGTGAGCGGGAACTCGGTGGGGCTGTCGTCCAGCTCGCCGACGTAGTCGACCAGCGTGCTGTCCGCCTGGGTGAAGTCCTGGTAGTTGAAGTAGACGTCGAGCAACTGCCGTCCGCCGGCCAGGCGCTGGATCGCCGGCAGCGGGAAGCGCCGGTGCGGCCAGAACTCCAGCTCGCGGTCGAAGACGGCGGCCACCAGCTTGCGCCAGGTGCGCGCGGTCCGCGTGTCGAAGGCGAACGGCACGGTGTTGAGGTGCATGCCGTAGACCCGTGCCGAGCCGCGCAGTTCGGGGCGGGCGTCGGCGACCAGGCCGCTGGAGAAGGCCGGCTCGAAGGTCAGCTGGGAGAGCACCTTGAGGTGCGCCGCCACCAGCACGCTCTTGAGCGAGGCCCGGGTGTCGCCGGCCAGCGTGCGCAGCCGCTCCTCCAGGTCGTGGACCGGTACGGAGACCCGGTGGGCCGCGAGCGGCGCGTCCGGCCCGTCACCCCAGCCCGTGGGCAGGGCGAAGGTCGCGTAGCCGTCGACGATGCCGCGCCAGTAGGCCTGGTCGTCGGCGTCCGCCAACGCCTCCAACTCGCCCGCGACGAAGTCCGCGTACCGGCCCGGGACCGGCTCGACGGCCGCGGCCGCGCCGGTGTCGCGGATCTGCCCGTAGACGTCCAACAGCTCGGTGAGCAGGGAGTGGTGGCTCCAGCCCTCCAGGATCGGGTGCGAGTGGGTGAAGACGAGGTGCCAGTCCGTCTCGCCGCGCAGGTGCGCCGCGAAGCGGATCAGCGGGGGCTGTGCGAGGTCGAAGGGCGTCGCGCGCTCCTCGGCCACGCTCGCGGCGACCGCCTCCTCCTGCGCCGCCTCGTCGAGGTGGCGCAGGTCGGTGACGGTGACGGGGATGGCGGTGGTGGTGTGGACGAGTTGGAGGGGTTGGGAGTAGCCGGTGAGGTCGAAGCCGGTGCGGAGGATCTCGTGGCGTTCGACGAGGGTGTCGGCGGCGTGTTGGAGGGCGGTGGCGTCGAAGGGGTGGTCGTCGCGGATCCGGAAGGCGTCGACGTTGTGGTAGGTCAGCTGTTCGTCGTCGAGGGCCATTTCGACGAGCATGCCGAGTTGGACCTGGGAGATCGGGTAGGCGTCGGTGGTGCCGGGGGGCAGGGCGGTGCGGTCGGTGTCGGTGATGAGGGCGAAGGGTTGGGTGAAGGTCTCTTCGGTGACGGGTTGGGCCTGGGCGGTGACGTGGGTGGCGAGTTCGGCGACGGTGCGGTGTTCGAAGACGTCGCGGACGGCGACCTGGTAGCCGGCGGCGCGGACGGCGCCGACGAGGACGATGGCGCGGATGGAGTCGCCGCCGAGGTCGAAGAAGCTGTCCTCGATGCTGACGCGCTCGACGCCCAGGGCGTCGGCCCAGGCCTGGGCGATCCTCGCTTCGGTTTCGGTGCGGGGTGCCACGTAGACGCTTTCCGCCGAACGGTCCGGGGCGGGGAGGGCCTTGCGGTCGAGCTTGCCGGCGGAGTTGAGGGGCCAGGCGTCGAGTGCGACGAAGGCGCCGGGGACCATGTAGTCCGGCAGGGTTTCGCGGAGGAATGTGCGCAGTTCGGCCGTGTCGGGTGCGTTGGTGCCGGTGGGGATGAGGTAGGCGACGAGCCAGGTGTCGCCGGTGTCCTCGGTGCGGGCGATGACGGCGGCGTCGTGGATGCCGGGGTGGGTGGTGAGGCGGGTTTCGATCTCGCCGAGTTCGATGCGGTAGCCGCGGATCTTGACCTGGTGGTCGGTGCGGCCGAGGAACTCGATGGTGCCGTCGTGCAGGCGGCGGACGAGGTCGCCGGTGCGGTAGAGGCGGGTGCCGGGTGTTCCGAAGGGGTTGGGGGCGAAGCGGTCGGCGGTGAGGTCGGGGCGGTCGAGGTAGCCCTGGGCGACCCCGGCGCCGGCGATGCAGAGTTCGCCGACGACGCCGAGGGGGACGGGCTGGAGGTGGCTGTCGAGGATGTAGAGCTGGGTGTTGTCGAGGGGGGTGCCGAGGGAGACGGTCTCGGTGTCCGTGGGGACGTCCCAGGTGGTGGACCAGATGGTGGTCTCGGTGGGGCCGTAGACGTTGACCAGTCGGGTGGTGCGGGCGCGCAGGTCGCGGGCGAGTTCGACGGGCAGGGCCTCGCCGCCGACGAGGGCGGTGACGTCGGTGGTGGTGAAGCCGGCGTCGAGGAGGAGTTTCCAGCCGGAGGGGGTGGCCTGGACGTGGGTGATGCCGTGGGTGTGGATGAGGTGGAGCAGGGAGTCGGCGTCGCGTTCCTCGTCTGCGGCGAGGACGAGGCGGTGGCCGTCGACGAGGGGGAGGTAGAGCTCCAGGCCGGAGATGTCGAAGGAGACGGAGGTGGAGGCGAGCCAGGTCTCGGTGCCGGTCCGGGAGGTGCCGAGGACGCGGCGCATGCCGAGGAGGAGGTTGCCCAGGGCGCCGTGGGGGATCTGGACGCCCTTGGGGCGGCCGGTGGAGCCGGAGGTGTAGAGCACGTAGGCGACCGCCGCCGGATCGACCGGCGCCCAACCGCCCTCGGTGGAGCAGGCGTTCACGGCCTCGCCGGCCGCGAGGGCCACCGTGCCGGGGAACCACTCGGGGGTGGAGGAGGCCACCAGCACGCGCACCCGGGCGTCGGACAGCGTGCCGCTCAGGCGTTCCACCGGGTGGGACGGGTCGAGCGGCAGGTAGGCGGCGCCGGTCTTCTGGACGGCCAGCAGGGCGACCGGCAGCTCGGCCGAACGCTCCAGCAGCACGCCGACGACGTCGCCCGGGGCCACGCCCAGGGCTCGCAGGTGGTGTGCCAACTGGTTGGAGCGCGCGTCGAGTTCGGCATACGTCAGGGTCGTATTGCCGCTGACGACGGCGAGGGCGTCCGGCGTGGCGGCCACCCGGGCCGCGAACAGCTCCGGCACGCACCCGGCGGCCGTCGCGGTGGCCGAACCGTTCCAGGCCTCCAGGACGCGCTCGCGCTCGCCCTCGGGCAGGTGGACCGCCCTGGCGTCGCCCTCCGGGTCGGCCGCCATCGCCTCCAGCACCAGCCGGTACATCGCCGCGATGCGGTCCACGTTCGCCTGGGTGAGGGCCCGCGAGGCGGCGGTGAGGATCACGAAGCCGGAGCGGCTGGAGACGGTGAGCGGGAACTCGGTCGGGCTGTCGTCGATGCTGGCCAGGTAGTCGACGAGATCGGTGTCGACCTGCCGGAAGTCCTGGTAGTTGAAGTAGACGTCGAGCAACTGCCGTCCGCCGGCCAGGCGCTGGATCGCCGGCAGCGGGAAGCGCCGGTGCGGCCAGAGCTCCACCTCGCGGGCGAAGACGCCGGCGACCAGCTCGCGCCAGGTGGCGGCCGTACGGTCGTGGGTGAACGGCACGGTGTTGAGGTACATGCCGTACACGCGGTCGGCGCCCAGCAGTTCGGGCCGCGCGTCGCAGACCAGGCCGGTGTGGAAGAGCGGCTCCTCCGTCAGCTGGCTCATCACCTTGAGGTGCGCCGCCAGCAGCACGCTCTTGAGCGACACCCGCGAGCCCGCCGCGAGGGCGCGCAGCCGGCCCTCCAGGTGCTGGATGGGCACCTCGGCCTGGTAGGTGGCGCGCGGGGCCTGCGGCTGCTCGCCCCAGCCGCTCGGCACGGTGAGGGGGGCGTAGCCGTCGACGACGCCCTGCCAGTAGTCCCGGTCGGCCTCGTCGGCCAGCGACCGGGCCTCGGCGGCGATGAAGTCGGCGAACCGCACCGAACCCTCGGCGTCCAGGGCCGCGTCCCGGGCCGCGTCCGGCGCCGGGGTGCCGTCGCGCAGGCTGCCGTAGAGCTCCAGCAGCTCCATCAGCAGCGAGTGGTGGCTCCAGCCCTCCAGGACCGGGTGGCACTCGGTGACCGACAGCCACCAGCCGCCGTCGCCCGTGTCGTGCGCGTAGAGGCGCATCAGGGAGGGGACGGCCAGGTCGAAGACCTCGGCGCGCTCCCGGACGGTGTACGCGCGCAGTTCGCGCTGGATCCGCTCGTCGTCCAGGCCGCGCAGCGACTGGTGGCCGACGGGCATCGCGGCCTCGGCGTGCACCAGCTGCATCGGCACGGAGTAGCCGGTGAGGTCGATGGAGGTGCGCAGCACCTCGTGCCGGGCGGTGACGATCCGCGCGGCCTGCGCCATCAGCTCGGGGCGGTAGCCGTGCTCGTCTCGGATCCGGAAGGTGGTGACGTTGTGGTAGTTGTTGCGCCCGCCCACGGCGACCATCTCCATGACCATGCCGGTCTGGACCTGGGAGAGCGGGTAGGCGTCCGTCACGCCGGCCGGCAGCAGGGCGCGGTCGGCCGCGTCGATCAGCTCGAAGGGCCGGACGGGCGCGGGGTTCTCGGCCGGTGCGGTGCGGCCGGTGAGCAGCTCGGCGAGGTGGGCGACGGTGCGGTACTCGAAGACGTCGCGGACGGCGAGGTCGAAGCCCGCCGCGCGGACCGCGCCGACCAGGGCGACGGCCCGGATGGAGTCGCCGCCGAGGTCGAAGAAGCCGTCCTCGACGCTGACCCGCTCGACGCCCAGGACCTCGGCCCAGGCCGCAGCCAGGCGCTCCTCGGTGGCGGTGCGCGGGGCGACGTACGCCCGGCCGGAGCCGCGGGCCTCGCCGCCGGGGGCGGGCAGGGCGCGGCGGTCGAGCTTGCCGTTGGTGGTGAGCGGCAGCCGCTCCAGGGTGACGAACGCGGCCGGGACCATGTACGAGGGCAGCGTGCGGCCGAGTTCGGCGCGCAGCTCCGCGAGGTCGGGGGCCCCGTCGGCCTGCGGGACGAGGTAGGCGACCAGTTCCTTGTCCGCGCCGGCGTCCTCGCGCAGGACCACCACGGCGTCGCGGACGCGCGGGTGGGCCGCGAGCGCGGCCTCGATCTCGCCGAGCTCGACGCGGTAGCCGCGGATCTTGATCTGGGCGTCGATCCGGCCGAGGAACTCCAGGCTGCCGTCGGGCAGTCGGCGGGCCAGGTCGCCGCTGCGGTAGAGGCGGCTGCCGGCCGGGCCGTACGGGTCCGGCACGAAGCGCTCGGCGGTGAGGTCGGGGCGGCCGAGGTAGCCGCGGGCGACCCCGGGGCCGGCCACGTGGATCTCGCCGGGCACGCCGATCGGCACCGGGCGGCCCCACCGGTCGAACAGGTAGACCCGCAGGTCGTCGAGGGGGTGGCCGATCGGGTTGCCGGCCTCGGGGGAGAGGTCGGCCTCCTCCACCCGGTAGTAGGTGGTGTGGACGGTGGTCTCGGTGATCCCGTACATGTTGAGCAGTGCGGGCCGGTCCAGGCCGAGGCGGTCCACCCAGGGCTGGAGGTCGGCGACGGGCAGCTTCTCGCCCGCGAAGACCACCGCGCGCAGCTTCAGCCGGTCGATCCGCTGGTCGCCGTCGGCGGCGGCGGCGACCAGCGAGCGGAAGGCCGACGGGGTCTGGTTGAGGACGGTGACGCCGTGGTCGACCAGCAGGTCGAGGAAGTCCTCGGGGGAGCGGGTGACGGCCGCGGGGACGACGACCAGCCGGCCGCCGTGCAGCAGCGCGCCCCACATCTCCCAGACGGAGACGTCGAAGGCGTAGGAGTGGAAGAGCGGCCAGACGTCCTGCGGGCCGAAGCCGTAGTGCCGGCGGGCCGAGGTGAGCAGGCGCAGCACGTTGCGGTGGGAGAGGCAGACGCCCTTGGGGCGGCCGGTGGAGCCCGAGGTGTAGATGACGTAGACCAGCTGGTCCGGGGTGCCGACCGGGGCCGGGTCGGTGGCGGGCTGCCCGGCGAGCAGGTCGGTGTCGCGGTCCAGCACGACCACCGGGCCGTCGTGGAACCCGGCGACGGTGTCGAGGTGCCCGCTCTCGGTGAGGACGACCGAGGCGCCGGCGTCGGAGACCACGTAGGCGAGGCGCTCGGCCGGGTTCGCCGGGTCGAGCGGGAGGTAGCCGGCGCCGGATTTGAGCACGCCGAGCAGGGCGGGCATCAGCTCGCCGCCGCGCTCCAGGCAGACGCCGACCAGGCTCTCCGGGCCGACGCCCAGCGCGCGCAGGTGGTGGGCGATGCGGTTGGCGCGGGCGTTGAGCTCGGCGTAGCTGAGCTCGACGCCGTCGGCGACCACCGCGACGGCGTCGGGGGTGGCGGCGGCCTGCTGCTCGAAGGCCTGGTGGACGAAGCGCCCGTCGGTGCCGGCGGCCGGGTCGAGGGGCGCGCCGACCAGCACGTCGTACTCGTGGTCGTCGAGCAGGTCGACGGCGGAGAGCCGGATGCCCGGCTCGGTGGTCACCGCGCGCAGCAGGCGCAGGAAGTGGTTGACCATCCGCTCGACGGTGGTGCGGTCGAAGAGCGCGGTGGCGTACTCCAGCTGGCCGTGCAGCGAGCCGTCCGGGCCCTCCTCGATCTGGAGGGTGAGGTCGAAGCGGGCGATCCGGCCGGTGGCCTCGAAGGGGGTGACCCGGATGCCGGGCAGGTCGTAGGAGGTGGTGCGGGACTCGTGCATGGTGAAGGCGACCTGGAACAGCGGGGTGCGGGTCAGGTCGCGCTCGGGCTGGATCTCGTCGACCAGGCGGCCGAACGGCACCTCCTGGTGGTCGTACGCGTCCAGCACGGTCGCCCTGGTCCGCTCCAGGAGCCGGTCGAACCGGATGTCGCCGTCCCAGCGGCCGCGCAGCACCAGGCTGTTGATGCCGTAGCCGATGACCTTCTGGAGCTCGGGGCGGATCCGGCCGGAGGCGACGGTGCCGACGGTGATGTCGGTGGAGCCGCTGTAGCGGGACAGCAGGGCCTGGAAGGCGCCGAGCAGGACGGTGAAGGTGGTGGTGTCGTGGTCCAGCGCCAGGTCGCGCAGGGCGGAGGTGAGCGCGCGGGGCAGCGACAGCGGGACGGCGGCGCCCTCCCAGCTGCGGACGGCCGGGCGGGGCCGGTCGGTGGGCAGCTCCAGCGGGACGAGGCCGTCCAGGCGCTCGCGCCAGAAGCCCAGGTGGTCCGCCAGGGCGGCGTCGGAGGTGCGGGCGCGCTGCCAGGCGGCGTAGTCGGCGTACTGGAGGTCGGGCTCGGGCAGCTCGGCGCCGGTGCCGGTGGTCTCCGCGCGGTAGCGGGCGCTCAGCTCCTCGGCGAAGAGCTGGGTGGACCAGGCGTCGCACGCGATGTGGTGGAAGACGGTGACCAGGACGTGGTCGTCCTCGGCCAGCCGCAGCAGCCGGACCCGCAGCGGCCACTCGTGCTCCAGGTCGAACGGGGTGGCCGCCTGCTCCTCGACCAGCCGCAGGGCCTGCGGGAGGCGGTCGCCGGCGGGCAGGCCGGTGAGGTCGACGCAGGCGAAGTCGACCGGCGCGGGCGCGTCGACGAGCTGCTCGGGGTCGGCCCCGGTGAAGGCGTAGCGGGTGCGCAGGATCTCGTGCCGGGCGACCACGCCGTCCGCGGCCCGGCGCAGCGCGGCCGGGTCGAGCGCGCCGGCGAGGCGCAGGGCGAGCGGGACGAGGTACTCGTGGCTGTCCGGGTCGAGCCGGGTGAGGAACCACATCTGCTCCTGGCCGGAGGAGAGGGGCAGCGGCCGGTCGCGGTCCGCGCGGGGGATGGCCCGGCGCCGGCCGCCCCGGCCGCCGGCGAGCCGGCGGCGGAGCAGCTCGGCCCGCAGCGGGTCGGCGGCCAGGGTCTTCTCGACGTTGCCAGTGGTCATGCGTCGTGCTCCTTCAGCAGCATCGAGTCCGCGAGAACCTCGGAGTCGGACAGGTTGTCGATCTCGGCCCGGACGAGGTCCTCGACGGCGCGGGCGAGCCGGGCCACGGTGGGGCCCTCGAAGATGGCGCGCAGCGGCAGGTCGACCTCGAACTCGGCCTGGATCCGCGAGACCAGGCGGATGCCGAGGATGGAGTTGCCGCCGTTGCGGAAGAAGTCGTCGTGGACGTCGGGCTCGGTGCCCAGCAGGTCGGCCCAGATCTCGGCGACCCGCTCCTCGACGACGTCGCGCGGGCCGGTGCGGCCGGTGAGCGGGGAGCCGGCCAGGGGGTCGGGCAGCGCGGCCCGGTCCACCTTGCCGTTGGCGGTGAGCGGGACGGCCGCCAGCGCGAGGAAGGCGGTCGGCACCATGTAGTCGGGGAGCGACTCGGCGCAGTGGGCGGCGAGTTCGGCGTGCTCGGGCAGGCCCTGCCCGGCGGGCACCAGGTAGGCCGTCAGCCGGGCCTCGCCCTGGCCGCCGCCGTCGGCGAGCACCACGGCCTCCCGGACGGCCGGGTGGGCGGCGAGGACGGCCTGGATCTCGCCGAGCTCGATCCGGTAGCCCCGGATCTTCACCTGGTGGTCCAGCCGGCCGATGAACTCCACGGCGCCGTCGGGGCCTTGGCGGACGAGGTCGCCGGTGCGGTAGAGCCGGGCGCCGGGCGGGCCGTACGGGTCGGGCAGGAAGCGTTCGGCGGTCAGCTCGGGCCGGCCGAGGTAGCCGCGGGCCACGCCGGTGCCGCCGACGTACAGCTCGCCGCTCGCGCCGGGCGGCACGGGGCGCAGGGCGTCGTCGAGCACGTACATGGTCATGCCCGGCAGCGGGCGGCCGATCGGGACGACGGCGGGCTGCGGGCCATCCACCGGGTGGGTGCAGGTCCCGACCGAGCACTCGGTGGGCCCGTACTCGTTGACCAGCCGGTCGGGGCCGAGCAGGCCGAGCCAGCGGGCGGCCTGCTCGCCGGGGAAGGCCTCGCCGGCCACCAGGACCAGCTCGGCGAGCCCGCGGGCCCGCTCGTCGTCGAGCTGCTGCCCGATGATCTCCAGGTGGCCCGGGGTCAGCTTGAGGAAGCTGTACGGGCCGGAGGCGGCCAGGGTGGCGCCGAGCCGCGCGAGGTCGAGGTCGGCGGGGAGCAGGTGGACGGGCTGCCCGGCGACGAGCGGCGCGTAGAGGTTCGGCACCACCAGGTCGAAGGCGGTCGAGGAGAAGACCGGGGCGCCGCCGGTGCCCCGCCCGGCCAGCTCGCGGGCGGCCCAGGCGACGTGGTTGGCGAGCCCGCGGTGCTCGACCTGGACGCCCTTGGGGCGGCCGGTGGAGCCGGAGGTGAAGATGGTGTACGCGGTGCTCCGCGGGTCGAGGAACCGCTCGGGGCGGGTCCGCGGCCGGGCGTCGAGCTCGGCGCGGTCGAGGTCGACGACGACGAGCTCGCCGTCGAAGGCCTCCACCATGCCGCCGGCGTAGGCGGAGCTGGTGACCAGCACGCCGGCGCCCGCGTCGGCGAGCACGGCGGCCAGCCGGGCCGGCGGGTTGGCGGGGTCGAGCGGCAGGTAGGCGCCGCCGGCCTTCCAGGTGCCCAGGAAGGCGGGCAGCAGGTCCCGGCCGCGGTCCAGCAGGACGCCGACCACGGACTCGGAGCGGACCCCGAGGGCGCGCAGGTGGTGGCCGAACTGGTTGGCCCTGGCGTCGAGTTCGGCGAAGCTGGCGGTGCCCTCCGCGGAGCGGACGGCGGTCGCGGCCGGGGCGGCCTCGGCCCGGGCCTCGATCAGCTCCAGGACGGTGGCGCCGGTGTGGGCGCCCTCGGTCTCGTTCCAGCCGACCAGCTGGCGGTGGCGCTCCTCGGGCGAGAGCAGCTCGATCTCGTCGAGCCGGGTGCCGGGGCGCTCGGCGGCGGTGCGCAGCACCCGGGTCAGGTAGCCGGCCAGGCGGGCCACCGTCCGCTCCTCGAAGAGCGAGGTGGCGTACTCGAGGACGCCGAGGAGGGTGCCGTCCGGGCGGCGGCGGAAGAAGAGGGTCAGGTCGGTCTTGGCGATCCGCCAGGCCTGGCGGAAGGTCTCCAGGTCGTCGAAGTCGGCGCCGCCGGAGGTCATCGTCTCGTCGTGGAGGTCGAAGGCGACCTGGTAGATCGGGGTCCGGGAGAGGTCGCGGTCGCCCTGGACCTGCTCGACCAGCTGCTCGAACGGCAGGTTCTGGTGGCTGAAGGCGGCCAGGCAGGTGGCGCGGACGCGCTCCAGGGCCTGCTCGAAGGTCAGGTCTCCGGTCAGGCCGCTGCGCAGGGCGAGCGAGTTGAGGAAGAAGCCGACCAGGTTCTCCGTCTCGGGGCGGACCCGCCCGGCGACGGGCGTGCCGACGGTGACGTCCCACTCGCCGCTGTAGCGGGCGAGCAGCGTGGCGAACCCGGTGAGCAGGGTCATGAACGGGGTCGCGCCGTGCCGGCGGCCGAGCTCGGCGAGCGCCTCGGCGACCTCGGCCTCGACGGTGAACGGGACGACGGCGCCGCGGTGGTCGCGCTCGGCGGGCCGGGGGTGGTCGGTGGGCAGCGGCAGCGGCTTGAGGCCGGCCAGCTCGGCGGACCAGAACGCGAGGTCGTCGGCCAGCTCCCGGGCGGTCAGCCAGGTGCGCTGCCAGGCGGCGAAGTCGGCGTAGCCGAGGGCGGGTTCGGGCAGCTGGGGCTGCTCGCCCCGGGTGAAGCCCGCGTACAGCGCGGCGAACTCGCGCTCCAGGACGGTGGCGGACCAGCCGTCGCACGCGATGTGGTGGATGGTCAGCAGCAGGACGGTGCCGCCGTCGGCGACCCGGATCAGCGCGGCGCGCCACAGCGGCCCGGCCGTCAGGTCGAAGCCGCGGGCGAACTGCCCGGCGACGACCGCGGCCAGGCCCGCGCGGTCGGTGCCGTGCTCGCTCAGCTCCACCGGCCCGGGCTCGGCGATCAGCTGGACCGCCCGGTCGTCGTTCGGGTAGCGGGTGCGCAGCGCCTCGTGCCGGGCCTCCAGGGTGTCCAGGGCGCGGCGGACGGCCGGGGTGTCGGCGTCGACGGGCAGCCTGAGGAAGACGGGCGAGACCCACTCGGGGCCGCCGGGGTTCATCCGGTCGAGGAAGCGCAGCCGCTCCTGGCCGAAGGAGAGCGGGAGTTCACCGCCCCGGTCGACGGGCAGCACCGGGCGGTCGGCGGGGGCGGTGGACAGCAGCCGGGCCTGGGCCTCGACGGTCGAGGCGGTGAACAGGCCGCGCAGCTGGACCTCGCCGCCGGAGGCCGCGCGCAGCCGGGCGGCGAGCCGGGTGAGCAGCAGCGAGGAGCCGCCGAGCTGGAAGAAGTCGTCGTGCGCGCCGACCTCGGCGACGCCGAGCAGGGCGGACCAGACCCCGGCGACGGTCCGCTCGGCCTCGGTGCGCGGGGCCAGGTACGGGGGCCGGCCGGCGGTGCCGGAGAGGTCGGGGGCGGGCAGCGCGGCGCGGTCGACCTTGCCGTTGGCGGTGAGCGGGAAGGCGTCCAGCGGCACCAGCACGGTGGGCACCAGCGGCTCGGGCAGCCGGCCGCGCAGGAAGGAGCGCAGCTCGTCCGGGGTCCGGCCGCTGCGGGTGACGACGTGGCCGACCAGGCGGTGCCCGCCGTCCTCGGCGGTGACGGCGGTGACCATCGCGCCGTCCACGTCGGGGTGGGCGACCAGCGCGGCCTCGACCTCGCCGGGCTCGATCCGCACGCCGTTGACCTTGATCTGGTGGTCGATCCGGCCCCGGTACTCCAGGGTGCCGTCGCTGCGCCAGCGCACCAGGTCCCCGGTGCGGTAGAGGCGGCTGCCGGCCGGGCCGTACGGGTCCGGCACGAAGCGCTCGGCGGTGAGGTCGGGGCGGCCGAGGTAGCCGCGGGCCACGCCGACGCCGCCCGCGTACAGCTCGCCGGGCACGCCGACGGGCACCAGGTCGCCGTCCTCGCTCAGGACGAGGACGCGCAGGCCGTCGAGCGGGCGGCCGATCGGGACGGGGCCGGTCGTCTGGGCGGGGTCGTACGGCTGGGCGGTGACGTCGATCGAGCACTCGGTGGGGCCGTAGGTGTTCCAGATCTCGATGCCGTCGCGGCCGGCCCGCTCCAGGGCGCGGCGGCACAGCTCGGCGTGCAGCGGCTCGCCGGCCGAGAAGAGCAGCCGCAGGTCGGCCAGCCGGGCCCAGCCGGGCTCCTCGACCAGCAGGCGCAGCACGGACGGCACGACCTGGAGCACGGTGATCCGCTGCTCGGCGGCGGAGCGCACCAGGGCGGCCGGGTCCTGCTCGGCGCCGACCGGCGCGAGGGCCACGGTGCCGCCGCTCACCAGCGGGGCGAACAGCTCCCAGCCGGCCGCGTCGAAGCCGATGGTGGTCTTCTGCAGGACGCGGTCGGCCGGGCCGAGCCCGTGCCGGCGGACGGTCCACAGGACGCGGTTGGCGATGCCCTCGTGGGTGACCAGGACGCCCTTGGGGCGGCCGGTGGAGCCGGAGGTGTAGATCGCGTAGGCGGTGCCGGCCGGGTCGGCGGGGGTCTTCGGGTCGGTGGCCGGGTGGTGCCCGAAGTCCTGCCCGTCCAGCAGGAGTTCGGGGGTGTCTCCGGCCCGGTCGGCCAGCGCGGAGGTGGTCAGGACGAGGGCGGCCGAGGTGTCGGAGAGGATCCAGCGCACCCGGTCGGCCGGGTGGGAGGGGTCGAGCGGCAGGTAGCCGGCACCGGTCTTCCAGACCGCCAGCAGCGCCGCCACCAGGTCGAGGCCGCGCTCCAGCCGGACGCCGACCAGCGCCTCGGGGCCGATGCCGAGGCCGGCCAGGTGGTGCGCGAGCCGGTTGGCGCGGGCGTTCAGCTCGGCGTAGGTCCAGGTGCGGTCGGCGGTGCTGACGGCCGGCGCGTCCGGGGTCAGCGCCGCCTGCCGGGCAACCAGCCCGGCCAGGGTCGCGGTCCGGTCGTCGGCCGGGTCACCCGGGCGCTGGTGCGTGGTCATCTCTCAATGTCCTCTGGTGAGCGGCAACTGTCGGTGGCGGGAGGGCGGGACGCGCCCCGGTGGTGCGGATCGGGCGCCGGCGGTGGGGCGCCGGGCGTGCGGGGTGGGCGCGCCGGCCCGTCGGGGGAGGCGGGCCGGCGCGGTCGGGGGGCCCGGCGGGCGGGTCAGACGGCCGCGGCGGCCGCCTCCATCCGCCGGCGCAGGCTCAGCGGGCGCATGTCGGTCCACACCTCGGTGATCCGGGCGAGGCACTCGTCCTTGGTGCCCTCGGTGCCCTCGGCGTGCCAGCCGGCCGGGAGGTCGCGGTCGGCCCACCAGACCGAGTACTGCTCCTCGTCGTTGCGGACCACGCGGTAGCCGGGCTCGTCAGCCTGGATGTCGCTCATCTGTACGGACTCCTTGTCTCGGTGCGTGCTACGGAGGGGTGGGACAGCGAGGCGGGGTTCACACCCCGGCCGGGACCGGCCGCGCCTCGGGGAGGAAGCCGTCGACCTCCACGCCCAGGCCCGCGGCGGCCGCGTGCTCGCGCACCAGGCCGGCCACCGCGAGGTCGAGGACGCCGAGGCCGAACGGGGAGAAGACGGTGACCCGGTCCGGGTCGGGCCGGTGCACGGCCGTGCCGTTGAGCAGGCCGCCGAGCGTGGCGCCGATGAACTCCCGGTGGCCGCAGGCCTGTTCGGCGAGGTGCGGGGAGGTCTGCTCGCGCAGCACGTGGTCGACGTCGTCCACCACGTTGCGGGCGGCGAGGATCGCCCCGGCGGTGATGTCGCGCAGCGAGACGTTCAGCACCGTGGTGCCGGGGGCGCAGGCGGCCAGGTCGGTGTGCGGCTCGGCCGCGGTGGTGGCGAAGGCCACCAGGCGGTGGGCGGCGAGCGCCTCGTCCAGGGCCGGGGCCACCGTGACGGTGCCGGGCACCAGCGCGGCGCAGCGCTCGGCGCAGCCGGCCGCCCGCTCGGCGCTGCGGTCGTACAGCGTGACGTCGGTGATCGAGGGCAGGGTGGTGCGCAGGTAGCGCAGCACCTCCAGGTTGATCACGCCGGTGCCGACCAGCGTGACGCCGGTGGGCGCCGGCTCGGTGACCAGCAGCCGGGCGGCCAGGGCGGCGCCGGCCGCGGTGCGCTTGGCGGAGACCAGCGAGGCCTCGACCAGCGCGTCCGGACGGCCGGTGGCCATCTCGTTGAGCACGATGACGGCGCTGGCGCGGTCCAGGCCGCGCTCCAGGTTGCCGGGGAAGGAGGAGATCCACTTCATCCCGGCGATCTCGTCCGGCCCGCCCAGGTAGGCGGGCAGGCCGATGATCCGGTCGCGGGGGGCGTCGGGGAAGCGCAGGAAGACGGAGTGCGGCAGGGCCGAACTCCCCTCGTCGTGCAGGCGGTAGGCGTTCGCGACCGCGTCCAGCACGTCCTGCTCGCGGCCGTCCAGGATGTCCCGGACGTCGCTGTGGCGAATGATCAGCACGGAATGAGCTCTCTGTCAGCGTCGGCCTTCCACAGGTGGGAGACCTCTCCGAAGTTCTTGCTCACCCAGGCGTCGGAATAGATGGTGTCCGTGTAGCGGTCACCGCCGTCCGCGAAGATGAGTACGACGTTGGACCCGGGCCGGATGTCGCCCGAGACCTTCTCCAGGGCGCTGGCGGTGGCCCCGGAGGAGCCGCCGGCCAGGATCGCCTCGCGCAGGGTCAGGCGGCGGCAGCCGACCACGCAGTCCAGGTCGGTGACGTGGACGACGCGGTCCGCCGCGCCCGGGTCCAGCAGCTCGGGGCGGATCGAGGCGCCGTGGCCCGGGATCAGCCGGCGGGCCGGCTCGTGGCCGAAGAGCACGCTGCCGACCGCGTCCACGGCGACGGTCGTGGTGCCGAGGCCGTTGTCCCGGGCGTAGGCGGCGCAGCCGCTCAGGGTGCCGGTGGTGCTGGTGGCGGCGAAGAGGTAGTCCACCCGGCCGTCCAGCGCCTCGGCGATCTCCCGCATGGTGCGCTCGTGCGCGCGGGGGTTGAGCGGGTTGGCGTACTGGTCGGGCGAGTACGCGTGGGGGATGGAGTCCACCAGCCGGCGGACCAGCCGGATGCGCTCCGGCAGGTACTCGCCGGTGGCCGGGTCGGGATCCCGGACGACCTCGACGGTGGCTCCGTACGCCCGCAGGATGGCGAGGTTGTGCTCGGTGGTCTTGGCGTCCACCACGCAGATGAAGTGCAGCCCGTAGTACCGGCAGATCTGCGCGATCCCGATCGCCAGGTTGCCCGAGCTGGACTCGACCACCACCGAGCGGCCCGGCTCGAGTTCGCCGCTGCGGATCCGGCCGAGCAGCATGCTCGCCGCCGAGCGGTCCTTGATGCTGCCGCCCGGGTTGAACCGCTCCATCTTCGCGAAAATCCGCGAGTGGTAACCAGGGATCAGGTTCTCCAGCTCCACCAGTGGCGAATCGCCGATAGTGGAGAGAATTCCCTTGAACACCTTCTCTGCCACGGTCTCCCCTTCGCGGAAGTGCGCTTGTTCACAGCTGGCTCCCTGATCCTGGGCGCGCCCGCTATATCTCTTCTATATGGACCTCCGGGGATGTCCGGCGGTCCGTCAGGCCGGCGTTCCGGCGCCCATGGCGAGCATCCGGAGCAGCTCGTCCTGGTCGGCCAGCGAAGCCCGGGCGACGGGCGCGTCGACGTCGGCGAGGGCGGCCGCGAGCAGCCGGGCGTAGCCGGCGGCGATCCGCTCGACGGTTCCGCGCTCGAAGAGCGCGGTGTCGTAGCGGAAGAACGCGGTGAGGGCGTCCCCGGTCAGCCGGACGTCCGCGTTGAGGTCGAACTGCCCCTCCATGTGCGGGAGGTCGAGCACGGCGAGCCGCAGGCCCCGGTACTCGTACTCCGGCCCCTCGGTGCGGCCGGCCGCCGGGTAGGGCAGCCGGGGTTCGAGCCGGTCGGCGGCGATCAGGGTGAAGGCCAGGTGCGCCGGCGGCCCCTTGGCCTCCGGGGCCTCCTGCGCGCCCTCGCCCCGGCCGGCCAGGACGGTCGGGTAGCCGACGTTGGCCATGCCGTGCAGCACCTGGCTCTGGGCGGCCAGCACGGCCTGCCGGAACGTGGTGCTCCGGTGGATCGAGGAGCGCAGCGGCAGCGGGTTGACCAGGTAGCCGACCAGCCCCAGGGTGCGCGGGGTGCGGTTGCTGGCCGCGCAGCCGATCAGCGCCTCGCCGTACCCGGCGTAGCGGTGCACCAGGACCTGGAAGACGCCCAGCAGGAAGGCGAACGGGGTGACGCCCAGCTCCTCCGCCGCGGCCCGGACCCGCGCCCCGGCGCCATCCGGCAGCGGGACGGCGCAGGCCGACCCGCGGAAGGACTGCACCGGCGGCCGGGGCCGGTCGGTGGGCAGCTCGGCGGCGGTGGCCCCGGCGCGGACCGCGCGCCAGTACGCGGCCATCCGCGCGCCGCGCGGCGAGGCGATCAGGGCCCGCTCGGCCGCGACGTGGTCCTCGTAGCCGAGCGGGAGCGGGGCCAGGCCGGTCTCGCCGGTCAGCGCGGCCGACTGGTGGGCGTCCAGGAGTTCGCGCAGGACCAGCCACTGCGAGGTGGCGTCGCCGGCGATGTGGTGGACGACCAGGACGAGGACGGCGTCGGCCGGTCCGAGCCGCAGCAGGGCGACCCGCAGCGGTGGCTCCGAGGAGAGCCGGAAGGGGGCCTCGTACACCTCGCGGACCAGCGCGTACAGCCGCTCGTCGGAGACCGGGCCGACCTCGCGCACCTCCAGCCGGACGGCGTCCGCGCCGAGGTCGGCCCGGTGCGGCCTGCCGTCCACCTCCCGGTAGCGGGAGCGGAGGACGGCGTGCCGCCCGGCGACCGCGCGGACCGCCCGGTCGAGCAGCGCGTCGTCCAGCGGGGTGCGGACCCGGACGGCGGAGAGGATCGAGTAGGCCGCGCTGTCCGGGGCCAGCCGGTACAGGAACCACAGGGCCTCCTGTCCGACGGAGAGCGGCTGGGCGGCGGCCATCAGACGGATCCCAGCTCCGCGCCGAGGAAGGCGGTCAGCGCCTCGACGGTCGGGTGGTCCCAGGCGAGGGTCGGCTCGACGGCGATGCCGAAGTGGTCCTCGATGTCGCCGCAGAGGGTCAGGGCGTAGATCGAGTCCAGGCCCATCTCGACCAGGCGGCGGGTGCGGTCGACGTCCTCCGCCGGGCACTCCAGGTAGAAGGCGACGCGCTCGGTGAGCCAGTCGCCGAGCTCCTGCGGGGAGAGGGCGGTCTCGGTGGTGGCCATGGGGTGCTCCTTGGTGGTCCGAGGGGTGGGGTGGTTCGGGGGCGGCTGTCGGAAGGGGGTGTGGCGGACCGGGCTCAGCGGGCGCGGTCGGGGCGGTGCCCGTGCAGGGTCCGGCCCGCCAGGTCCAGGCTCCGGGAGGTGTCGACCCGGGCCAGGAGCTCGGCGAGCAGCCGGTCGTGGGCGCCCTCGTCGGGGGCCTGCCCGGTGCGGCCGAGCCGCACCGCCAGCCGGTGAAGCGCGGCGGTGAGCCAGGCCGGGTCGGCGAGGAACGGGTCGGCGGCCGCGTCCGCCTGCTGCCAGATGCCCAGGCAGGACGCGGCGGCCAGGACGACGGCGTAGCGGTCGGCGAGCAGGAAGCCGCGACGGCCCGCCACCACGGTGCGGTCCAGCGCGCCGAGCGCGCCCACCCGCTCCTTCAGCTCCCGCAGTTCGTCCAGGAAGAGGGCGGCCAGGCGGGCCGGGCCGGGGGCGTCCACCGGGGTGCCGAGCACGGCGCTGAGGCTGTCGGCGCCGCGGGAGGTGAGCTGGAGGCGGTGGTAGTCCAGCTCGGGCAGGGCTTCGGTGAAGCGGAACAGCCGGGCCGGCGCCGGCACCGCGGTCTCGGCCGCCCAGCTGCGCTGGGCGAGCCTGGGCAGCTGCGGGACGAGCGTCGCCTGGCAGACGGTGGCGTTGGCGTGCCCGAAGGTGAGCAGTTGGAGGTCGCGGCTGTTCTTCTGGAAGACGGCGTGCGGGCCCTCGCGCAGGTACGAGCGGGCCCCCAGCAGGACGGAGAGCCGGTAGTCGGCCTCGCGGAGCAGCTTGGGCACCAGGTACTTGGCGGCGGCGGTGGAGACGCTGGTCTCGTCCGGGAGCAGGTGCAGCGACCTGGCCGCGATGGTGGCGAGTGCGTCGCCGATCAGCAGGTCGGTGAAGGCGCCGGTCAGCACCGAGCGGGCGTGCGGCAGTTCGGCGACCTCCCGGCCGTACAGGACCCGCCCGCGGGCGAAGCCGGCGACCGTCCGGAGCTGGCTGTCGAGGATGCCGACGGCCATCCCGGGGAGCATCCCCCGGGTGGTCTGGAAGGCCCGCAGCACGGCCTCCATCGCGCCGCCGGCCTCGCCGACGACGGCGGAGGCGGGCACCGGGCAGTCCCGGAACTCGATGCCGGCGAGCCGGCAGCCCCGGACGCCCGCGGTGGTGAACCGCGGCAGGTAGCGGAAGCGGTCCTGCGGGATGGCCGCGAGGTCGATCAGCAGGTGGGTGTGGCTGCGGCTGCCGGGGGCCTCGTCCGTCCGGGCGAAGAGCAGCAGGCCGTCGGCCCGGGAGATGTTGTTGATCAGCTCCTTGCGGCCGCTGACCAGGTAGTGGTCGCCGACCCGGCGGGCGGTGAGCTCGTTGCGGGTGAAGTCGTTGCCGTGCGGCAGCTCGGTGTAGCCGGCCGAGATGCGGCGGCCGTCGAGCAGGGTGTCCGCCGCCCAGCGCTGCTGCTCCGGGCTGCCGTCCGTCCAGATCGGCGCGCCGGAGATGTAGTTGGTGATGCCGTAGGCCAGGCCCATGGTGCAGTCGCGGCGGGCGAGCGCGCGGGCCTGCTGGGCGAGGCGGTCGACGGTGGTGAACCGGCCGCCGAGGCGGCGCGGCACGAACTCGGCGTTGAACCCGTAGTCGTCGAGCAGGGCCTCGCCCGCGCGCAGCGGGTGGCCCGCCTCGTCGGCGGCGAGCACGGCGGCGTGGCCGACCGGGTTGCGCGGGTCGAGCGGGTCGCCGAGGCGGAGCTCCAGCGCGTCCACGTCGACCGGGCTGCCGGGGGCGGGCGCCGGGCTGCCGGGGGCGGCCGCGTGGTCCTGGGCGGCGGTCGGACCGGGGGCGGCCGCGTGGTCCTGGGTGGCGGTCATACGGCGGTCTCCTCGGCGAGCCGGCAGGACAGGGGGGAGAAGAGCAGGCCGCCGCGGTACTGCGCGTGCAGGGCGGGGAACAGCTCGTCCAGCACGGCGCCGCGGTCCGTCGCGCCGGCGGGGCGCAGCCGGTCGAGCAATCGGGTCAGGCAGGCCTCCAACCACAGGGCGCCGCGCCACAGTCCGGCGGCGGGGTCGGGGGCCGCGGTGGTGTCCGTACGGGTCGCCGCGGCGGTACCTGCGGCGGTGTCCGGGCCGGCGTCCGGGGCGGTCGCCGCGGCGGCCGTCTCACGGTTGGCCAGCCAGAGGTGCAGGCAGGCCGCGGCGGCGTGGAGCACCGTGTAGCGCTCGGCCAGGTCGAAGGCGTCGGCCGGGGTGGCGCGGGCGGACGGCCGGTGGAGCTCCATCCGCCGGTGCACCTCGTCCGCGAACGCGCGCACCTCGGCCACCAGTGCGGCGAGCCGCTCGCCCACCCGGCCGGCGGCGGCGAGCTCCGCGATCCGGTCGGCCGCGCCGGGCAGCGCGTTGACCGCGCTCGCCCCGGAACGCGGCACGAGCTGGAGCCGCTGCGGGTCGAACTCCGGGACGGCGGCGGTGAGATCGGCCGCGGTCCGCAGGCCCTCGGCGTCCACCGCGCGGTCCCGGTAGCCCCGGGCGAGGAAGGCGAACTGGGTGACCAGCGCGTTGAGGTTGACCACCGTGCTGCCGTCGAAGATCCCGACGATCCGGTGGTCCCGCTCGACCTTCTGGTACACCCCGTGGGCGAAGCTGTTCCGCAGGTAGGCGCGGGCGCCGAGGAGCTGGCCGAGCCGGGTGAGCACCTCGTCGCCGATCGTCGGCACCAGGTACTTGGCGACG
Source organism: Kitasatospora sp. NPDC018619 (assembly GCF_044391605.1). Lineage (NCBI taxonomy): Bacteria > Bacillati > Actinomycetota > Actinomycetes > Kitasatosporales > Streptomycetaceae > Kitasatospora > Kitasatospora sp. NPDC018619. The sequence goes on from NZ_JBISAI010000005.1 coordinate 400,402, forward strand.
GCGGAGGTGGTGCCGAGCTCGCCCGGCAGGGCGTGGATGGACCGGGAGGCGAAGAGCCCGACCGCCTCGCCGACCAGCTGGTCGGCGTAGGACTCGGTCAGCATCCGTCGGCTCTGCGGGAGTTCGGCCACCGGGCGGCCGTACAGCCGGTGCTCCAGGGCGAAGCCCAGGGCGGTCCGCAGGCCGCGGTCGACGGCGCCGAGGGTCAGCGCGGCGCAGAGCGTGCGGGTGAGCTGGAAGCCCTTGAGGACGATCTCCAGCCCGGCGCCCGGGGTGCCGACCACCGCGGAGGCGGGCAGTTCGGCGCCGTCGAAGCCGATGCCGCTGATGTCCGCGCCGCGCACGCCGTGGGTGCGGACGGCGGGCAGGCAGTGGTAGTCGCCCTCGGCGAGGGTCCGCTTGTCGGCCAGCAGCAGGGTGAAGCCGCGGGCCCCGCCCTGCGGGTCGGTCGCGGCCAGGACGCAGACCTGGTCCGCCCGGGTGGCGTTGTTGATCAGCCACTTCTCACCGGTGAGCCGGTAGCCGCCGGGGGTGGGCTCGGCCCTCACCTCGCCGGCCAGCAGGTCGCTGCCGTGCGCGGCTTCGGTGAGGGCCCAGGAGACCACCCCGCCGGCCAGGACGTCGGCCGCGAGCCGGTCGGCCTGCCCGGGCTCGCCGGCCACCCAGGCCGAGACGGCGCCGAGGAAGGTCTTGTGGTGGGCGATCGCGGCGGTCAGGTCGCGGCGGGCGACCACCCGGAAGACCTGGAACAGCTCCTCGAAGGACCGGAGTTCACCGCCGTGGCGGGCGGGCACGTAGTAGCCGGGAACCCCGGCGGCGTCCAGCTCGCGGCAGATCTCGGCGGGGAACTCCTCCCGCTCGTCGAGCTCGACGCAGCGGGCCAGCGAGAAGGTGCGGGCGGTGTCGTTGGGGTCGCCGAGCAGCTCCTCGAACCGCTCGGTGACCAGGTGGGGGGCGTAGCGCAGCACGGTCGGCACCTCACCAGGTCCCGACGGCCGCGGCCGCGGCGGGCACGGTGGGGGACGCGTCCACGCCGGCGCCCGTGGTGGTGGCGGGCACGGCGGCGGTGGCGGGCACGGCGTCGGCGGCGCGGAACCGGGCGCGGACGTCGGGCAGCAGCGACTCGTACAGCACGTCGAGGGCGTTCGCCTCGAACAGCGCGCGGGTGCGGTTGCGCTGGAGCTTGCCGCTGGTGGTGCGGCAGATCTGGCCGGTCCGGACGAAGACCACGTTGCCGACCCGGACCCCGAGCGCCTCGCCCAGGGCCGCCTTCACCCGGTCCGCGAGGTCCCGCAGGGCGGGCTCGTCGAGGTCGGGGGCGCGCAGCTCCTGCACCACCACGACCTCCTCCTGGCGGGCCCGCACCGAGAAGGCGGTGGTCTGCCGGAAGGCGAACAGCTCGTCCACGGCGCGCAGTTCGCGCTCGATGTCGTGGGGGTAGAGGTTGCGGCCGTGGATGATCAGCATCTCCTTGAGCCGGCCGGTGACGTAGATCCGGCGGCCGTCGAGCGCGCCCAGGTCGCCGGTGCGCAGGAACGGGCCCTCTCCGTCGGCGGTGACGGCCTGGAAGATCCGGTCGGTCTCCTCGGGCTTGCGCCAGTACCCCTGGGTGACGCTGGTGCCGCTGACCCAGACCTCGCCGATCTCGCCGTCCGGCAGCTGCCGCAGGGTCTGCGGGTCGACGATCCGGACGTCGAAGTCGTTGACCAGGCCACTGGAGACCACGTCGACCGACGGGCCGTCGCCCCGGGCCGGGAGGAGCAGGTGGCGGGAGAGCGCCTCGGCGTCCACGGTGCGGACCACCGGGGCCTCGTCGAGCGGGGTGCCGGAGACGCCCAGCGTGGTCTCGGCCAGGCCGTACCCGGGGGCGAAGGTCTCGGCGCGGAAGCCGGCCGGGGCGAAGCGCTCGGTGAAGCGGGCCAGCGTGGCCGGGTCGATCGGCTCGGCACCGCTGACGGCCACCAACCAGCCGGAGAGGTCGAGTTCGGCGATCTGCTCGTCGGTGACCCGGCGGACGCAGAGGTCGAAGGCGAAGTTGGGCGCGGCGGTGATCGCGGCCCGGTGCCGGCTGATCAGCTCCAGCCAGCGCTGCGGGCGGCGCAGGAAGTCGGCCGGCGCGAGCAGCACCGTGGTGGAGCCCAGGTAGAGCGGGGTCAGCAGGGTCAGGATCAGGCCCATGTCGTGGAACATCGGCAGCCAGCTGCACGTCGGCATCGCGGGCGTGAACCCGAAGGAGTCGGTCAGCACCCGGGCGTTGTGCTCCAGGTTGCCGTGCGAGACGATCACGCCGCGCGGGGTGCTGGTGGAGCCGGAGGTGTACTGGAGGAAGGCCGTGCTGGAGGCGTCCAGGACCGGCCGGGCCCACTCCCGCGGGTCGACGCCCGCGAAGGTGGCGTCGTCGTCGGTGGCGGCCGCGGCCACCTCGCCGAGGCCGGACTCGGCCAGCCAGCCGGCCAGCGTCTCCAGCTCGGCGGCCTCGGTGAGCGCGACCCTCGTCCCGGCGTCCCGGGCCACCGCGGCGGTGCGCTCCTGCTGGCGGCGGTCACCGCCGGCCGGCGGGGCGACCACCGGGGCGACGCCGGCGTACAGGCAGCCGAGGAAGGCGCGGACGAACGACAGGCCCTGCGGGTAGAGCAGCAGCGCGCGGTCGCCCGGTGCGCAGCGCTGCTGCAACCAGACGGCCAACCGGCGGGCGGAGGCGTCGAGTTCGGCGTACATGCCGACCTCCTCGACGTCGCCGGCCAGCGAGTGGCGGCTGTGGATCACTGCGGGCTGTTCGGGCGTGCGGGCCACATGGCCCAGAAACGTCCCGAGAAAACCTTCATAGGTGGCCACGACGGCTCCCGACCTTCCTGGTGCGCCTCCGGGCGCACCTGACACGGATCGGCGGCCGCCTGCTGGCGGCCGCCCGTACTCCTCGCCGACCGGGGGCTCAGGCCGCGGCGGACCGCTCCGAGGACGGCTCGGCAGACCGCTCGGCGGAGCGGATGCGGACCTGGTTGAGGTGCTCCAGGCTCTCCAGGACCTTCTTCGGGTGCACCCCGAAGTCGATCAGGCAGCCCACCTCGTCGATCCCCAGCTCCTCCAGGCGCTCGACCACCCGCAGGCCCCGCTCGACGGTGCCGAACATGCCCTGGGCGTCGAAGAAGCGCTCGAAGCCGCGCTCGACCAGGTAGTCCACGTCGGAGTCGGCCATCGTCGCCGGGTCGAAGCGGACGCCCTTGCCCGCGATGGTGTGCGAGATCAGGTGGAACGAGGTCTTGAGGTAGGCGCAGAGCGGCTCCCGGACCAGCTCGCGCACCTGCTCGGTGTCCTCACCGACGAAGGTGTGCAGCATCAGCACGACGTGGCCCGGCCAGGCGTCGCCGTGGTGCTCGCGCAGCGACTCGCGGTACGCGGCGATCTTCACGGCGAGGTCGTCGACGTCCTGGCCCAGCAGGTGCGTCAGCACACCGGTGCCCAGCTCGCCCGCGGCGCGGAAGGTCTCGATGCTCCCGGCGCTGGTGATCCAGCACGGCACCTCGGACTGCACGGCCGGCGGGAAGACCTTGACGGTGACGTCCTGGCCCTTGCCGTCCCTGAGCGTCATCGACTCGCCGCGCCACAGCCCGCGGACCGTCTGCAGGGTCTCGGTGAGCAGCTCCCGGCGGTCGGCGTGCGCCTCGGGGCGCAGCACGAAGTCGGTCGGGTGCCAGCCCGAGGCGAAGGAGAGGCCGACCCGGCCGCCGGAGAGGTTGTCGATCACCGACCAGTCCTCGGCGATCCGCAGCGGGTGGTGCAGCGGCGCCACCACGCTGCCGGCCCGGATGGCGACCCGCTCGGTGATGGTGGCGAGGGCCGCGCCGGTGACGGCCGGGTTCGGGTAGAGGCCGCCGAACTGGTGGAAGTGGCGCTCCGGGGTCCACACGGCGGTGAAGTCGTTGGCGTCGGCGAAACGGGCGCCCTCGGTCAGCAGCTCGTACCGGCCGGCGTCGCCGCTGTCGGCGCTGTCGTTGGCGAAGTAGAAGAGGCTGAAGTCCACCGTGGTTCCTCGATGTCGTCTGGGGGTGGCTGGGTCGTCGTCGGGGGTGGTGCGGCTGGGGCGGTGCGCCTGGGCGGTGCGGCTGGGGCGGTGCGGCGTCCGGCGTCTGTCGGCGGGGCCGTCCGTCGGTGCCCGGCCCGATCAGGTCCAGGTGCTGTCGTCGCCGCCGGTGGCCGTGGCGGCCACGGTGGCCGGGCCGACCAGCGTCCAGGTGCTGTCGGCCAGCGAGGCCTTCGCCGTGGCCGCGGTGCCGGCCTGCGCCGCGCCCGTCGCCAGCAGCACGCCCAGGGCGGCGGCGGCGAGGAACTTCACGGGGCGGTGGGCGGTGGAGAGCATGGCGTGGGCCTTTCGGTCGCTACTCGGGCGGTGGACGTTCTCGGTGAGGACGTCCCGTACGCTACGAGGGCCGGTTTTCAACCCCCTTTCGGTCCGATTTCGAGGCTCCGAAAGACCCGGAACCAGGCCCGGGGGCCCGCCCGGCACGCACGGTGGACCCCGGCGGCGGCTTTCAACGCCGGAGAGCAGGACTTGACCTGGCGTTGGGTCAGCGGTGGTTGGCGTTCTGCTGTCGAGCAGTTCCGGTCATAGTCGGTCAAGGTGGGAAGTCCGGGCTCCCGCTCGCCCGTTTCGTGACCGCCGAGACGGCACCCGGGGGGAACGCCTCGGAGGCGGAGTGCGCCTTTTGATGGATTGACGCTGCGACACGAGGTCCCTGCTCTGCTCGCGCCACGCACGGCCACCCGGTTCCTGTACTTCTGGCCTGATCACCGGTTGGGCAGCGGGCCCGGCCGGGCCCTGTGTGATCGGAAGGTGAGATGACGGCTCACCGATGTGGCCGTCGGCTGGCGAGGAGACTCACGGCCTGCCTGGCGCACGTACTGACGGTGTCCCTGATGGTTCCCGGAGTGCTGTTGGGCGGGGCTTCTCCCGCAGCGGCGGCAACCTTTGACGTTCTGTCCGAACCGAGGCCGTCGTCGATCGACTGCGATCATTTGTATTACAGCAATTTCCGTTCCAGCATGCAGTTGGTGAACGACGCCTCGGGGAATCCGACCGTGTCGAACACCGTGGTCGCCCGGCGGAACGGGACCGGGCTGCCCGACTACTGGTCGACCAACATGGCCGTCGGCAGGGACCCGGACACCGGCAGGACAGCGGCGTTCTACTCCAACTACACCAGCTCGAACCTGACGCTCTACAAGCAGGTCACCGGCACCACCACCGTCACCGACGCGATCGCCGGGGGCCAGGGCCGCAGCCTGCCCGCGGGCCAGAACTGGGGCGGCCTGGCGGCGGACCCGAACAACGGCATGCTCTACGGGGCGGCCAACGGCGGTACGTCGAAGCTGTTCCGGATGAACCTCGCCACCGGCGCGACACAGGTCTGGACCCGCGGGGTCAACCTCACCTCGGTACCGGCGAACGACGCGGTGTTCGCCGGCGGGACGATGGTCCCCGACATGTTCGTCGACAGCGACGGCGGCGCCTACTACGGGCTGGTCTACGGCGGCCGGACCTACATCTACCGCCTGGACCCGGCCACCGGCACCGCCCAGCGGGCCGTCGAGGTGGTCGGCGCCGGCAGCGGCAACGGCTTCGACAACTACGGCATGGCGTACGTCAAGGGGTCCATCTACCTGGGCTACTACGGCGGCGCCCTCTACCGGGTGGATCCCAGGAGCGGGGCCTCGACCCAGCTGCCAGGCGGCAACGTCCAGGACAACCAGGTCGGCACCCTGAAGTCCGAGAGCGGCGGCAGCTGGCCGATCACCGACCTGGCCAGCTGCTCGGTCGCGCCGAACCTGCTCAAGCAGGTCGGGGTCACCAAGACCGTCGACAGGACCAGCGCCAAGCCGGGCGACAAGGTCACCTACACCATCACCGCGAGGAACAGCGGCGCGGGCACCGCGAGCTCGGTGACGGTCACCGACGACCTGACGGGTGTGGTGGACGACGCGACGTACAACAACGACGCGAGCAGCGGCGCCGTCTACGACCCCGCGAGCAAGAAGCTCACCTGGACGGGGAGCATCGCCCCGGGCGCGAGCGTCGTGATCACCTACTCGGTGACGGTCAACAGGCCGCCCACCGGGGACAAGGTCCTCAGGAACAAGGTCGTGTCGGCGGGTACCAACTGTGAGGACGGCTCGGCTCCCGAGTGCTCGACGCGGGTGCCGGTCGCGGCTCTGGCCCTGAAGAAGACGTCCTCGCCTGCGGCGGCGAAGCCGGGCGACACGGTCACCTACACCGTGACCGTCACCAACACCGGTCAGGCCGACTACCGGGGTGCGTCCTTCACCGACGACCTGTCGGGTGTGGTGGACGACGCGACGTACAACAACGACGCCAGCAACGGGGCCGTGTACGACCCCGCGGCCAAGCGGCTGACCTGGACCGGTGACGTCGCCAAGGGTGCCACGGTGACCGTCACCTACTCGGTGACGGTCAACACGCCGCCCACCGGGGACGGTGTGCTCGTCAACGCCGTCACGGGGCCACCGGGGACGGACTGCACCGAAGGGTGCGACACCAGGACTCCGGTCGGCAACCTGGCCGTCAGGAAGACCGCCTCGCAGGCGGCGGCAAAGCCGGGCGACACGGTCACCTACACCGTGACCGTCACCAACACCGGTCAGGCCGACTACCGGGGTGCGTCCTTCACCGACGACCTGTCGGGTGT
>NZ_JBISAI010000005.1:407202-436861 GCF_044391605.1 Kitasatospora sp. NPDC018619
GGTGGACGACGCGACGTACAACGACGACGCCAGCAACGGGGCCGTGTACGACCCCGCGGCCAAGCGGCTGACCTGGACCGGTGATGTCGCGAAGGGTGCCACGGTGGCCGTCACCTACTCGGTGACGGTCAACAGGCCGCCCACCGGGGACAAGGTCCTGACCAACGCCGTCGTCAACACCGACGGAAGCCCCTGCGCCCCGGGTGACTGCACCACCACCACACCGGTCAGGGCGCTGGAGATCCGCAAGACCTCCACCCCGGCCAACCCGCGCCCGGGCGACACGGTCACCTACACCGTGACCGTCACCAACGCCGGCCAGGCCGACTACCGGGGTGCGTCCTTCACTGACGACCTGTCGGGTGTGGTGGACGACGCGACGTACAACAACGACGCGAGCGCAGGGGCCGTGTACGACCCCGTGGCCAAGAAGCTGACCTGGACCGGTGATGTCGCCAAGGGCGCCACGGTGGCCGTCACCTACTCCGTCACCGTCGACAACCCGCCCACCGGCGACAAGGAACTCGCCAACGCGGTCACCTCGACCCCCGACGTCACTTGCGCCGCCTGCGGGACGAACACCCCCCTGCCGGCCCTGACCATCGACAAGTCCGGCACCCCCAAGGACATCAAGGCCGGCGACACGGTCACCTACACGCTCACCGTCACCAACACCGGCCAGGCGGACTACCCCGGTGCGACGCTCACCGACGACCTGTCGGGTGTGGTGGACGACGCGACGTACAACAACGACGCCAGCAACGGGGCCGTCTACGACCCCGCGAGCAAGAAGCTGACCTGGACCGGTGACGTCGCCAAGGGCGCCACGGTCACCATCACCTACAGCGTGACCGCCACGCTCACCGGTGACGGGAAGCTCGCCAACACCGTCACCGCCCCGGGCTCCAACTGCGTCCAGGGCAGCGGCGACCCGCGCTGCGGCGAGACCCTGCCCGCCCCCAGGCTGGAGATCACCAAGACCGCCGCACCCGTCGCCGCCGTGCCCGGCGGCACCGTCACCTACACCATCGCGCTGAAGAACACCGGCACCGTGGCGTACAAGGGCGCCACGTACACCGACGACCTCACCGGCCTGCTGGACGACGCCACCTACAACGACGACGCCCGCACCACCGGCGGCGCCGTCCGCTACCAGCGCCCGCTGCTGACCTGGGACGGCGACGTCCCCGCAGGCGCGACCGTCACCACCACCTACACCGTCACCGTCGACGACCCGCCCACCGGTGACCTCCTCCTGGGCAACGCCGTCACCAGCACCTCCACGACCAACTGCCCGCGACCCATGCCGATCCGGGCCGCGCAGGCGATCGACCCGAACTGCACCACGACCACCCCCGTCCAGCGCCTGACCGTCATCAAGGCCAACAAGCCCGGCGGCCCCGTCGCACCGGGCGACACCATCACCTACACCATCACCGCCACCAACAGCGGAAAGGCCGACTTCAACCCGGCCACCTTCACCGACGACCTCAGCGGTCTCCTCGCTGACGCCACCTACCACGACAACGCCACCGCCGACAGCGGGACCGTCACCCGCACCGGTACCACCCTCACCTGGACCGGCCCGCTGAGCACCGGCCAGAGCGTCACCCTCACCTACACGGTCACCGTCAAGCCCGACCCCGTCGGCACGCACCTGCGCAACGCGGTCACCTCGACCACCCCCGGCTCCACCTGCGTCGAGGGGACCGACCCCCGGTGCGGCACCGACAACCCCATCATCCCGACGACACAGCCCCCGCCCCCGCTGCCCCCGACCGGCGCCGGCCCGGGCACCGGACCCACCGCCCTCCTGGCGCTGCTCACCGCCCTCGTCGGGACCGCGCTGGTCACCCTCTCCCACCGCACCCGCCGCCGGAGGGAGAGCCACTGACACACAGCTGAACACCGGGCACAGTGACGCGGCCGGGTTCGCGGGACGGGCAACCGCCCCCCGGATCCGGCCGTCGGCTTGTCCGGCGGGCCGGAGGACTCAGGACTCCGGGCTCAGGACTCAGGTACCGCCGTTCCGGGACCGCCAGAGCGCGGCGTACGGGCCGCCCGCGGCGAGCAGTTCGTCGTGGGTGCCGAGTTCGACGATGCGGCCCGCCTCCATGACGGCGACGCGGTCGGCGTCGTGCGCGGTCTGCAGCCGGTGGGCGATGGAGATGACGGTGCGGTCCGAGCGGACGGCGGCCAGCGCCCGCTCTGCCTGCCGGGCGGTCGTCGGGTCGAGCAGCGAGGTGGCCTCGTCGAGGATCAGGGTGTGCGGGTCCGCCAGGTGCACCCGGGCCAGGGTGAGCTGCTGCGCGCGGGAGGCCTCCAGCTCGACGCCGCCCGAGCCCAGCCGGGTGTCCAGGCCGTCCGGCAGGTCGGCCACCGGTCCGCCTCCACGGCCTCCAGCGCGGCGAGGACGGCCGCGTCGTCCGCCTCGGGCGCGGCCATGGTCATGTGGTCGCGCAGGCTGCCCACGAACACGTGGTGCTGCTGGGTGATGAGGACGATGCGGTTGCCCAGCCGGCCCGCCGCGGCCAGGTCGGCCACCGGGACGCCGCCGACCAGGACGCTGCCGGTGTCCGGGGCGTCCACGCCGGACAGCAGCTTGCCGAGGGCGGACTTTCCGGCCCCCGAGCGGCCGACCACGGCCAGCCGCTCGCCGGGGCGGACCCGCAGCTCGACGTCCCCGAGCACCTCGCGCCCGGGGAGGTAGGAGTAGCCCACGGCCGTCCTCGGATGGGGTCGGGGGCGTCGGCGAGCGGTTCGGCGGTCCGGCGCGCCGACGGGCCGGCGAACCGGAACCACCGGACCGGTGCGGCGCTCAGTCGCGCATGAAGACCACCCGCCGGGCCGGGCCGGACTGGCCGGGGACGGAGGTGCTCATCGCGGGGCGGCCCGCCGGGACGGCGCGCTCGCGGCCCCAGGCCCGGATGTCCTCCAGCTGCTCCGGGTTGGTGCGGCTGAACGGCGTCATGTTGGTGAAGGTGTCCAGCACGAAGGAGAGGTCCGGCTCGGCCGTCCCGCCGTCGAGGTGGACCTGGGCGGCGACGTCGTGCAGCGCGGCCTCGATGTCGGAGCCGGCGAAGCCCTCGGAGAGGTCGACCAGCCGCTCGACCTGGTCCGGGTCGGGGTCGAGGCGCAGGTAGCGCCGGTAGTACAGCTCGATGATCTCCTTGCGGTCCTGGTCGTCGGGCAGGTCGACGAAGAACAGCTCGTCGAAGCGGCCCTTGCGCAGCAGCTCGGGCGGCAGGCTGCGGACGTCGTTGGCGGTCGCGACGACGAACGCGCGCGACTGGGACTCCTGGAGCCAGAACAGGAACTGGCCGATGATCCGCTGCGGCACGCCCGACAGGTCGTGCCCGCCCGCCAGGCCCTTCTCGATCTCGTCGATCCACAGCACGCACGGCGACACCCGGTCGGCGGTCTCCAGCGCCTCGCGCATCCGGCCCTCGGACTCGCCCAGGTACTTGCCGTGGATGCTGGCCATGTCCAGCCGGTAGAGCGGCAGTTGCCACTCCGCGGCGATCGCCTTGGCGGACAGCGACTTGCCGCACCCCGGGACGCCGACCAGCAGCACGCCGCGCGGCGGCCGCAGTTCGGTGCCGCGCAGGTCCGCGTGCATCAGCTGGTGCTTGCGCTTGAGCCAGGCGCGCAGGCTGGTCAGGCCGCCCACCGAGTACTCGGAGGACTTCAGGTGGACCCGCTCCAGGCCGGCCAGGTCGCTGAAGATCCGGTCCTTGGCGCGGGCCAGCGCCAGCACGTCGTCCTTCTCGACCCTGCCCTTGGCGACGATGGTGGCCATCAGGTTGACGGCCTCCCCCTCGGTGACCCCGATCAGGAACTCGGAGGCCCGCCGGGCGTCGTCCTCGCTCCAGTCGATCGGGACGACGCCGTGGTGGTCGTCCAGGAAGCCGCGGACGATGCCGTGCATCTCCTCCGTGGTCGGCAGGTCGAGTCGCAGGCTCATGCCGAGGCGCTGGAGGCCGCTCCAGATCGGGTTGTCGGTGATGAGCACGATGCTGCCGGCGTTGGCGTCGGCGAGCCGGGCCAGCTCGGCGACGTGGCGGGCGGTCGGGCCGTCGACGTCCAGGCCGTCCGGGTCGACCAGCACCAGCGTCGCCTGCGGGCGGGCGGCGAACTGGGCGGCCGCGAACTCCATCGCGCCGACGAACGAACGGTCGTCCTGCATCGGGCTGTTGGTCCGCAGGTCGCGCAGGCCGGTGGCGCGGGTGTAGACCCAGAACGGCAGGTTGCCGCTGCGGGACTGGGTGGCGACCTCGCGGACGAGGCGCAGCGCGCGCTGCTGTTCGATGGTGCGCAGGCCGATGACCGGCACCCGGGCGGTGAGGTAGCTGCCGAGGTCCCGGCGGCTGTCGGCGTAGTCGGGCATGGGAGCCTTCCGGCGTCGGGGGAGGGGACGGGTCAGCCGCGGACGATCCGGCGGCGGGGCGCGGCGGCCGGGTCGTACGACCAGCCGTCCCGGGCGGCCGGGGCGGCCTCGTCGATCACCGTGGTGAGCGGGTTGTCGCGCAGGGTCCGGCGGCGCTGCTCCAGCCAGGCCGGATCGGCGTCGAGCGCGGCGAGCCGGTCCAGTTCGTGCTCCAGGTCGGCCTGGCAGCGGCGGATCCGGGTGTCCACGACCTCGGCCAGCCGGGTGCGGAACTCCTCGTCCAGCCCCGGGTGCCCGGCCAGCGCCCGGACGGCCCGCAGGCCGGTCCTGGCCTGGGCCAGCACCCGGCCCGCGCCGAACTCGTCGGGGGCGGCGTTGAGCGCGGCGGTCAGCGCGTCGGACCAGCCCTGCAGCCGCCGGGTGAGCGCGTCGGTGACGCGCACCCGGAACCGCTCACGGGCGTCCTCGGGGAAGTCCGCGAGGACGAGCGGCGGCAGCGCGGAGCCGTCCTCCGGCCCGCCGTCCGCCCAGCGCTCCAGGAAGTCGGCCCAGGCCCGGTAGGAGCCGCCGGAACCGATCAGGCCGGTCACAGCCCGGTGCCCGGACGGCGGACGTGGAGTTCGCCCGGGGGCAGCGGCTCCCAGTCGGGCAGGCCCTCGACGAGCCGGCGCAGCCGGTTGGTGGCGCGCTCGGTGGTGGGCCGGGGGCTGGCGGCCCAGGGGGAGCCGGCCGTCGGCGGCCGGCGGGGCGGCGGCGGGGGAGGGGTGGTCACCGGGTGCTCCCTTGCTGGGTCTGGTGGTCCTTGGTGAGGACGGTGCGTCCGTCGAAGGGGGAGGGGCCGCGGCCGGAGCCGGCCAGCGAGGTGATCATCGCGCGGGCCTGCTGCTCGACCGCGTCGGCGGCCCGGTAGCGGGACTCCCAGTCGGCCAGTTCGGCGGCGGCGCCGCGCAGTTGGAGCAGCGAGTCCTGTTTCGCCTGGTCCAGGACGCGCCGCGCGGAGTCGACGATCCGGCGGCCGGCCTCGTTGCGGTTGTACAGCACCAGGCCCCAGACCCCGCCGACGACCGCGGCCGCGACGAGGGCGAACGCCGGGCTGACGCCGAGGAACACCAGCAGGATCAGCGCGACGGTGCCGGCCAGCGGCACCAGCTTGCGCTTCAGTGGGTAGGCGAGGGCGGCGAGGAAGGGCTGGCTGTGGCGGTCCCAGTGCTCGGCCAGCGAGCGCTCCAGCACCTCCAGCGGCGTGGTGAAGGCGCCCGTCCACGGCGGCAGCTGGAAGGTCTGCGCGCCGACGCTGTGGGACGAGCCGAGCACCGCGTGCACCTCGGGCGGCACGGCCCGGCGGTAGCCGAGCGCGAAGGCGGCGTGGGCGTCGGCGAACCACTCGTGGCAGGCGGCGACGGCCAGCCGCTGGGTGGCGGCGGAGGCGCCGATGGCGCTCGGGTTGAGCGCGGCGGTGGACTGCACGGTCAGGTAGTCGAGCGTCTCGTCCAGCGAGGCCGCGTCGACCTCGACGGCGTGCCGCGCGCCGTCCACGTCCCCGTCGTGCTCGACGACCGCGTGGTTGAACGCGAGGTCGCGGCGCAGCGGCAGCTCCTCGTTGTCGTACTCGGACACCAGCCGGTCGAGGATGTCGTCGATGGCGTCCTCCAGGCGGTCCGACGCCGGGCTCTCCTGGGCCATCAGGGCGGTGTACTTGTCCAGCAGCCGCTGGTGCGCGCGGGCGCCCGACAGCGCCGCGTCCAGCTGCGGCCACTGCGGGGAGAGCGCCGCGAGCCGGGGGAACTCCGCCTGGGCGCCCGGCGTGCGCAGCGACTCGATCTCGGCCAGCCAGCGGCGGACCTGGGCGGCCCGGGCCGCGTCGTCGCCGAGGAGCGTCGCCCGCCAGCCGGACAGGGTGTCCTGGAGCAGTTCGCGCCCGGCCGCGCCGAACGCGCCCTGCGACAGCGACTCCAGGATGACGGCGAACTCCCGGCCCAGCCGGGCCGGGTCCTGGGCGATCAGGTAGTGGCGCAGCCAGCGCACCGCGACGGCCTGGCGCCGCTGGCGGCGCAGCACGAGCGCGAACAGCAGCGAGGTCCGCTCGGGCGAGCGGCGGAACGCCTCGTCGACCGCCCGGTCGCACAGCGTCCGGTCGTCGGCGGCCCAGGCCGCGAGGGCGACGAGGGCCGGCGCCAGCCAGTAGCGCGGGGTCTGGATCATCAGCTGCTCGCTCACCGTGCGCACGGTGTCCTCGGAGACGAGGCCCGTGTCGAAGGCCTGGAGCATGCCGACGGCGGTGCGGCGGACGGCCTTGTGGTGGCCGAACTCGTGGTCGAGCTTGTCCTGGATGACGCCGATCCTGGTCTCCGCCCGCTGGACGGCGGCGGTCAGTGTGGACTGCCGGACGAAGGCGAGGAACTCGTTGCGCAGGTCGGCCAGTTCGCCGCGGGTCTGCTGCTGGGCCGCGTTCACCGCGGTCACCTGGCCGGACACCGCGCCGACCTGCTCGCCCAGCCGGACGACCATGTTGTTGACCTGCTGGACCTGGCCGCGCAGATAGTGGTCCACCTCGGTCATGCTTCGCTCCGATCAGTGCAGTGCTGGTGCGGGAGGTCAGTGCTGTGCTGGTGCGGGAGGCCCGGGCGGGGCGGGGCCGGGAGGAGGGTCACGGCCGGACCACCGAGCCGTCCCGGAGGACCGGCAGGACCAGGCCGCTGCTGTAGACCTCGACGAAGGCGTAGGCGCCGGTGCGCACGATCATGCGGGCCGACCCGAACGGCTCGGGGAGCCGGTCGCCGGGCGTGAAGTGCTGCAGGATCACCTGGAAGAGGTCCATCAGGTGGTCCACGTACGGGGGGCCGAGGTAGCAGGTGGCCAGCAGGCCCAGCGGTACGTCGCCGTAGGCCGTCCGGTAGTGCTCCCGCAGCCAGCCGGACAGCTCGGCGCAGGCGGCCGGGTCCAGCCCGGCGTCCAGGCGGCGCACCGCTTCGAGCAGGTCCTGCGGCCGCGGCCGCAGCTGGTCGGCGCTCGCGCCGGACCTCGTGGTGCGCGCCGGGGCGGCGGCCGCCCGGGCGGGCGGTGCGGCGGCGGGCCCGGGGCGCACGATGCGCCGGGGCCCTTCGATGGATCCCATTGATTCCCCCGAACCCGATGGCGTGATGTGGACCGCTGCGGCCGGAAACCGTCGGCGGTCGCCCGAGCAGGATAGTGACGGAACATCAAGAAAGCGAAGCGTTCGCGGGCGGGACGGGCCCGGCGCCCGGAAGGCGCCCGGAAGTCGACCGCTCCGTGCCCGGAGCGCCGCCCGGCGGCCCCGACCGGGCTGCCACACTTGCTCGCCATGGGGAACGTCCACGCACTTCTGGTCGGGATCGACGACTACACCGCCCTCGGGCACGACGCGCTGAGCGGCTGCGTCAACGACGTGACGGCGGCCGGGGAGTGGCTGCGCCGGCGGGTCGGGGAGCGGCTGGTCGCGCACCGGCTGCTGGACCGGCAGGCCACGGTGGCCGCGGTCCGGGCGGGCATCCGCGAGCACCTCGGGCAGGCCGGCCCGCGGGACACCGCGCTGCTCTGGTACGCGGGCCACGGCACCGAGTTCGACGTCCGCACCGAGGAGGAGGCCCGGATCGAGGCCACCGGCCGCTGCCAGGCGCTGGTCTGCGCCGACGGCCCCCTGGTGGACAAGGAACTCGCCGTCCTGCTGGGCGAGGTGGCCGCGACCGGCGCCCACCTGGCCGTGGTGCTCGACTGCTGCTACGCGGGCGGGGCGACCCGCAGGCCGACGGGCCGGCCCGCCGTCCGCTCCCTGCCCGCGGACCCGGCCTGGCACGGACGGGCCGTGCGCCCGCGGCCCTCCGCCGCCGACGCGCGGCCGGGCGGGCCCCGGGACGCGGCGGGCGCGCGGCCGGAGCGGGCCGGGCACCTCCTGCTGGCCGCGAGCCGGCTGGACCAGGTCTCGCACGAGGACTGGTTCGACGGCCGCCGCCACGGCGTGTTCACCCACGCCCTGCTGGGCGCCCTGGACGAGGCCGGGCCCGGTGCGAGCTACCGCGAGGTCATGGCCGCCGCCCGGTGCCGGGTCCAGGCCTGGGGCGACGTCCAGCACCCCACCCTCACGCCGCAGGAGCCCGGCGGCCCCGCCGACCGGCCGTTCCTCGGCGGGGCGGTCCGCCCGGGCAGCCCGCACCTGCTGACCCACGGCGCGGACGGCTGGGAGGTCGACTGCGGCCGCGTCCACGGCCTGGGCGACGGCGCGGGCGGCGGCACGGAGTTCACCGTCACCGGCGGGAGTACCGGCGGGAGCACGGAGGGCGGCGCCGACGGCGCCGGGGACCGGCCCGGGACCGTCCGGGCCAGGACCGTCCACACCCGGCACACCCTCGTCGACCCGGTCGGCTGGGAGCCCGACCGGACCAGGGTCTACCCGGTGGCCCCGTCCGCGCTCGCGCTGCCCCCGACGACGGTGCTGATCGAGCCGGGCGCCCCGGCGGCGGAGCGGCTGCTGCGCGAGGCGATCGCCACGGCGGGCCCCGGCGGCGGCCCGTCACCGCTGCTGCGCGCCACCGGCGACCCGGCCGCGGCGGGCGACCTGCTGCTGAGGGTCGACCCGGCCGGCGGGCGGGCCGTGATCACCCAGCGGGACGGCACCGGCACCGTCGAGCCGCTGCCGCTCACCGGCCCCGCCGAGGCCCGCACCGTCGTCGACTGCCTCGAACACCTCACCCGCTGGTACCGGCTCCAACGGCTCTCCAACCCCGGCTCGGACCTCGCCACCGCGGTGCGGATCGAGATCCTCCCGTGGGACGACCCGGCGGCCGGACCGCTGCTGCCCGACGGCAACGGCGAGATCGTCCGCGCCTACGAGCCCGACGCGGGCGGCTGGCTGGAGCCCCGGGTGGGCATCCGGCTGCACAACCGCTCGCACCGCCGCCTGTGGTGCGCCCTGTTCGACCTGACGGACCGCTACCGCAGCCACTCCACGCTCTACCGGGGCGACTTCGTCGGACCGGGGCGCACCGGCCACGCCCTGGACGGCCGGCCGGTCACGCTGTCGGTGCCCGCCGAGCGCGCGGTGCCCGGCGGCCAGACCCGCGACTGGCTCAAGCTGATCGTCGCGGAGGAGGAGCTGAACACCGTGCCGTTCCACCTGGGCGCCTGGGACCCGGCCCGCCCGGCCGTGCGCGGCGGCGGCACCCCCGACGGCGTGCTGCGCTTCACCGCCCGCGGCGGCACCGGCCGCGACCTCGGCGAGGGCCGCTCGACCGGGCGCTGGGCCACCCGGACCGTCGCCCTGCGGACGGTGGTCCCCGGGCCGCGCGGCTGACGCCTCACCGCCCGAGGTGGGTGAACCCGGCCCAGGTGGTCAGGTCGTCGGGCTCGACCGCGCGCGCCCGCGCGGCGAGCGCCGGCGGCATCCCGGGCGGCGTCACCCGCGCCCGGTCCAGCATCCACAGCTGGGCCGAACGCAGCGCCCGGGCGGGCGGCTGCCCCGCGCTGCGCAGGAAGTGGTGCGTCATGAACATCAGCACCGAGGTGGCGTCGTCCGGCACCGTCCAGAGCGAGCCCACCACCGAGCGCGCGCCCGCGACCAGGAACGCCGTCGCCAGGCTGTAGGCCTCGTTGTGCCCCCGCCCGGACACGTGGCTGCTGCACGCCGCCAGCACCACCAGGCCCGGCCGCGCCGAGCCCCCGGCCGTCATCGTCTCGGTGAGCACCTCGGCCGCCAGCTCGCCGCCGCTCAGCGACAGGTACGAGCTGTGCCGGTCGTTCGCCGCCACCGTGCCGTGGCAGGCCAGGTGCAGGACGGCGCCCGCGCTGCGGCCGTCGCGCAGCCACTCCAGCACCTCCTGCGGCGTCCCGCTGCCGTCCGGCGGGCCCGAGCGGCGCCGCCCGAGGTAGCGGCCCCGGGGGTAGAAGCTGCGGTGCAGCGCGTCGGCCTCCTCGCCCGCGCCGCGCAGGTCGCCGGTGGGGTCGCCGACGATCAGCGCCGCCGGCGAGTACGGCAGGTCGGCCCGCCGGGAGACGTCGCAGACCAGCCGGGCCGAGGCCGCGTAGGAGATCTCCGCCTCCTCGACGGCGTAGCGCCGCCGCCCCGCGTTGCCCGGCTCGTACGCGGCGTGCCACGGCACCGTGCCGAGCGCCCCCATCGGGACCAGCACCAGGCGCGGCGCCCTGCCCCCGCCGACGAACGGGGCGAGCGCGGTGAGCAGCGGGCGCATCGCGGCGTACCAGGCCCAGGAGCAGAGCCGGTCCAGCTGCCGGCGCAGCGGCGGGGGCGCCTCGCCGGGCGCGGTGGCGGGCCCGAGGTCGCGGGCCGCCTCGGCGCCCGGGCGGTAGTCGCGCACCGGCCCGGCGTCCTCGCGCAGCCGGGGCAGCGGCAGCGAGCGCACCCGCCCGTCGTCCGTCACCACGACGGCCGCCCCGCCGCCGTCCGGCGAGGCCGGCACCAGGTAGGCCAGGGCGTCGACGCCCAGCCGGCGCAGCGCGGCCCCGACCTCCTCCGGCTCCGGCGGTTCGAGCAGCCCGTCCGCGGAGCCGTCCGCCCGGGCCGCGTCGGCGAGCACCGCCAGCACCTGGCCGCGCAGCCGGCTCGGCACCGTCCGCGAGGGCCGGACCATGGCGCTCTCCCCGGGGGCGGGCTCGGCGGCGCCGGAGCGCAGCCACTCCTCGGCGAGGTCCGGCCGCCCGACGGCGACCAGCCGCTCCGGGACGGAGCGGGAGACCGCGGCCGCGTGCAGCACCAGGCCGCGGCAGGAGTCCAGCGCGGTCAGGGCCTGCTCCGGCACGTCGTCCTCCAGGCACCAGGCCGCCGCCTCCAGCGCGGCCTCGGTGGCCCGGGCGGCGGCGGTCGCGGCGTGCTCGGTGCCGGACTGGAGCAGCGCCGCCCAGGCGAAGCCGCGCAGCGCGTCCAGCGCGGCGTGCCGGCCCCGCCGGCGGTCGTCGCGGGTGGCGTCGGCGCGCGTGCGGTAGGCCCGGCCGAGGGCGAGGCAGGAGGACGCCCAGAGCCGGTGCTCCGGGCCGTCGAGCCGGGCGACGGCCCGCTCCAGCCAGGCCACCCCCGCCTCGTAGCCGCGCCGGTCGCCGGTCGCGGCGGCCTGCCCGGTGCGGCCGTTGCCGAGGGCCATCGCGTAGCGCGCCCAGTCCTCGGAGTCCTCGTCGACCTGGGCGAGCGCCTCCTCGATCAGCTCCAGCCCCTCGGCCAGCAGTCGCAGGTCGTAGTGGTCGCCCGCGGTCAGGCAGCGGGCGATGCCGCTGTCGCCGAGGACCCAGGCCCGGTGCTCGCGGGGCAGCCGGGCGGCCTGCCGGCGCAGCTCGGCCACGGTCGGGCGGCCCGCGGGCGGGGCCAGCTCGCGGGCCCCGAGCCGGCGGGCGAGCGCGTTGCGCAGGTTGTGGGAGTGCTCCAGCTGCAACCAGACCTCGGGGCGGCTCGGGTCCTCCGGGTCGAGCCCGCGGTGCACGGCGGCGAGTTCGGCGAGGGCCCGGTCGGCGCCGGCCAGGTCGTCGCGCGCCGCGGCGCGCTGGGCCTCGTAGCCGGCCCGCTGGCCGTCCAGCAGCAGCCGCAGGTACGGGCTGAGCCGCGGCTCCTCGCGCAGCCGCTCCCAGGCCTCGATCGCGGCGTCCGTCTCGTCGCCGCGGGCCTGGAGCTGGCCGAGCTGCGCGGTGGCCAGGGCGCGGGCCAGGTCGAGCCCGGTCCGGAGGTCCTGGTGGTCCGCGCCCAGGAGTCCGGCCGCCTCGTCCAGGTGGGCCAGCGCCTCCTCGGCGGAGGCGGCGTCGCCGGTGGCCATGCCGCGGCGGACCAGGAAGGAGCCGAGCAGGCCCCGGACGGAGGCCTGTTCGGTGTCCGAGCCCTCGAAGGCGGCGGCGTCCCGGTAGAGCGCGGCCTTCTCCGCCTCGCCGACCAGGGTGCCGTGCGGGTCGATCATCGGGAGCATGCCGAGCAGCCTGGCCCCGAACAGGGCGCGCTCGGAGCTGTTCGGGGGGAGGTCGGACCAGGTGCGGTAGAGCTGCCCGAACCCGTCCGTGACGTGCCGGTCGACCACCAGGTCGTTGGCGAGGTGGCTGAACTCGCCCTCGTTGAGGTTGAAGAAGGTCCGGCCGGCGGCGATGTCGTCCTGGAGCTCCTGGTAGGCCGTCACGGCGTCGGCGTAGACCGGGGCGTCGGCGTCGGCCGGCAGCCAAGGGCCCCCGCCCGCCTGCTCGTGGTGGGCCCAGGCGCGCAGGATCCGGGCGGTGCGCCGGACTTCCGACGGCGCGTCCTCGGCGCCCTGCGCCGCGGTCGTGCCGCGGAGCACGTCCGGCAGCCGCCGCCGGTCCCGGTCGTCGCGGTAGCGGGCGTGCTGGAGCACGGCCAGCAGCATGGCCGGGGCCCACAGCACGCCGTCCCGTTCCGGCTCCCAGCGGCGGACGGCCTCCTGGAGCAGCCCGACGGCGCGGTCGCGGCCGGCGTCGTCGTCGCGCTCGGCGGCCCGGTCGTAGAGCAGTCGGCCGAAGGCGTCGAGGTAGACCGGCGGGAGGGTCTCCAGGGCGCCCGGCCGGGCCAGCACCGGTGCCAACTCCGCCTCGGCGGCGGCCGGGTGGGTGCGGTCCTCCCACTGCCACCAGAGCAGCGCGCGGATGAAGATCGCCCTCGTCCCGGCCTCCGCGGCCCAGTCCGGCGGCTCGGCCGAGCGCTGCCGGGCGGCGGCCAGGGCCGCGCGGAACTCCCGGCGGGCCTCCTCCAGTTCGGCCCGGTCCCGGCGGTGGCGGCCGGTCCACAGCAGCGAGGTGGCCAGCCCGTACCGGAGCAGCGGCACGTCGTCCCCGTCGGGCGAGGCCGCGAGCGCCGCCCGGTAGGCGGCCACCGAGGCGTCGGCGTCCTCGGCGGTGTTCGCCAACCGGGCGCGCTCGTAGTGGAGATGGCCCAGCTCGGTCTGGAGCTCGGTGCCCTCCGGGCTGCCCGGTGCCGCGTCGGCGAGCGCGTCGCGGTGGCGGCGCAGGGCGTCGCCGAGCAGGTGGAGGCGCTCGGCGAGCGGGGCGTCGGGCGTGATCCGGGCCCGGGCGATCGAGGCGGCCAGCCGCCGGCCCAGCACCTGGACGTTGGGGTACGCGTCGGGGTCGGCGGCCAGGGCGCGCAGCCCCGCGTCGACCAACCGGTGGGCGTGGTCCAGGAGCCCGGCCGACGGGGCGAGGTCGTACTGGAGTGCGCGGACGTGCCCGTACAGCACCCGCCAGGCGTGCCAGGGTGCCTCGTCGCCGGGCCGGGCGAAGGCGCGCTCCATCGCCTCGGCGGCCAGCCGGAGGTCCTCGGGGCGGTCCTGGTCCAGGTGCAGCCGGTAGCTCAACTCACCGGCGGTGGCCCATAGTTCCGGCGCGTCCGGGTCGTCGGGCGCGTGCGCCGCCTCGGCGAGCAGTGCGTCCCGCTCGGCGCGCAGTTCGTCGTCGGTCGGCTCGACCGGCTCGGTGCTCTCTTCCACGGCGGTGCTCCTGGTGGCGGGGCGGTCACGGGGCGACCGGGGCGCGGTGCGGGGTGGTCACGGGGCGACCCGGGCGTGGTACGGGGCGAGCACGGCGTCGAGCCGGCGCAGCCCCTCCTCGGTGTCCAGGTCGACGGGCGGGACGCCGGCGGGCTCGACCGCGTCCGCGGGGCAGCGGTCCAGGAACAGCACCAGGGCCCGGTCCGCCGGTTCGCGCTTGGAGGGCCAGACGAAGCCCTGCGCCCAGGGGCCGGTGCGGGCGCGGATCCAGTGCCCCCAGGCCCGGGTGAACGGGTACTCCGCCGCCTCCGCCTGGACCAGCCAGGCGTCCTGGGCCACGCTCGCCAGGTCGCGCCCGGCGACCAGGGAGACCACGGTGACCTCGCGCGCCAGGCGCAGGAAGGACAGCCGCCGGCCCCGGACGGCGGCCCGCGGGAGCAGCCGCGGCCCGGCGGCGGGGTCGAACGGGACGGAGCGCAGCAGGGTCTCGCAGACGGCCGCCTCCACGGTCAGCCCCGCGTACAGGAAGCCGTAGGCGTCGAGCGCCGTCCCGTCGAAGCGGCCGCCGCCGTAGAAGCAGTCGGCCGGGTTGTCGTTGAAGGCGGTGGCGGAGCGCCGGGCCGAGTGCACCCGGACCAGCTCCGTCCCGGCGGGCAGGGCCACCCTCGTCGGGTCCCCGGGCAGCCGCTCGGGCGGGCGGACGTTGACCACGGACTACTCCTCCTCGGTCAGGTAGCGGGCGGCCTGGACGAGCCGGTCGTCCTGGCCGGTGCCGAGCAGGGCGGACGGGACGGCGCCGAGCAGGGCGTCGCGGGACAGCCACCAGTCGGTCACGCCCCACGGGTCCCGGTCGCCGTCGAGCACGGTGCTGACGTCCAGGACGGCGATCCACGGGGTGGCGGCCTCGGCGAACTGGAAGGCCGGCAGCCGGACCTCCCCGGCCGTACCGGTCAGCCGGAGCAGCCCCGGCGCGTCCGGGTCCCCGCCCAGCTCCCGGACCGCGGCGGCGGTCAGCGCCGGTGCGGCGAGCAGCCGTCGGCGCACCTCGCCCAGGACCGGGCCCACCATCCGGGAGCCGTCCAGGACCAGGACGGCGAGGTCGGAGGCGTGGAAGCCGAGGTGGGCGACGTCCACCGCGCCGGCGGTGAACCGCGGCGTACCGGCCCCGGCGGACTGCGGCAGCAGCGGCAGCAGGAGCCGCGCCGCCTGTTCGGCGGCCTCCTGCCGGCCGGTGCGCTCGGCCCCGCGCAGCCGCTCCAGCAGCGCGGCCAGCCGGGCGGCCGGCCCGGCGGCGAGCAGCGGCGCCAGGCGGTCCCAGTCCGCGGCCGCCGCGGCGAGCACCAGGTAGGGGTTCATCCGTGTCCTCTCAGCCGGCGCCGAGCAGGCGCTCGACGACGTCGGCGGCCGCCGGCCGGCGCATCACCAGGTGGACCTGCCAGCCGGCGCCGCGGGCGGCCTCGGCCTCCACGGCGGCCCAGAGCGCGCCGAGGCTCGCCTCGTACCGCAGGCCGCCGCGCCCCGAGCCGAGCAGCGGGAAGGCCACCGACCGCAGCGGCGGGTCGAAGGCGGTGCGCTCGGCGGCCATGGTGGCGAAGACCCGGGCGGCGGCCCGGGTGACGTCGGCCAGCAGGACGTCGTAGTCGTTGCTGTCCGAGCGGGGAACGGCGGTGACGGCGTGGTAGATCCGCCGCACGCCCTGCTCGGCGAGGCGGCCGGCGCCGGTGGCGGCGACGGTGCCCGGGGCGACGGCCCGCCCGGCCACGCCGTGCCGCTCGGCCCAGGCGCGCAGCTCGTCGTGCACGAGGTCCTCCACCACGTCGCCGCCGGGCCCGCGGCGCGCGCCGGCCCGGCGCAGGGCCGCCGCCACCGAGGACTTGTAGGTGGCCGGCAGGGCGAGGTAGGTGTTCGCCGGGGACACCACGACGTCGACGTCCCGCAGCAGGTCGACGGGGTGGACGTGCAGGGTGAGCGGCACCGCCCGGCCGGCCGCCGACGCCCGGACGGTCCGGTGGGTGGCGGGCAGGGGGTGCGGGGCGGCGGCGGGCCCGGGCCGGGGCGGCGGCGCGGCGAGTTCGGCCAGCTGCTGCGACAGCTGGTCGAGCAGCAGCACCTCGTGGTGCTTGCGGAAGCGCTCGACGCTCACCCCGTACACGGCGGCGGCGCGCCGGCGGCGGTCGGCGGCGGCCCAGTCCCGGGTCCCCGGGGCCAGGCCGAGGCTGAACCCGGCGGCGTCCCGCAGCGTCCCGGCGTCGGTCCGGGACAGCGCCAGCCGGAGCACCTCCTCGACGGCGGCGGCCCGCGAGGCGCGCCCGCCGGGCGGCTGGGCCCGGGCCGCGATCCGCTCCAGCGCCGGCAGCTCCAGCTCCCGCAGCCGTACCACGCCCGCCCGTCGGACCCTGCGGAGGTCCGCCACGATCGACTCGTGGTCGGGGGCCCGCTCGGGGCCGCGACCGGGCGCGTCGTCGCGGGGGAGATCGTGCGGCATGGGCGACAGGATTCCACCGGGCCGACGGCCGGGACAAGTTCGGGGGCGGCTGCGGCCGCGGCCGGGACGGCGGTGCCCCGGAGCGGACCTGACGTGGCGTCACGCCGGGTGCCGGTGGCCGCGCCCCTCGGGTCGGGTGGGCGGGGAACAGGCCCGCGGCCGTCGGTGTGGTGGCCGGCACCATTGCCGAGCGGGGGCGACTTCCGTACCTTGGTCCGGGCTTTGGCCGCCGGAGGGCCGCCCTTGACCTCGCGGGCCCGGCCCCGCCGTCGGACCGGTGCCGGACGGCCGGTCCGGGGAGCGGCGGGCCAATGGCCGGAGAATTCCTCCCCTGCCCCGAATTCCCCCCCTTCCCGGAATTTCGCAGCGGGGCTGCGGAAATGTGCTTCGCTTACGAAGGGAGGTGGACCCCGACCGCACGGTGCGAGGCCCCGGGGCGGGCGGTGCGGGGGCGGTAGGTGGTCGGCAGGGGTTGAGCCCCCGGGGCGGCTCCGGAGAGGCTGGGGGCAGGCCGACCGACCGGGCGGCGGCCCGGGTCAGCCCGCCCGGTGGCGGTGGCAGGACTGGTCGCGCGGAGGGGGGATCAGGGAGGCGGCGATCGCCTTGTTCACCGCGTCGATCCGGGAGACGGCGCCCAGCTTGGCGAAGACGTTGCGCAGGTGCCGTTTGACGGTGGCCTCGGTGATGAGCAGCCGGGTGGCGATCTGCCCGTTGCTCAGCGCCTGGGCGACCAGTTCGAGGATCTCCAGCTCCCGGGCGGACAGCACGTTCTCCGTGACGCCCTGCATCCGGGCCAGGCTGTCCCGGGAGACGGCCAGGACCATCCGGTCCGAACCGCGGTGGACGCCGCGGACCGCCGCGACCAGCTCGTCACCGCACACGCTCTTCAGCAGGTAGCCCCGGATGCCGGCGTTGATGAGCCGTCGGAGCAGCTGGGGGCCGTCGTACATGGACAGCATGATGATCTGCGAGGACGGCGAGAGCGCCCGCATCCTGGTCACGGTTTCGGTGGGCTCGCCGTCCGGGAGCTCGACGTCGAGCAGCACGACGTCCGGCCGGTGCCGGGCGACCTGGGCGATCGCGTCGCCGCTGTTGGCGGCCTCGCTCACCACCACCATGTCGTCCTGCGACTCCAGGATCTCGCGCACCCCCTCACGGACCAGGGCGTGGTCGTCGACCAGGACGACACGGGTGGTGGCGGCCGCGGAGTCAGCAGCTCTGGCGTCGCGCGGGTTCATCGAGGGGCCGTCCTTTGAGAGGTACCGAGAGATCCACCCTGGTGCCGTTGCCCGGGCGGCCGTTGACCAGCAGCCGGCCGCCGAGCAGTTCGGCCCGTTCGCGCATCGAGGACAGTCCGACGCCGTCGGCGGACGGGCACTCCTGCGGCAGGCCGCAGCCGTCGTCCTCGACGGAGGCACGGAGCTCGTTGGGGGTGACCTCGACGTTCACCAGCAGCACCGTTGCCCTGGCGTGGCGGAGGGTATTGCGGACGCCTTCACGCAGGATCAGGAACACCTCGTCGAGCACCTCGGGCGGGGCCCAGGCCTCGTTCCCGTTCACCCGCAGCCGGGCGGCCACCTCGTCGGACTCCAGCGCCTCCAGGTCGTGGAGCAGCGCCTTCTCCAGGCTCCGCGGGGGCTGCCGGGTGTGCAGGTCGGAGGTGACGGCGCGCAGGTGGTGCATCGACTCCTGGATGGCCTGCTGGGCGGTGGCCAGCTTGGCGCTCGCGCGGTCCGGCTGCTTGTCCAGGTAGAGGGTGTAGAGCTCCAGCTGGCGGTGGGTCACGCTCATGCCGTGCCCGATCCGGTCGTGGAGCTCGCGGGCGATCCGGCGCCGCTCGGCGAGCTGCGCCTCGTGGATCTTGTCGGCGAGTAATCCGGTGTACGCGACCACCGACTCGCGGATCCGCAGGGTGATGCTGCGCTCCAGCGCCAGGGTGATCAGGGAGATGGTGTCCACCTGCCGCGGCCCCTGCGGCAGATGGCTGAATATCGTCGACAGCGCGGCGTGGAAGAGGACGGAGGAGGCCTGGACGGACTCGCGGGGATGGACGCCGTCGGCCGCGCGTGTCGCGCCGACGTCCCAGGCGGTCAGCTTGTACGCCTGGTCGACCTCGACCTGCCCGGCGCGCAGGCTGTTGACCACGTCGGCGACGATCTGCCGGGCGTTGGCCAGGGCCTGGGCCAGCGACACCGGGTTCTGCGCGATGGCGTTGCCGGCGGCCCGCAGCCCGGCCTCGTAGGCCTCGGCGATCTCGGGCGTGTGTTCTTCGATCAGGTCCGCCACCTGTTGGCGAGTCGTCAAGGCTGCCTTCTCCAAACCGGTCACGTGCCGGCCCCCGTGTCGCCTTGGCCAAGCGGGGTCAAGATACCAGAACGCGGTGTCAATTCCAGGGCAAGAAGAGGGGCCGTGGGGGCAGTTCCGGCCGGTCGAGCGTGCTCGAATCTTCAACTAGTTCCATGGTCGGCCGGAATGGTCCGGCTGCGGAGAAATGCGCGGCGGCCGGGCCGCCGGTGGTACCGGGGCAGGAGGGGGAGTGGCCCGAGGGCGCAGCGCCCGCTACTCCTTTCGATACCTCCCGCTCATCCCTCCGGCGCGGATTGGGCCGACCACGCTCGCGGGACCGTTGTCCCGGGCTCCGGCGGCTCTCTAGCGTGGCGGAAGCGGGGGTTCCGCGGGCTGTCGCCGCGTCCTGGACCCCTCCTGCATGTCCGCAACAAGAACAGTACTTCCCGCATGTTCGCAACAAGAAACCGTTGTGAGGAACCAGACCGTGAAGGCTGACCGGCCGCACCGGCGCTACCAGGCGCTCGTCCCGTTGACCCTGCCCGACCGCACCTGGCCGGACCGGACCCCGACGGCGGCGCCGCGCCGGCTCTCCACGGACCTGCGGGACGGCAACCAGGCGCCGGCGGGCCCGATGCCGCCGGCCCGCAAGCTCGCCCTGTTCGACCTGCCGGCGGCCATGCGGATCCCCGCCCCGGCCCGCGCGCCCGGGCGCCGCTGACCGCCCACCGACCTCCCCACGGATCACCACCGGGCACCGCCGCCGCCCCCACGGAGCCGGTCACCCGCCCGGGTACCCGAAACACCGCACACACGAGAGAAAGTCCGAGAGATGAAGCTGGTCGAACGCGATGAGCACCTGGCCCTGCTGGCCGGTCTGCTGGCCGAGGCCGTCGGGGGCAGGGGACGGATCGCCGTGGTGGGCGGCCCGGCGGCCACCGGTACGAGCGCCCTGCTGGACGAGTTCGTCGAGCAGGCGGCCGGGGCGGGCGCCCTGCCGCTGACCGCCGTGGGCTCGGCCGCCGAGACCGGACTGCCGCTCGGCGTGCTGGGCCAGCTGCTGCGCGGCGCCCCGGTGCCGGCCGAGCAGCGGGCGGCCGTCCGCGAACTGCTCGCCGCCGGTGCGGACGGCCGGGAGTCGGCCGCCCGGGAGCTGAGCGCGCTGCTGCTCGACCTGGCCGAGCGGCAGCCGCTCGCCCTGGTGGTGGACGACGTCCAGCACGCCGACCAGGACTCGCTGGCCTGCCTGTCCCACCTCACCCGCCGACTGGGCCGCTCCCGGATCATGGCCGTCCTCGGCCGCTCCGGCCAGGGCGACCCGCGCACCGCCGGGTTCCACTTCGAGCTGCTGCGCCGCCCCGGCTGCCACCGCCTGGTGCTGCCCCTGCTCACCCCCGACGGCGTGGCGCGGCTGACCGCCGAGCGGCTCGGCCCGGCGGCCGCCGACCGGCTCGCCGCCGAGTGCCACCGCGTCAGCGGCGGCAACCCGCTGCTGCTCACCGCGCTGCTCGACGGCCGGCTCGCCGCGGTGCGGGCCGGCGGGGCCGCCGAGGACGCCCTGACCGTCGGCGACGGCTACGGGCAGGCGGTGCGCGACCTGCTGCACCGGGCCGGCCCCGGACTGCTCCCGCTCGCCCGGGCCCTCGCCGTGCTCGGCGAGCGGGACACGGTGGCCCGGCTGCTCGGCGTGGAGGGCGCGCAGGCGGCCCTCGGCCTGCGCGCCCTGGAGGAGTGCGGCCTGCTGGACTCCCGGGGCTTCCGCCACGAGGCCGCCCGGGCCGCCGTCCTGCTCGACACCCCCGCCGAGCACCGCGCCGAACTGCACGGCCGCGCTGCCGCGCTGCTGCACGCGGGCGGGGGCGCCGCAGCCGTGACGGCCGAGCACCTGCTGGCCGCGGGGCGGGCCGAGGAGGCCTGGGGCGTCCCGGTGCTGGAGGAGGCCGCCACGCTCGCGCTGGCCGAGGGCCGGGTCCGCCGGGCCGTCGAGTACCTGCGGCTGGCCTGCCGGGTCTGCACGGACGGGCCGCGGCTGGCCCGGCTCAGGACGGCCCTGGTCCGCGCCGAGTGGCGGATCAACCCCAGCGCGCCGATCCCGCTGCTCGACGACCTGACCGGCGCCCTGCACCGCGGCCACCTGCGCCCCGCCGACGGCCTGGTGCTCGCCAAGGCCCTGCTGTGGCACGGCCGTTTCGAGGACGCCCGCGACGTGCTGTCCCGGCTCGGCCCGGAGAGCGGCCCGCACGACCCGGAGACGGCGGCCGAGCTGCGGGCCGTCCGGCCGTGGCTGCGCTGCTGGTACGCGCCGGTGCTGGAGCACCTGCCGTCCGCCGGGGAGGAGCCGGGCCCACGGCCCGGGCCGCCGTCCACCGCGGTCGGCTGGCGGCTGGAGGCGGCCACCGCGCTGGACACGGTGCTCAGCCGCGGGCCGTCCGAGCCGGTGGTCGCCGAGGCCGAGCGGATCCTGCGCACCTCCCGGCTGGACGCGCCGGGCATGGACACCGTCGAGTCGGCGCTGCTCGCACTGACCTACGGCGACCGGGCCGACCGGGCCGCGCCCTGGTGCGACGCCCTGATCGCGGAGGCGGTCGACCGGCAGTCCCCCGGCCGCCAGGCGCGGCTGGTGGCCATCCGGGCCGAGATATGCCTGCGGCAGGGGGACCTGCCCGGCGCCGAGCGGCACGCCCGGCAGGCGCTGGAGATCATCCCGGCCGGCAGCTGGGGGGTGGCCGTCGGCGGCGCGCTGGCCGGCCTGCTGACCGCGCTGACCGCGATGGGCCGCCACCGGGAGGCCACCGACCAGCTGAACCTGCCCGTCCCGGAGGCGATGCTGCAGAGCCGCCACGGCCTGCACTACCTGGAGGCCCGCGGCCGGTACCGGCTGGCCACCGGCCACCTGAACGCCGCGCTCGCGGACTTCCTGGCCTGCGGCGAGCTGATGGGCCGCTGGGGGCTGGACGTGCCCGGCCTGGTCGCCTGGCGCGGCGGGGCGGCCGAGGCGATGCTCCAGCTGGGCGACCGCGACGGCGCCCGCCGCCTGCTGGAGGAGCAGCTCGCGCTGGCCGGCCAGTGCGCGCCGCGCGCCCGCGGCGTGGCGACCCGGCAGCTCGCGGCCACCTGCGACCTGCGCCAGCGCCCGGCCCTGCTGCGCAAGGCCGTGGACATCCTCCAGGAGGCCGGCGACCGCTACGAGCTGGCCCGGGCGCTGGCCGACCTGGCCCGCACCTACCACGACCTGGGCGAGCTGCGCCGGGCCCGGCTGACCGGCCGGCGCGCCTGGATGCTGGCCGAGGAGTGCCGGGCCGAGCCGCTCACCCGGCTGCTGGGCGTGGAGTTCGGCTGGAGCAGCGGCGACCAGTCGGCCCGGGAGAGCGCCCCGGCCGCGCCCGAGTCGGTGCTCAGCGACGCCGAGTGCCGGGTCGCCGAGCTGGCCGCCCACGGCTACACCAACCGGGAGATCGCCAAGCGGCTGTACGTGACGGTCAGCACCGTGGAGCAGCACCTCACCCGGGCCTACCGGAAGCTGCGGGTCAGCTCCCGGGTGGACCTGCCCGCCGCGATGGGCTCGCTGACCAGGGCCGGCTGACCCCCCGGAGGAGCCGGGCAGGGGCCCCCTCGGGGACAGGGGGCCCTAAGGGGCGGACCGGGGTGTCCGGGGGAGTCCCGCGCTGTTGGAATGCGTCTGTCAGTCGTCCATGGCCGGAATTTTCCAGAAAGGGGGGCGACATGGCGCTGACCCTGTCAGAGAAGGACGTGTCACCGCTCGCGGGACAGCACGGGGCACTGCCCCGGATCGTCGGCATCGCCACCGCGAACCCGCCGGACTCCTACGCGCAGAGCGACATCCTCGACATCTTCGGGATCTCCGACCAGCGCATCCGGTCGCTCTTCACGAACAGCGCGATCGACCGCCGCTTCCTCATCCTCCCGCCGGAGGGGCCGGACGGCGCCCGGCGGATGGAGACCCAGGGCGAGCTGCTGCGCAAGCACCGCACCGCGGGCGTGGAGATGGGCGCGCGGGCGGTGCGCGCGTGCCTGGCGCGCACCGGCCTGGACCTCTCCGAGATCGGCTACATCTGCTGCGTCACCACCACCGGCCTGCTCACCCCCGGGCTCTCCGCCCACCTGATCAAGGAGCTCGGCCTCGACGTCCGCACCAGCCGGCTCGACGTCGTCGGCATGGGCTGCAACGCCGGCCTCAACGGCCTCACCGCGGTGGCCGGTTGGGCCGCCGCCAACCCCGGGCGGCCGGCCCTGATGGTGTGCGTCGAGACCTGCTCGGCGGCCTACGTCTTCGACGGCACGATGCGCACCGCGGTGGTCAACAGCCTGTTCGGCGACGGCGCCGCGGCGGTGGTCCTGATGGCCGACCCGGACGGCCTGCTGGAGCGGCCGGACAGCCCGGTCCGCGCCGAGGGCCCGACCGTCCTGAAGTTCTCCAGCCGGATCATCCCCGAGGCCGTGGACGCGATGCGCTACGACTGGGACGACGACCAGGGCAAGTTCAGCTTCTTCCTGGACCGCGACGTGCCGTACGTGGTCGGCGCGCACGCCGAACTCGTCGTCGACCGGCTGCTGGAGGACACCGGCCTGCGGCGCAGCGACATCGCCCACTGGATCGTCCACTCCGGCGGCAAGAAGGTCATCGACTCGGTCCAGATCAACCTCGGACTGACCCGGTACGACGTGCGGCACACCACCGGCGTGCTGCGGGACTACGGGAACCTCTCCAGCGGCTCGTTCCTGTTCTCCTACGAACGGCTGATGGCCGAGGGCCAGGTCCGCCCGGGGGACCTCGGCGTCTTCATGACGATGGGCCCGGGATCGACCATCGAGACGGCCCTCGTCCGGTACTGACCGGAACCCATCCGACCCAGCCCGCACCTTCCGCGCACCTTCCGAAAGAGGAACTCCCATGTCCGTCAGCGAACTGCTCCCCGAACGCACCGGGTCGACCGGGCGCCACGTCCTGGTCGACTGCTCCCAGCCGCTGACCGAGCAGCTGATCGGCCAGGTCGTCGAGGTCTGCGACGAGCTGGAGGACGCCGACCGGGCGACCTTCGCCGTGCTGCACGTCGAGGGCGCGCCCGGCGTCCGCGAGCAGGCCTGGCCCGGCGAGGTCGGCATCCACCTGGTCAACAAGTGGGAGCGCGCCCTGCGCCGCCTGGAGCGCGCCCCGGCCGCCGTCGTGGCGGTCGTGGCCGGCGAGTGCGCGGGCCCGGCGCTGGACCTGTTGCTGGCCGCCGACCACCGGATCGCCACCGCGGACACCCGGCTGAGCCCGGCCGTCACCGACGGCCGGCTCTGGCCCGGCATGGCCGTCCACCGGCTGGTCCAGCAGCTGGGCGTCGCCCGCGCCCGCCGCCTGGTGCTGTTCGGCGCCGAGGTCGGCGCGGCGGAAGGCGC
Organism: Kitasatospora sp. NPDC018619; assembly: GCF_044391605.1. Taxonomy (NCBI): domain Bacteria; kingdom Bacillati; phylum Actinomycetota; class Actinomycetes; order Kitasatosporales; family Streptomycetaceae; genus Kitasatospora; species Kitasatospora sp. NPDC018619. The sequence goes on from NZ_JBISAI010000005.1 coordinate 431,201, forward strand.
CGAGCTGGGCCTGTTCGACCGGGTGGTCGAGGACCGGGCCGCCGTCGGCGCCGTCGTCGAGGACGTCGCCGCACGGCTCGGCGGCCTGGTCGGCGGGGAGCTGGCGATCCGCCGCCGGCTGCTGCTGGACGCCACCACCACCAGCTTCGAGGAGTCGCTCGGCGCCCACCTGGCGGCCTGCGACCGGACGCTCCGCAGCCGGTCCGCCGACCGCGCCTGACCCGCCCCGCGCCCGGCCCGCCCCGCGCCCGGCGGGCCCGGGCGCCCGGACCGCCCCGTACCCGAACACCGAGGGAAGCAGCTGTCATGACCGTCCCCGTCTTCACCCTGGACACCGCGCGCAGCGTGGACACCGCCGCGGAGGCCAGGCTGTCCCGGCAGCGCTTCCTGCGCGAGCACGTCGCGGAGGTCTACGGCGCGCTCACCGAGCAGCGCACCGTCCACCTGCGGCTGGACGAGCTGCTGCGCCGGGCCGGGGAGCGCTACCCCGGCCTGGTGCCCGGCGAGGCGCAGCTGGCCGCCGAGCGCGGGCTGCGGCAGGCCGACAAGGAGGGCCTGGAGATCGACCAGGCCGTCTTCCTCCAGGCCGTCCTCGCCCACCCCGAGTGCGGCCGGCACCTGATCGACGCGATGCTGCGCCCCACCGAGCGGGCGCTCGCCCTGCTCGACGGGTACAGCCGCACCGGCCGCGCCGACCTCGGCGTGGTGCGGATCGAGCGCCGCGGTGCCACCGCCCACGTGACGATCCACAACGACCACTGCCTGAACGCCGAGACCAACGCCCATGTCGAGGACATGGAGACCGCGGTGGACCTCGTCCTGCTGGACCCGGCCACCGAGGTCGGCGTGGTGCGCGGCGGCGAGATGACCCACCGGCGCTACCTGGGCCGCCGGGTGTTCAGCGCCGGGATCAACCTCACCGAGCTGCACGAGGGCACCATCTCGTACGCCGACTTCCTGATGCGCCGGGAGATCGGCTACCTCAACAAGATCTACCGCGGCCTGCTCGTCGACGAGGACCGCGCGTGGCCCCAGCGCACGCTGGAGAAGCCGTGGGTGGCCGCCGTGGACACCTTCGCGATCGGCGGCGGCGCGCAGCTGCTGATGGTCTTCGACCACGTGATCGCCGCCGCCGACAGCTACTTCAGCCTGCCGGCCGCCCAGGAGGGCATCGTCCCCGGCCTCGGCAACCTGCGCCTGACCCGGCTGGCCGGCGGCCGGGTCTCCCGCCAGGTGATCCTCTCCGGGCGCAAGATCTGGGCCACCGAGCCCGCCGCCGCCGCGCTGTTCGACGAGGTGGTCGAGCCCCGGGCGGTGGACGCCGCGGTGGAGGCCGCCGCCCTGCGGCTGGCCAACCCCGCGGTGGTCGCCAACCGGCACATGCTCCACCACGCCGAGGAGCCGGTCGAGGCCTTCCGCCACTACCTCGCCGAGTTCGCCCTCCAGCAGGCCCTGCGGCTGTACGGGCTGGACGTGATCGCGAAGGTCGGCGCGTCCTGGACCCGCCGCCCCGCCGAGGACGCCTGATGCGCCCCGTCGACGCGATGCTGGAGATCCTCCGGGCCGAGGGCGTCACCACCGTCTTCGGCAACCCGGGCACCAGCGAACTGCCCTTCACCGACGCGCTCAGCGCCGCCGGGGACATCGACTACGTGCTCGGCGCCCACGAGGGCTCGGTGGTCGCCATGGCGGACGGCTACGCCCGGGCCACCGGCCGCACCGCCTTCGTCAGCCTGCACATCGCGGCCGGCCTCGCCAACGGCCTGGTCGGGCTGCTCAACGCCAGCCGCTCCCGCACCCCGATGGTCGTCACCGCGGGCCAGCAGGACCGCCGCCACCTGGCCGGCGACCCGATGCTCTCGGGCGACCTGGTCGGCCTGGCCTCCGCCGCCGTCAAGCAGACCTTCGACGTCCAGCACGCCCACGACCTGCCGGTGATGCTCACCCGGGCCTTCGCCGCCGCCCGCCGCACCCCCGCCGGGCCGGTGTTCCTGTCCATCCCGATGGACCTGCTCGCCGAGGACGGCCCTGTCGAGCTGCCAGGGCGCTCCACCGTCACCCCGCAGGGCCCGGCCACCGAACTCGCCGCCGCCGCCGGCCTGCTGGCCGCCGCCGAGCGGCCCGCCCTGGTGGCCGGGGACGCCGTCGGCCGCGACGGGGCGGTGGCCGAACTCGTCGCGCTGGCCGAGGCGCTCGGCGCGGTGACGTACCACCAGCCGATGAACGACAACCTCGACTTCCCCACCTCGCACCCGCTGTACGGCGGCATGCTGGGCGCCACCCACGCCGCGATCCGGGAGGCCCTGGCCGCCCACGACACCGTCCTGATCGTCGGCACCCACGCCTTCATGGCGCACCACTACACCCCCGGCTCCCCGATCCCCGACGGCACCACCGTCCTCCAACTGGACGCCGACGCCGCCGAACTCGGCCGCAACTTCGGCGTCCGCCTGGGCCTGCACGGCGCGCTGAAGCCCTCCCTGGCCGCCCTCGCGGAAGGCCTGGCCGGACGCGTCCCGCAGGCCGCCGCCCGCACCGCCGCCGCCGGCCGGCGGGCCGCGGAGGCCCGGGCCGCCACCGACCGCGCCGCGCTCGCCGCCTACGGGCCGGGCCCGCTCGACCCGCTGGCCGCCGCCCACGCGGTGGCCGCCGGGCTGCCCGAGGACGCGGTGGTGGTCGAGGAGGCCATCACCACCGGCCTGCGGCTGCGCCAGGTGCTCCGCCAGGACCGCCCCGGCTCGTACCTGCACACCGTCGGCGGCGGCCTCGGCCACGGCATCGGCGCCGCGATCGGCCGCCGGATGGGCGACGCCGGCCGCCCGGTGGTCGCCGTCCTCGGCGACGGCTGCGCGATGTTCGGCCTCCAGGGCCTGTGGGCGGCCGGGCACTACGGCGTGCCGGTCACCTTCGTGGTGATGAACAACGGCGAGTACCGCACCCTCAAGGAGACCCTGGACACCTGGGACAGCCGCTCCACCCGGGGCGGCCGCTACCTCGGCCTGGACCTGGCCTTCGGCCCGGACAGCGGCCGCCACCGGCTGGACTTCCGGGCCGCCGCCGAGTTCTTCGGCATCGAGGCCGTGCGGGTCTCCCACCCCGCCGAACTCACCGAGACCGTCGCCAAGTCGGCGTCCGCGACCGCGCCGCTCCTGGTCGACGTGCCCATCACCGGGCACACCCCGCCTCGTTGAACCCGGGGCGCACCCGACGGGCGCGCCCCGGCACTCCGTCCGTCGAGGCCGAACCACAGACAAGGGAGGTGGCCGCGATGAGCGGTCTCATTCAGCTGGACGCCGGGCCCGACCCGGCGCTGTCCGGCGGCGCGCACCAGGTCCGCGAGCCCGCCACCGGACACCCGATCGCCGTCGTCGCGCTGGCCGCCGCCAGGGACGTGGACAACGCCGTGGCCGCCGCCGCGAAGGCGCAGCCCGCCTGGGCGGCGACCCCGGCGACCGCGCGCGCCGCCGTGCTGCGCCGCGCCGCCGCCGCCCTGGAGCGCCACCGCGCGGAGGTCGCCGGGCTGCTGGTCCGCGAGGGCGGAGCGGTGCGCGGCAAGGCCGAGTTCGAGGTCGGCGCCGTGCTCGACGAGCTGTGGTCCGCCGCCGCGCTGCCCACCCGCCCCCACGGCCACCTGCTGGCCGCCGAACCGGGCCGGGAGAGCCACGGCCGCCGCGTCCCGCTCGGCGTGGTCGGCGTGATCAGCCCCTGGAACGTCCCGCTGGTGCTGGCGATGCGCGCGGTCGCCCCCGCGCTGGCCCTCGGCAACGCCGTCGTGGTCAAGCCCGACGTGCTCACCGCCGTCTGCGGCGGCGGGGTGATCGCCCGGCTCTTCGAGGAGGCCGGCCTGCCCGAGGGCCTGCTGCACGTGCTGCCCGGCGGCGCCGACGTCGGCGAGGCCCTCGTCCGGCACCCCGAGGTCCCGATGATCGCCTTCACCGGCTCCAGCGCCGTCGGGGCCGAGATCGGCGCCGTCGCCGGCCGGATGCTCAAGCGCGTCTCGCTCGAACTCGGCGGCAACAACGCCCTGATCGTCCTCGACGACGCCGACCTCGACGCCGCGGCCTCGGCCGGGGCCTGGGGCTCGTTCTTCCACCAGGGCCAGATCTGCATGGCCGCCGGGCGCCACCTGGTGCACGAGGCGGTCGCCGAGCGGTACCTGGAGCTGCTCGCCGAGCGGGCCCGGCGGCTGCGCCTCGGGGACCCGTACCGCGAGGACGTCGACCTCGGCCCGATCATCGGCGAGCGCCAGCTCGACCGGGTCGAGCGGATCGTCCGCACGTCGGTGGCGGCCGGTGCCCTGGTGCTGGCCGGCGGCGCCCGGCGCGGCCCCTACTTCGAGCCCACCGTGCTCGCCGGGGTGACCCCGGACATGCCCGCCTTCACCGAGGAGGTCTTCGGGCCGGTCGCCCCCGTCACCGTGTTCGCCGACGACGAGCAGGCCGTCGAGCTGGCCAACCGGACGGCGTACGGCCTCTGCGCCGCCGTCCAGACCGGCTCGGTGCGGCGCGGCCGGGCGATCGCCGACCGGCTGCGGGCCGGCATGGTCCACATCAACGACCAGACCATCAACGACGAGGCCCACGTGCCGCACGGCGGTTTCGGCGCCTCCGGCAACGGCAGCCGGCACGGCTCCGAGCACAGCTGGGACGAGTACACCCAGTGGCAGTGGCTGACCGTCCGCGAGACCCCGGCGAGGTACCCGTTCTGATGACCGGTCTGACACGGGTGCGGTACGAGAAGCGGGACAGGGTCGGCTACGTCACCCTCGACCGGCCCGAGGTGCTCAACGCGATGGACCTGCGGATGCACGAGGAGCTGTGCGGGGTCTGGGACGACGTCGAGGCCGACCCCGACGTCTGGGTGGTGGTGTTGGCCGGCGCCGGGGAGCGGGCCTTCTCGGTCGGCCAGGACCTCAAGGAGCTCGGCGAACGCGTCCGGGCCGGCACCGCCGCCTCCACCTTCGGCAGCCGCGGCAAGCCCGGCTTCCCCCGGCTCACCGAGCGGTTCGCGCTCGCCAAGCCGGTGGTCGCCCGGGTCCAGGGCTTCGCCATGGGCGGCGGCTTCGAACTGGCGCTGGCCTGCGACATCATCGTCGCCGCCGAGGACGCCGTGTTCGCGCTGCCCGAGGCGAAGCTCGGCCTGATCGCCGGCGCCGGCGGGGTCTTCCGGCTGGCCCAGCAGCTGCCCTACCGGGCGGCACTGGGACACCTGATGACGGGCCGTCGGCTGAGCGCCCGGCGCGCCCTGGAGTACGGGCTGGTCAACGACGTCGTCCCGGCCGGGGAGCTGGACGCCTGCGTGGACGGCTGGGTGCGCGACATCCTGCGCTGCGCCCCGCTGTCCGTGCGCGCGGTCAAGGAGGCGGCGGCCAAGGCCCTCACCGCGCCGCTGGAGCAGTCCTTCGCCACCCGCTACGTCTGGGAGGAGCGCCGGATGCACAGCCGGGACGCCGAGGAGGGCCCGCTGGCCTTCCTGGAGAAGCGCGAACCGGAGTGGACCGGCACCTGACACGGCGCGGACGGCGACGAGGAGGCCGCCCCCCGGGGGGCCCCCCGGGGGCCCCCCCCGCGGCCCCCCCCCGGGGGGGGGGGCCCCGACCGGGCCCCCACCCCGCGCGGGGGCCCGGGGTGCACGGCCCGGCCCCCCCGCGCGCTAAAGGCG
>NZ_JBISAI010000006.1:0-229957 GCF_044391605.1 Kitasatospora sp. NPDC018619
GGCTCCCAGTAGACGACTGGGTTGATAGGCCGGATATGGAAGCCCTGTGAGGGGTGGAGTTGACCGGTACTAATAGGCCGAGGGCTTGTCCTCAGTTGCTCGCGTCCACTGTGTTGTTCTGAAACAACGACCCGCCCCGTGTGAGGGGTGTGCGGTGACAGTTTCATAGTGTTTCGGTGGTCATAGCGTGAGGGAAACGCCCGGTTACATTCCGAACCCGGAAGCTAAGCCTTACAGCGCCGATGGTACTGCAGGGGGGACCCTGTGGGAGAGTAGGACGCCGCCGAACAATTCTTGTGAAGAACCCCCGGCCGGGGAGACCCGGCCGGGGGTTCTTCGCGTTTCCGGAGCATCCCACCGGCTCTCCGGAGACCGCCGGCCCCTCCCGAACGACCCCCGCCGAGTGACTGGTGCACCGTCAATATGCCGCTAAAACCGCCTGATCAGCGCACCGATCAGCGGAATATCGCGACGCACGCCGTAGTCTCGAAGGCGAGGGGAACAGGCGTCCGGGATGTCTCCCGGGCCGGGTCGGATCAAGAATGGTGCTCATGGGACGAGGCAGGCTGCGCATCTACCTCGGGGCGGCCCCCGGGGTCGGCAAGACGTACGCCATGCTCGCCGAGGCGCACCGGCGGCAGGAACGCGGTACGGACGTCGTGGTCGCCTTCGTGGAGGACCACGGCCGCCGGCGGACCGCGGACATGGTCGCGGGCCTGGAGGTGGTGCTGCGGCAGCAGGTGGTGCACCGCGGCGCCCGGTTCTCCGAGATGGACCTGGACGCCGTCCTCGCCCGCCGGCCGCAGGTGGCCCTGGTGGACGAGCTGGCCCACACCAACGTCCCCGGCTGCCGCAACGAGAAGCGCTGGCAGGATGTCGAGGAGCTGCTGGCGGCCGGGATCGACGTGATCTCCACCGTCAACGTGCAGCACCTGGAATCGCTCGGCGACGCCGTCGAGGGCATCACCGGGGTGCGCCAGCGCGAGACCGTCCCGGACGAGGTGGTCCGGCGGGCGGACCAGATCGAGCTGGTGGACATGTCCCCGCAGGCGCTGCGGCGACGGCTGGCGCACGGCAACGTGTACGCGCCGGAGAAGATCGACGCGGCCCTCGCCAACTACTTCCGCCCGGGCAACCTGACCGCGCTGCGCGAGCTGGCGCTGCTGTGGACCGCCGACCGGGTGGACGAGTACCTCCAGAAGTACCGGGCCGAGCAGGGCATCGAGGGCACCTGGCAGGCCCGGGAGCGGATCGTGGTGGGGCTGACCGGCGGGCCGGAGGGCGCGACGCTGATCCGCCGGGCGGCCCGGATCGCCGCCAGGGTCTCCGGCGGCGAGCTGCTCGCCGTGCACATCTCCCGCTCCGACGGGCTGGTGGGCGCCGGCTCGCCGCAGACGCTGATCGAGCAGCGCGCGCTGGTGGAGAGCCTCGGCGGTTCCTTCCACGCCGTCCTCGGGGACGACCCGGCCCTCGGGCTGCTGGACTTCGCCCGGGGCGTGAACGCCACCCAGATCGTGCTGGGCACCAGCCGCCGGCCTGCCTGGCAGTACGTGTACGGGCCGGGCGTCGGCACCACGGTGACCCGGGAGGCCGGGGACATCGACGTCCACATGGTCACCCACGAGCACGCCGGGCACGGGCGCGGCCGGATACCGGTCCGCCGGATCACCGACCTGGGGCGGACCAGGACGGTCGCCGGCTGGCTGATCGGGCTGGTCGGCCCGCCGCTGCTGGCGGTCGTGCTGACCGCGATCGGCGGCCTGGGGCTCTCCACCGACATGCTGCTGTTCCTGTCGCTGACGGTGTGCGCGGCGCTGGTCGGCGGGCTGCTGCCGGCGATCGGCTCGGCGCTGGTCGCCTCCTCGGTCCTGAACTACTACTTCACCCCGCCGCTGCACACCTTCACCATCAACGAGCCGCAGAACATCACGGCGGTGGCGATATTCACCATCGTCGGCATATCGGTGGCCTCGGTGGTGGACCTCGCCGCCCGGCGCACCCAGCAGGCGGCCCGCAGCCAGACCGAGGCGCAGACGCTCAGCGCGCTGGCCGGGACGGTGCTGCGCGGCGCGCCCAACGGCGACGGGGTGCTGACCGCGCTGATGGAGCAGGTCCGGGAGACCTTCGGGCAGGAGAGCGCCGCGCTGCTGGAGCGGCCCGACCCGCTCTCCCCGTGGGCGCCGGTGGCCGCCGCCGGGCCGCACCCGCCGGAGCGCCCGGAGGAGGCCGACGTGGACGTCCCGGTCGGCGACAGCCTGGCGCTGGTGCTGCGCGGTCGGGTGCTGCCCGGGGCGGACCGGCGCCTGCTCGGCGCGTTCGCCGCGCAGTCCGCCGTGGTGCTGGAGCGCCGCCGACTGGCCCGGGAGGCCGCCGAGGCGCGCCGGGAGGCCGAGGGCAACCGGATCCGGACGGCTCTGCTGGCCGCCGTCTCGCACGACCTGCGCACCCCGCTGGCGGGCATCAAGGCCTCGGTGAGCTCGCTGCGCTCGGCCGACGTCGACTGGGACCCGGAGGACGAGGCCGAGCTGCTGGCCGGCATCGAGGCCGGGGCCGACCGGCTGGACCACCTGATCAACAACCTGCTCGACATGAGCCGCCTCCAGACCGGGACCGTCACCCCGCTGATCCAGGAGACCGACCTGGACGAGGTGGTGCCCTTCGCCCTGGGCGGGGTGCCGCTGGAGTCCGTCCGGTTGGACGTGCCGGAGACGCTGCCGATGGTCCGGGCCGACGGCGGGCTGCTGGAGCGCTCGCTGGCCAACCTGGTGGAGAACGCGGTCAAGTACAGCCCGGATGGCGTCCGGGTGCTGGTCAAGGCCGACGAGCTGCGCCGGCCGGGGCGGCCGGCCCGGGTCGAGCTGCGGATCGTGGACCGCGGCCCGGGCGTGCCCGAGGACGCCAAGGAGAAGATCTTCGCCCCGTTCCAGCGCTACGGGGACGCGCCGCGCGGCGCCGGGGTGGGCCTCGGGCTCGCGGTGGCGCGCGGCTTCGTCGAGGCGATGGACGGTACCGTCACCGCCGAGGACACCCCCGGTGGAGGCCTCACCATGGTCGTCAGCCTGCCCGTCGTCGAACGTCCGCCCGAACTGGCGGAGCCGGGCGGCGAGGCGGGCGGCGCGCTGCCGGAGCCGGTCGGCTGAGAACCGCCGACGCGCCGGCCGGCCCCTCGCCCGGGGGCGCGCGCCGCACCGAAGGTCAGTAGAGCCAGTCCCCAAGCCCCAGTCCGTACCTCAGACAGCCCCGAAAGGCGGAGCCCGTAAATGACCCGGGTCCTCGTCGTGGACGACGAACCGCAGATCGTCCGCGCGCTGGTGATCAACCTCAAGGCCCGCAAGTACGAGGTGGACGCGGCCCATGACGGGGCGAGCGCCCTGGAGCTCGCCGCGGCCCGCCATCCGGACGTGGTCGTCCTCGACCTGGGCCTGCCCGACATGGACGGCGTCGAGGTGATCCGGGGCCTGCGCGGCTGGACCAGGGTGCCGATCATCGTGCTGTCGGCCCGGCACGCCTCGGACGAGAAGGTCGAGGCGCTGGACGCCGGCGCGGACGACTACGTCACCAAGCCGTTCGGCATGGACGAGCTGCTCGCCCGGATGCGGGCCGCCGTGCGGCGGGCCGAGCCGGTGGCCGGGGAGGCCGACTCGCTGGTCGTCACCGAGTCCTTCACCGTCGACCTCGCGGCCAAGAAGGTCAACCGGGACGGCACCGACGTACGCCTCACGCCGACGGAGTGGCACCTGCTGGAGGTCCTCGTCCGCAACGCCGGCCGGCTGGTCAGCCAGACCCAGCTGCTCCAGGAGGTCTGGGGCCCGGCCTACCGCACCGAGACCAACTACCTGCGGGTCTACCTCGCACAGCTGCGCCGCAAGCTGGAGCGCGACCCCTCGCACCCGCGCCACTTCATCACCGAACCGGGCATGGGATACCGGTTCGAGAGCTGACGGTGACTGCCCCCGGCGGCCGAACGGCCTGCCGCCGGGGGGCCCGAACCCGGTACCCTTCCGGCATGAGTGGTGACAACAGCAGCGGCCAGCCGCAGGGGCGGTTCCGCCGCATGCTCAGTCGGCTGACCTCTTCGGCGGAGGAGCTGGACGCCGAGGAGCTGCGCCAGGAGAGCGCCGCCGAGACCGGCTGCACGCCGATCGCCGGATGCGGCGACCGCGAGCTGGTCACCGTCGCGGGCACGCTGCGCACGGTGACGCTCCGGCCGCGGGCGGGCGTGCCCGCCCTGGAGGCCGAACTCTTCGACGGCACCGACGCGCTGGACGTGGTCTGGCTCGGCCGCCGCTCGATCGCCGGGATAGAGCCCGGCCGCCGGCTGGTCGCCAGCGGCCGGATCGGCCAGGCACGCGGGCGCCGCGTGCTGTTCAACCCCCGCTACGAGCTGCGTCCGGTCGGACACGGGAGCGAATGAGCGTGAGCAACCACCCCGGCGGCGAGGCCGCCGCCCAGCTCCACCCGTCCGTCGACCCGGTGGACGCCGAGGCGGCCCGCAAGGCCGCTTCCAAGGAGGCGGCCGACACCGTGCTCCAGGCCTTCGGCGGCGTGCGCGGCATGATCGACATGACGCTGCCCGGCCTGGTCTTCATCGTCACGTACAACCTGACCCACCAGGTCAGCACCTCGGCCTGGGCCGCGCTGGCCCTGAGCGGCCTGTTCGTGGTGGTCCGGCTGGCGCAGCGGCAGACCATCCAGCACGCCTTCAGCGGCGTGTTCGGTGTCGCCCTCGGCGCCTGGATCTCGATGAAGAGCGGCAAGGCCGAGGACTTCTACCTGCCCGGCCTGCTCTGGAACGTCGGCTACTGCATCGCCCTGGCGGCCTCCGCCCTGGCGCGCTGGCCGATGATCGGGGTGATGCTCGGCCCGATCACCGGCGAGATGTTCACCTGGCGCAAGGAGAACCCGGGCCGTCTGGCCGCCTACACCAAGGCGACCTGGGCCTGGGTGGTGATCATGGGCGCCAAGCCGGTGATCCTCTTCCCGCTGTACTTCACCCACAACGTCAACCTGCTGGGCTGGCTGAAGGTCGCCCTCGGCATCCCGCCGCTGCTGCTGGCGATGTACGTGACCTGGCAGATCCTGCTGAAGGCGCCGCCGCCGATCAAGGCGCAGCTGGACGAGGAGGAGCCGGCGAAGTAGCCGCTCCCGCCCGGGCCCGTCGAAGGCTGGCGGAGACCCGGGCGACGGCGAAGGGCCCGCACCCCCGACGAGGGGTGCGGGCCCTTCCGCCGTGTCCGCGGGGCCTACTGGGCGCCCGTGGTGGCCGAGAGCAGCTCCTCGAGCTCCTCCTCGCGCTCCTGCGCGGCGACGAAGAGCAGCTCGTCGCCGCCCTCCAGGGTGTCGTCCTTGCCCGGCACCAGCACCCGGCCCTCGCGGATGATGGTCACCAGCGCGGTGTCCTGGGGCCAGGCCACGTCGCCGACCCGGGTGCCGACCAGCTCGGTGTCGGAGGCGAGGGTCAGCTCGACCAGGTTGGCGTTGCCCTGGCTGAAGCGCATCAGGCGGACCAGGTCGCCGACGCTGACGGCCTCCTCGACCAGCGCGGACATCAGGCGCGGGGTGGAGACGGCCACGTCCACGCCCCAGGACTCGTTGAAGAGCCACTCGTTCTTCGGGTTGTTCACCCGGGCGACCACCCGCGGCACCGCGTACTCGGTCTTGGCGAGCAGCGAGACGACCAGGTTGACCTTGTCGTCCCCGGTCGCGGCGATCACCACGTGGCAGCGCTGGAGCGCGGCCTCGTCCAGCGAGGTGATCTCGCAGGCGTCGGCCAGCAGCCACTCCGCCATCGGGACCCGCTCCACCGAGATGGAGTTGGGGTTCTTGTCTATCAGCAGGACCTCGTGGCCGTTCTCCAGCAGCTCGCCCGCGATCGAGCGGCCCACGGCACCGGCCCCGGCAATGGCGACCCGCATCAGTGACCCTCCTCCTTCGGCCCCTGCGCGAACGCGGCCTCGACGGCCGTCAGGTCGGACCGGCGCAGCATCACGTGCACCAGGTCGCCCTCCTGCACCACCATCTGGGGCGAGGGGAGCACACCCTCGCCGAGCCGGGTGACGAACGCCACCCGGGCGCCGGAGGCCTCCTCCAGGCTGCTGATCCGGTGGCCGATCCAGCGCGGGTCGTACGCGACCTCGGCGAGCTGGACGCCACCGCTCGGGTCCTGCCACAGCGGCTCGGCGCCGCTGGGCAGCAGCCGGCGCAGCATCTGGTCGGCCGTCCAGCGGACCGTCGCCACGGTCGGGATGCCCAGGCGCTGGTACACCTCGGCGCGGCGGGGGTCGTAGATCCGGGCGGCGACGTTCTCGACGCCGAAGTTCTCCCGGGCCACCCGCGCGGCGATGATGTTGGAGTTGTCACCGCTGGAGACGGCGGCGAAGGCGCCGGCCTCCTCGATGCCCGCCTCGCGCAGGGTGTCCTGGTCGAAGCCGACGCCGGTCACCCGGCGCCCGTTGAAGCCGGCGCCCAGGCGACGGAAGGCGGTCGGGTCCTGGTCGACCACGGCGACCGAGTGGCCCTGTTTCTCGAGTGCTCTGGCGAGGGCGGAACCCACGCGGCCGCAGCCCATGATGACGATGTGCACCGGCGCTTACCTCACCCGTCCCGAAGGGGTCTTGACCTGCGCAAACACCGTTCAGCTCCGTTTCCCGCCCGGCCTTCCGGGGCGAGTTTCCTCGTGGGGGCGCCGGCCCGGCAACGCTCGACAACCTGAGTGTTGCCCGCCGACTCGTATCCGACACGCTAGCCGGTCCACCGAACGCAGTCGCGACGAAGGGGGGGACAAAGGGCGCAGGCCCGGCCGGGGAGCCCCTACGATTCCTTAACGTGCCTATGCCGACTGACCTTCCGAAACGCATCCTGATCGGGCGCGCCCTGCGCAGCGACAAGCTGGGCGAGACGCTTCTGCCCAAGCGGATCGCGCTGCCCGTGTTCGCCTCGGACGCGCTCTCCTCGGTCGCGTACGCCCCCGAGGAGATCCTGCTCACCCTCTCCCTCGCGGGCGCCTCGGCGATCCACTTCTCCTGGCAGATCGGCGTCGTGGTGGCGATCGTGATGCTCGCCGTGGTCGCCTCGTACCGGCAGAACGTCCACGCCTACCCGAGCGGTGGCGGCGACTACGAGGTCGCGACCGTCAACCACGGGCCGGCCGCCGGCCTGGTGGTCGCCAGCGCCCTGATGGTCGACTACGTGCTCACCGTGGCCGTGTCGACCACCTCGGGCGTCGCCAACGTCGTCTCCGCGGTGCCCGCGCTGCGCGGTCACGAGGCGGTCCTGTCCGTGGTCGTGGTCGTGCTGCTGATGGGCATGAACCTGCGCGGGGTGCGCGAGTCCGGCAGCGCCTTCGCCGTCCCGACCTACGCCTTCATGATCGGCGTGATCGGGATGGTGGGCTACGGCGTCTTCCGGCACTTCGCGCTCGGCCAGGACATGCCCGCCGAGAGCTCCGGCTTCCACCTCGCCGCCACCCCCGGGAACGACTCGCTGGCCGGTTTCGCGATGGTGTTCCTGCTGCTGAAGGCCTTCTCCTCCGGCTGTGCCGCGCTGACCGGGGTGGAGGCGATCTCCAACGGCGTGCCGGCCTTCCGCAAGCCGAAGAGCAAGAACGCCGCCACCACGCTGCTGATGATGGCCAGCATCGCCGTCGTGATGTTCATGGGCATCATCTGGCTGGCCCGGCTGACCGGCGTCCAGATGGCCGAGAACCCCAGCGAGCAGCTCGTCGGCGCCTCGTCGGGCTACCACCAGAAGACCGCGCTGGCGCAGATCAGCGAGGCGGTGTTCAACAACTTCACGCCCGGCTTCTACTTCGTCGCCGGCGTCACCGGCCTGATCCTGGTGCTCGCCGCCAACACCGCCTTCAACGGCTTCCCGGTGCTCGGCTCGATCCTGGCCCAGGACCGCTACCTGCCGCGCCAGCTGCACACCCGCGGCGACCGGCTGGCCTTCTCCAACGGCATCATCCTGCTGGCGATCGCCGCGATCCTGCTGATCCTGGCCTTCGACGCCGACCCGACCCGGCTGATCCAGCTGTACATCGTCGGCGTCTTCGTCGCCTTCAACATGAGCCAGTCCGGCATGATCCGGCACTGGACCAGGCTGCTGCGCACCGAGACCGACCCGGCCAAGCGCCGCCACATGCAGCGCAGCCGGGCGATCAACGCCTTCGGCCTGGTGATGACCATGGCCGTACTGATCGTCGTGCTGGTCACCAAGATCGGCCACGCCTGGATCGCGATCGCCGCGATGGCCGTGCTGTTCGTGATGATGAAGGGCATCCGGCGCCACTACGACCGGGTCTCCGACGAGCTCATCGCCGCCGAGGAGCCGGACGACGTGGTGCTGCCCACCCGGGTGCACGCCATCGTGCTGGTCTCCAAGCTGCACAAGCCGGCGCTGCGCGCCCTGGCGTACGCCCGGCTGGCCCGGGCCCACACGCTGGAGGCGGTCACGGTCAACGTCGACCCGGCGGACACGGCGGCGCTGCGGCGGGAGTGGGACGAGCGGGGCATCGAGGTGCCGCTCAAGGTGCTGGACTCGCCGTACCGCGAGATCACCGGCCCGGTCCTGGACTACGTGAAGAACCTGCGGCGCAGCAGCCCGCGGGACGTGGTCTCGGTCTACATCCCGGAGTACGTGGTCGGCCACTGGTACGAGCACCTGCTGCACAACCAGAGCGCGCTGCGGCTCAAGGGGCGGCTGCTGTTCAAGCCCGGAGTGATGGTCACCTCGGTACCGTGGCAGTTGGAGTCCTCGGAGCGGCGCAGGCCGCAGAAGGCCTGGTCGGCCCCGGGCGCCGTCCGGCGTGGCGAGCCGCGGGCGCCGAAGGCCGTAAAGTCGAAGGATTCCGTCTCCACCGGTACGAACGCCGGTGACACCTCCGACCGCAGCAAGGACTCCTCCCAGTGACCCGCAACAATCCGCCCCGCTCCTCGGGTTCCTCCGGCGCCTCCGGCAAGGGCGCCCGCCGGGGCGGCTCCCAGCCCGGCCAGGTCTCCCGGCCGCGCTGGGGCCGGCCGGCCCGCCCGGAGGCCACCGACCGCGACGGCCTCACCGCACGCACCGCGCCGATCGTTCCGGGCGAGCGGGCGGACCGCGAGCCGACGGGGCCGGAGGCCGGGAAGGGCGCCGCCAAGGGCGCCGGCCGGGCCTCGACGGGCAGGGGCGCCGCGGGCAGGGGCGGTTCGAAGGCCGCCGCCCAGGACGCGCCGAAGGGCGCGGCCGGGGCCGGCCGGAAGGCGCCGCGCAAGCAGGCGGTGCGCCCGCCCAAGGCGCTGCGCACCGCCGCCGCGCGGCCCGGCCGGCCCGAGGCGCCGTCCGGGGAGCCGCTGGCCGGGCAGCGCTACGAGGTCGAGGTCGGCCCGGTCGCGCACGGTGGCGGGCACTGCGTGGCCCGGCACGAGGGGCGGGTGCTGTTCGTGCGGCACGCGCTGCCCGGGGAGAGGGTCGTCGCGCTGGTGACCGACGGGACGACCACCTCGCGGTTCCTGCGGGCCGACGCGGTGGAGGTGCTGGAGCCCGCCAAGGACCGGATCGAGGCGCCCTGCCCGTTCGCCGGGCCGGGCCGGTGCGGCGGCTGCGACTGGCAGCACGTCACGCCGGGCGGCCAGCGCAAGCTCAAGGCGGCGGTGCTGACCGAGCAGCTGGCCAAGCTGGCCGGGCTCACCCCGGCCGAGGCGGGCTGGGACGGCAGCGTCGAGCCGGTCGGCGGCAAGCTGCCGGCCGGGCAGGTGCCGGCCTGGCGCACCCGGGTGCAGTACGCGGTGGACGCGGAGACCGGGAAGGTCGGCCTGCGCAAGCACCGCTCGCACGACGTGCAGGTGATCGACCGCTGCCTGATCGCCGCCGAGGGCGTCACCGAACTGGGCATCGAGGCCCGGGACTGGCCGGGGGTGGCGAGCGTCGAGGCGGTCGCCGCGACCGGCTCCTCCGACCGCCAGGTGGTGCTGACCCCGCGCGACGGCGCCCAGCTGCCGCTGGTCGAGCTGGACAAGCCGGTGTCGATCGCCCGGGTGGACGACCAGGGCGACGTGCACAAGGTGCACGGGCGGAGCTTCGTGCGCGAGCGCGCGGCCGGGCGGACCTGGCGGGTCAGCAACGGCGGCTTCTGGCAGATCCACCCGGAGGCGCCGGACACCCTGGTCGACGCGGTGCTGGACGGCCTGGACCCGCAGTGGGGCGAGAACGCGCTCGACCTGTACTGCGGCGTGGGCCTGTTCGCGGGAGCGCTGGCCGACCGGGTCGGCGAGGACGGCGCGGTGCTCGGCATCGAGTCGGCCAAGCAGGCCGTGGTCGACGCCCGGCACAACCTGGCCGCGCTGGACAACGTGCGGATCGAGTGCGACCGGGTCGAGACGCTGCTGCCGCGCACCGGCATCACCGCGACCGACCTGATCGTGCTGGACCCGCCGCGCTCGGGCGCCGGCCGCGAGACCGTCGCCCACCTGGTCGGCCTGGAGGCGCGCCGGATCGCGTACGTGGCCTGCGACCCGGCGGCGCTCGCCCGGGACCTGAAGTTCTTCCGCGAGGGCGGCTACCGGCCGGTGTCGCTGCGGGCCTTCGACCTGTTCCCGATGACGCACCACTTCGAGTGCGTGGCGATCCTGGAGCCGGCCGGGGAGTGATCCCGGGGTGATCCCGGGCGCCGTGGAGGCGCGGCAGGAGGCGGTCACCCGTGGGGGTGGCCGCCTCCGGCGCGTCGTCCCGGGGCCCGGCTCGCGGGACCCCGGGCCGGCTACCCCTCGTGCTCCTCCTCGTCGGCGCTGTGCGGGAGCTCGATCCCGTGCTGGGCCGCGAGCCGCAGGAGCGCGGCCACCCGGCCCTCGTACGCCTGGACGCCGTCGGCGTCCCCTTCGGCCCGGGCCGCCGCGAGCTCCCGGCGGGCTCGGGTGAGCTGCTCGCGCAGCTCATCGTCGAACAGGGCTGTCATCGGTCGGCCTCCGCAGCGGTCGGCGCCCGCCCGGGGGAACGCAGCGGGTCTATCAGCGTCCCGGACGGTGCGGCGGTCTTCAAGTCCCGCTCCTCCCGGTGGGGGCACGGCGGCCGCGGACGGGCCCGGCGGCGCGGGGTCAGGCGGGGGCAATGTCTTGGTAAAAGGTCCGGCGCGGAGTGCCGCCGGGCCCCGGGCGGGGGCTTGACGAGCCGATGCGCCGGGGCGAAGGTGAGCCGCTGACATGTGATGTGTGCCGTTGCACCGCCCTGGGTGGCAGCCGCCCGCGCCGCCGGTCCGGGAGGGCCGGTGCGTGAGGGGGAGCGCCATGGAGTTGGAGTTGCGGCACCTGCGGGTGCTGTGCGCCATCGCCGACACCGGGAGCGTCGGCCGGGCCGCCGCCCTGCTCGGCGCCTCGCAGCCGGCGACCAGCACCCAGCTGCGCCGGATCGAGCGCCACCTCGGCGCCCAGCTGTTCGAACGCACCGCGGCCGGGGTCGCGCCGACCGGCTTCGGGGCGGAGGTGCTGGCCGCCGCCCGGGAGCTGCTCGCCCGCGCCGACCGCCTGGGCCGCCGCCCCGGGGCCCCGGCCGGGCCCGCCCCGCGCGAGCTGCGACTGGCGGCGACCAACGCCCCGATCCTGCCCGGACTGGTCGCCCGGGCCCGGCACCAGCGGCCCGGGCAGCGCCTCACCGTGACGTCGGTCTACCGCTCCTCGGACATCGTCGAACTGCTGGAGCGGGACGGGGCGGACGCCGCGGTGGCCGTGGACTACCCGGGCCGGGAGCTGCGCCACCCGCCGTCCGTCGCGCACCGCGGCATCGTCACGGAGCCCGTCTTCGTCGCGCTGCCGGCCGGCCACCGGCTGCGCCACCGTGCCGAGGTGGCCCTCGCGGACCTCGCGGAGGAGGAGTGGTTCCTGACCCCCGACGACGGGGCGGGCTGGCACCCGGTCTTCCACGGGGCCTGCGCCTCGGCGGGGTTCGCCCCGGCGACCGTCCACGAGTTCCTCGGCGGCCGGCTGGAGCTCCAGGAGATGGTCGCCGCCGGGCTCGGCGTCTCCCTCGTGCAGGCCACCACCAGGCCGCTCGCCGAGGTGGTGGTCAAGCCGCTGGCGGGGACGCCGATCTGGGTGCGGCAGCTGCTGGTCTGGCGGCCGGCCGCGGTGGGCGGGGAGCTGGTGGAGACGCTGTTCGGGGCGGCCGTCGCGGCGTACCGGGACCTGATCGCGGCGGCACCGAGCTTCCAGGCGTGGGCCGCGCGGACCTACCGGCAGTAGGGGGCCGCGCCGGTGTTATGGGCGACTCACTCTATGTCATATGACCTGTGACATTGTTCCACTCCTCCGGCGCTGGCAGGATCATGACGCGTTCCCCCGACGCTCGGCAGCCCTCCCAGCGCCTCCCCCACACGGAGAAGGACCCCACCAGTGCGCCCACGGATACCCCTCCCCACCCTGTTGGCCGGCCTCGTCGCCGGCTGCTGCGCGGCCGCCACCCTGCTGCCGGCCGCGGCGTCCGCCGTCCCGTCCGCTGCCCCGTCCGCCTTCTCGTCCGGCGCGTCCGCCGCTTCGTCCGGCGCCTCGTCCGGCGCCTCGTCCGGCGCCGGGACGGCCGCCCGGCCCCTGGCCGGTGCCCCGGCGGCCGACCCGGGCGCCGCGGTGCCGAAGCCGCTCGGCGCCTTCCTCGCCGTCGACCCGGCCGCCCGGGCCCGTGCCGAGGAGGCCCCCGCCCTGGCCGCCGAGCCGCTGCCCCCGGCGCTGCTCGGCCAGCTCGTGATGGGCCAGCCGGCCGGCACCGCCGTGCAGAGCGCGTCCCGCCCGGCCGAGCCGAAGGCGCCGGCGGCCGGGCAGGCCCCCGCTGCCCGCGGCGCCACCGGGGCGGCCACCGCCGCGCAGAGCTGCACCGCGGCCGACTTCGGCAGCCGCAGCGGGGCCGACCTGGTCTCCTTCATCGAGGGCTCGACCACCGACTGCGTCAACACGCTGTTCAACCTCACCGGCACCGACGCGGGCGCCGTCTTCAAGGAATCGAAGATGCTCACCGTGGCCGACGCCTTCCGGGCCATGGCGGGCGGCTACACCGGCGACAACTCGACGGCCATCCTGCAGCTGGTGCTCTTCCAGCGGGCCGGCTGGTACGTGCAGTCGAACAACGCGGACGCGGTGGGCCCGTACGACGCGGCCCTGGCCCGCGCCTCCAAGGCGGCCCTCGACGCGTTCTTCGCCGCCCCGCACCGCACCGACGTCAGCGACGCCAACGGCGCCGTGCTCAACGAGGTGCTCGTGCTCACCGACAGCGCCGACCTCCAGGGCGACTACCTGGGCGTCTACAAGCAGGTGCTGACGTCGTACGACAGCTCGTACCACGCGTACCCGAAGATGCTCAAGGCGGTCAACGCGGTGCTCTCCGCGCCGCTGTGGCGGGGCAACTGGAACCCGGACTTCGTCGCCGCGGTCAGCGCCGACCCGAGCATCGGCACCACGCTGGGCGACTTCGCGCTGAACCACAAGGACCTGCTCGGCACGGCCAACGCCTACCTGGACGTCAACGCGGGCAACGACCTCGGCCGGATGGTCGGCGACGGCCCGGCCGTCGAGGCGGCGCTCAAGGGCAAGGTCAAGGCCGTCCTCGACGGTGCGCAGATCACCGGCGCCACCGGCCCGCTGTACGTCCACACCGCCTACCAGGCCAACAGCTTCGACCCCGGCCAGTGCTCGTACTACGGCACCTGCGACCTGCCGGCCAAGCTGACCGCCGCGGTGCTGCCGAACCGGCTGGTCTGCGACAACCGCACCATCCTCACGGAGGCGTTGTCGCCCGCCGACCTGGCCGCGGTCTGCTCCAGCCTGCGCGGCGAGGACGTTTTCTTCCACAAGCTGGTGAAGGACGACGGCCCGATCCCCGGCCAGTACGACAAGGAGCTCACGCTCGCCGTCTTCGCCAACCAGGCGGACTACCTGACGTACTCCTGGGCGATCTTCGGCAACTCCACCGACAACGGCGGACAGACCGTCATGGACCCGACCGACCCGAACAACCGGGCCGTGTGCGTGATGTACCAGAAGTCCTGGAACGACGGATTCACCGCCAACGTGTGGAACCTCAACCACGAGTACACGCACTACCTGGACAACATCTACGACCTCAAGGGCAACTTCTCCACCGAGATCTCCGTCCCGGACATCTGGTGGATCGAGGGCGTCGCCGAGTACCAGTCCTACGCCTACCGCGGCACCACCGACACCCAGGCGATGGCCGAGGCGGCCAAGCACACCTACAAGCTGAGCACCCTCTTCCAGAACACGTACGGCAACTCGGACACCGTGCGCACCTACCCGTGGGGCTACCTGGCCGTCCGGTACATGGTCGAGAAGCACCCGGCGGACATCGACGCCATGCTCGCGCGCTTCCGCGTCGGCGACTACCAGGGCGGCTACGCGGTCTACGACGGCCTCGGCACCCGCTACGACGCCGACTTCGACGCCTGGCTCGACGCCTGCGCCGGCGGCGCCTGCTACGCGGCCGGCCCGACCGCGCTGTTCGGCCAGTCGGTGTCCGGCGCGACCGTCACCCTGACCGACCGGTCCGTCCAGACCGGGCCCGGCCGGATCACCGCCTGGCACTGGACCTTCGGTGACGGCGGCTCGTCCGACCAGCAGAACCCGACCCACACCTACGCGGCCGCCGGTACCTACACCGTCGCGCTGACCGCCACCGACGACACCGGCCGGACCGCCAGCACCCCGGCCTCCGTCACCGTCACCACGGGCAGCGGCGGCACCACCCCGCCGGCCTGCACCGACCCGCGCACCGACGCGCTCGGCCGGAACTGCTCGCGGACGGGCCTGTCGGCGACCGCGGGCGACCTGGACTACCTGTACGTCTACCTGCCGGCCGGCACCAGCACCCTGAAGGTCACCGCCTCCGGGGGCACCGGCACCGCGTACCTCTACTACAACGACGGCACCTGGGCCTCGCCGAGCGCCTACACCGCCTCGTCCACCGACCCGGGGACCACCCAGAGCATCACGGTGACCAACCCGACGGCGGGCTACCGCTACGTGAGCCTCTACGCGAAGACGGACTTCAGCGGGGTGACCGTCAGCACCCGGTTCTGATCCTCCTCCCGTCCCGGCGGGGTCGGGCCCGGCCCGGGCCGGCCCGGGCCGGGCGCAGGTCGGGTCCGTGGCAGCCGCCGCGGGCCCGGCCTCCGGCGTTCCGGGACTGGTGCGGCCGTCCGGCGGTGCGGCGTTCCGGTGACGCCGAGGTTGCGCGAGGGCGTGCGGGAGGTGTGCGGGCGGTGAGCGCGCGCCCTTGTTGTGCTAGCACTTGAGCGCTAGCTTGAACGGCATGGGTAAGAAGCAGCTGAACGTGCGGGTCGACGCCACGACCGCCGAGATGGCCCGGGAACGGGCGGAGCAGCAGGGGATCTCCATGAACCAGTACATCGAGCGCCTGGTCCAACAGGATATGGGCGAGTCCGGGCGGGCCTTCGTGGACGCGGCCGCGCAGTTCATGAAGGAGTACGAGTCGGCCTTCCTCGCCGAGTTCGGGGAGCCGGGAGACCTCCAGGACGTGCGCCGTTGAAGCTGGAGGTCGACCTCTCATGGCTGCTCATGACCGCCGAGCAGTACACGCCCGGTGATCCGCCGGTCACCGACTACGGCTCGCTGCTCGCGGCGGTCACCCGCCACCAGGCCGAGATATTCGACATCGCCGTCTACCCCGAACCGCAGGACCGCGCCGCCGCGCTGATGCACCAGCTGATCCGGGTGCCCGCGCTGGAGAAGACCAACGAGCTCTTCGCGACCGCCGTCGCCTACGCGTACCTGGTCGCCAGCGGCTGCACCGTGGCCACCACGGCCCGCGAGGTGCGCAGCCTCTCCCGGGCCATCCGCGAGGGGCGGCTCGGGGTGTCCGGCGTCGCCGAGCGGCTGGCGGCCTGGGTGGTCGACGAGGCGGAGGGTGAGGGGGTCGCCGGGGCGGACGACGAGGACGAGGACGACGACTGACCGGCGCCGCCCCCGTCGGGGGCCGGGCGTCAGGCGGTGGCGGGCCGGTCGTCGGCGGGCTCCTGCTCGGCGCCGCTCCCCTGCGTGTCGGCGCGCTCCGCGATCAGGGCCGTCGCGAAGGAGCGGAAGCCGGCCCGGCGGTAGATCCGGGCGACGTCCTCGTCGGAGGCCGACAGGAACACCGTCCGCACCCCGGTCGCCCGGGCGTGCGCGACCAGGGCCGCGGTGACCGCCAGGCCCAGCCCGCGGCGGCGTGCGGACGGGAGCGTACCCACCCCGACCACCTCGGTGACCGCGCCCACCGGGTTGTGCTGGCCCGCGCACAGCGGTGCGCCGTCCTCGAAGGCCGCGGCCAGCACGGTGGTGCCCTCGGCGATCCGTCGGGCGGTCCGCTCGGCACTGCCGTCGGCCGCCGACGCCGCCGCGACCTCGGCCAGCTCGCTCGACCCGGCCGCCCCGACGGCGGTGCCGGGGGCGCCGAAGGCCACGTGCGGGACGGCCACGGCGGCGGCCAGCTCCGGCGCGTCCGACGCCAGCACCCGGACCTCCAGCCGCTCCGGCAGCTCGGGCGCCGGCGCCGCGCCGTCCTGCGGACCGAGCACCAGCAGCGGGTGCTCGTGCACCGTCAGGCCCGCGGCCTCGACCGCGGCCCGCAGCTCCGGGTTCTGCTCGGCCACCCATTCGAAGGCCTCCGGTGCGCCCAGCTCCCGCTGCCGCTCCAGCACCCGGCGGACGTCCTCGGCGGTGGCGGCGGCGCCGTCGTGGCCGAGGGTCGGACGGGCGTAGTAGGGCCAGCCGGCGTCGTCCCGGCGGACGAAGAGGGTCAGCGGTCCGAAGTCCTCGGTGTGGGCGGCGCTGCGCGGCACGGCGTCGTAGTAGCGCTCGATCTCGTCGAGCAGGGCGCGGTCGGAATCATGATCGACAGGGGTCACGGCGTGCATCCAAGCAGGGCCGCCGGGGGGCCGCCACCGGTTTGTCGGGGCGGGCCGCGGGCCTCGCGGGGCCGGTGCGGGCCGTTCCGGGGTGTCGGCGCCGGTGCCGCGAGTGCGGGTGCGGGGAGTCGGTAGTGACGTTCCGGGGTCGATTGTTGCCGAACGCTTACCCGCTCGGAGCGATCTTGTGCGGCTACGGCGTGCATGCTGAAGCCTTTACAGCTCCGCCGCGGGGGACGGCGGAGTCTGCGGTCGGCGAGGCGAGGGGGAAGACAGGCCGATGAGGCTCTGCTTTCTGGTGGAGGAGCACTACCGGTACGACGGCATGCCGCTCGACGTGGCACGCCGACTCACGGCGTGGGGGCACCGGGTGGACGTGCTGCGCCCCGGGGACTCGCTGCTGGCGATCTCCGAGGAGGTCCGGGCCGGCAGCCATGACGCCTGGGTGCTGAAGACCGTGTCCGGCGGCCCCGGGCTGACCCTGCTGGAGTCGGCCGCCGCCGTCGGCCTCACCACGGTGAACGACGTGCGCTCGATCCGCGGGGTCCGGGACAAGGCGCTCGCCGCGGTCATCGGCCGCACCCGCGGGCTGCCCGTCCCGGTGACGTACGCGGCCGCCCGCTGGGAGCGGCTGGCGGAGATCCCGGCCGCCGAGTACCCGCTGGTGGTCAAGCCCGCCGACGGCAGCTCCGGGCGCGCCGTGCGGCTGGTGCGCACCCCCGACCGGCTGCTGGAGATCGGGCCGGAGCTGGCGGGGGAGGGGCTGCTGATCGCCCAGCCGTACGTGCCCAACTCGGGGACCGACCTCAAGGTGTACTGCGTCGACGGCGAGTTCTTCGCGACGGAGCGTTCCTCCCCGCTGCACCCCGGGCAGGGCGTGCGCGAGCGGCAGGTGCCGCTGCCGGGGAGCGTCGCCCGGATCGTGGCGCAGGTGGGCGAGGTGTTCGGGCTGGACCTGTACGGGGTGGACGTGCTGCTGGGGCCGGACGGGCCGGTGGTGGTGGACGTCAACGACTTCCCGAGCTTCCGGCAGGTGCCGGACGCGGTCGCCCGGGTCGCCCGGGCGGTGCTGCGGCTCGCCCGCAGCGGCACGGCCGTGTCGCTGCCCGGCGGGCCCGCCGAACTGGTGCCCGCGGGCCGCGACCCGTACGGGCAAGTGGGTTTCGGCGAGGGTGAGTTGCTGTGAGGATCGGACTGATCACCGGCGATCCGGGGCACCCGGTGCTGGCGGCGGCCGCCGAGCTGCTGGCGCGCCGGGGGCACCGGGTCGAGGCCGTCCCGCCCGCGGGGCCGGTGGCCGGGCTCGCGGACGTCTACCTGCTCAAGGCCCGTACGCCGGAGGCGCTGGCCCTGGCCGCGGAGCTGGAGCGGCGCGGCGCACCGGTGGTCAACTCGGCGGCGGCCACCGGGCTGTGCCAGGACCGGGTGCGGATGGCCGGCCTCGCCCGCGCCGCCGGGCTGCCGTTCGCGGCCACCGAGGCGGCCGGACAGCTGGGCGAACTCACCGACCCGGCCTACCCGTTCGTGGTGAAGAGCCGGCACAGTCGGCGGCACGACCTGGTCGCCCGGGTGGACGGACCGGCCCGGCTGCGGGAACTGGCCCGGCGCTGGCCCGAGGAGCCGGTCGTCACGCAGCCGTTCGTGCCCGGGACGGGCTGGGACCAGAAGCTGTGGGTGGTCGACGGGCAGGTGTTCGCGGCCCGGAGGCGGTCCGAACTCGCCACCGGCACGGGGGAGTCGGGGCGGGCGGAGGACTGGGAGCCGCCCGCCGGGCGGGCCGCGCTCGCCCTGCGGGTCGGCGAGGTGTTCGGTCTCGACGTGTACGGGGTCGACCTGCTCGACGGGCCGGCCGACCCGGTCATCGTGGACGTCAACGCCTTCCCCGGGGTCCGCGGCCGGGCCGGCGCGCCGGAGGCACTGGTGGCGCTGGCGCTGCGGGTCGGGGCGGAACGCTCCGGGGCGGAGCAGGGGCGGGCGCTCGCGGGGCGTGGGGCCGGGGGCGGAGTCGGAGGCGGGCGCGCGCGGTAGGGCCGGTCGGGGCGGTCGGCCGGGGCGGCGGGGCAGCCGGGGCGTGGCCGGGGCGGCGGGCCCGCCGGGGTGGTTAGGCTGGCTGGCGCCCCGACCGGCCGGGGCGCACGGCGAGAGAAGACGGAACCTTGCTCCAGGACATCGAGCGCTACCTGGCCTGCCCGCACTGCGCGCAGGCCCTCACCCGGCACGACCGCAGCCTGCGCTGCCCGGCCGGGCACAGCTTCGACCTCGCCAAGCAGGGCTACGTCAGCCTCCTCCCCGGCGACGCCCACACCGGTACCGGGGACACCGCCGGAATGGTCGCGGCCCGGGCGGACTTCCTCGCCGCCGGGCACTACCGGCCGATCGCCGAGGCGCTCGCCGAGGCCGCCTCCGCCGCCTTCGCCGACCCGGCCGGCCCGGCTGCCCTCGGGGCCGCCGGGGAGGGCGACGGCCTGGTCGCCGACCTCGGCGCCGGGACCGGCCACTACCTGGCGCACGTCCTGGACGCCCTGCCCGGTGCGGTCGGCGCGGCCCTGGACATCTCCAAGTTCGCGCTGCGCCGCGCTGCCAGGGCGCACCCCCGGATCGGCGCCGTGGTGTGCGACGCCTGGCGCCCGCTGCCGCTGCGGGACGCCTCGGCCGCCCTGGTGCTCAACGTCTTCGCGCCGCGCAACGGGCCCGAGATCCGCCGGGTGCTGCGCCCCGGCGGGACCCTGCTGCTGGTCTCGCCGACCGCCCGGCACCTGCGCGAACTCGTCGACGCGCTGGGGCTGTTGTCGGTGGACGAGGAGAAGCAGCGGCGGATCGACGAGAAGCTCGGGCCGTACCTGGAGCCCGTGGGGCGGCGGGAGGTCGAGTTCGTCCTGCGGCTCGGCCCGCAGGACGTGCGCACCGTCGTGGGCATGGGGCCGAGCGCCTGGCACACCGATCCGGAGCGGCTCGGTGCCGCGCTCGCGGAACTGCCGGAGCCGGTCGAGGTGACGGCCTCGGTGACGGTGGCGGCGTACCGGCGCTGACCGCCACGTTGGGATGAATCTGCCGCGCAGGCACGTTTCTGCCGGTCGGCCTGCGGCTAACGTCCCACGGGTGAACCGCGACGCTACCGGACCCGCAGGGCCGTCCCGCCTCCGCCCCGGAGCCCCGGGGCCCGACCGGCCGCCCGTGCCCCGCCCCACCGTCGAGGAGCTCCGGCTCACCTCGTTCAAGTCCTACCGGCGCGCGGTGCTGCCGCTCGCGCCCCTCACCGTGCTGCACGGGCCCGCCGGGGTCGGCAAGTCCAACGCCCTCGACGCGCTGGCCGTGCTCTCCCGGCTCGCCCTCGGCGAGGAGATCGCCGGCTCGCTGGACGGGCTGCCGGAGCGCACCGGCCCGCTGGCCGGGCCCGTCCGCGGCGGCCTGGCCGGCTGTGTCCCGCACGGGCGGGACGCGATCATCCTCGGCTGCACCGTCCGTTCGCCGCACGGCCTGATCCGGCTCGACGCGGTGATCCGCACCGACGGGCCGGTCCGGATCGCCCGGGAGTCGCTCACCCTCGACGGCCGGACCCTGATGGACACCGGCGAGCAGGACGTCCGCAACCGGCGGGTCAACGTCTGCTGGCACAACGACACCCGCCAGGGCGACATCCGGGCGCCGTTCCCCAGTGGCACGATGATCACCGCGCAGCTGCCGCTGCGGGTCGCCGGGTCGTCGGCCGGGGAGTGCCTGGTCCTCGCCGCCAGCGAGGACCTGCTCACCGCGCTGCGCGAGGTCTTCCCGCTGCACCCCGTCCCCGCGCTGATGCGCGGCTGGGCCCGGGCCGACCCGCAGGCCCGGCTGCGCAGCAACGCCGCCAACATCTCCGCCGTCGTCGCCCGGCTGAGCAACGAGTGCCAGCGCCGGTACGGGCAGCTGCTGCGCGCCGTGCAGGCCGTCGCGCCGCACCCGCTGCTCGGCCTCGCCCTGGCCGAGCGCGAGACCGCGGGCGTGCAGCGGGTCCTCGCCGTGTTCGACGAGGGGGTCCTCGGGCGCACCGGGGCCGACCAGGCCTCCGACGGCATGCTGCGCCACCTCGCCTTCGCCGCGGTGCTGCTGACCGGGGCCGGGGTGCTCGACCTCGACGTGGCCACCGAGGTGCCCTGGGCGCACCGGCAGCTCACCGTGCTGGCCGAGGACCTGGGGGCGGGGCTCTCCGTCGAACAGGCCGCCGCGCTGCTGCGGCTGGCGCG
Organism: Kitasatospora sp. NPDC018619; assembly: GCF_044391605.1. Lineage (NCBI taxonomy): Bacteria > Bacillati > Actinomycetota > Actinomycetes > Kitasatosporales > Streptomycetaceae > Kitasatospora > Kitasatospora sp. NPDC018619. The sequence continues at coordinate 21,094 of NZ_JBISAI010000006.1, forward strand.
GGAGATGGCGGAGCGCAGCCAGCTGCGGGTGGTCGCGGCCCTCCAGGAGCCGGCGGCGGCGCGGGAGGCGCTGGCCGGGGCCTCCGGGGGCGGGGCGGTGCTCGTCGAGTGCCGGCGGGATCCGGACTCGGGGTTCACCGTGCTTCGGCCGCAGGTGCCGCGGGTGCCGGTCCAGGGCGGGCGCGGGGAGGCGGCCGGGGCCGGGGCGGGTGGCAGGTCTGCGGGGGGCGGCTCTTCGGCGGGGACCAGGGCCGTGCCGGCCGGTGGGTCCTCGGCAGTCGGTGGAGCCGTGCCGGCCGGTGGGGCCGCGGGAGCCGGTGGAGCCGTGCTGGCCGGTGGGGCCGCGGGAGCCGGTGGGGCCGGTGGGGCCGCGGGCCGGGATGCGGTAGACCTGGAGGGGTGAACGAACGAGCGACGGGGCCGGTGGGGCCCACGGTGGACGGGTTGCGGCAGCGGTTGGCGGACTTCGCGGCGGCCCGGCGGTGGGAGCCCTTCCACACCCCGAAGAACCTGGCGGCGGCGCTGAGCGTGGAGGCGGGGGAACTGCTGGAGATCTTCCAGTGGCTGACGCCCGAGCAGGCGGCGGCGGTGATGTCCGACCCGGAGCGCGCGCACCGGGTGCACGACGAGGTCGCGGACGTGCTCGCGTACCTGCTCCAGTTCTGCACGGTGGTCGGGGTGGATCCGCTGGCGGCACTGGCGGCCAAGATCGAGCGGAACGAGCGGCGCTTCCCGGTGCCGACGGACGCGGCCGGTGCCGAGGCCCGGGAGCGCCTGGACGCGGCCTCCGTCAACCCGGACGTGGACGACCAACCCGTGTGAGGGACGGAAGTTATCCACAGCCCCCGACTTTTCCACAGCTTCTGACAACGCGGATGCGCGCTCGCGCTCTTCCTCGCACGCTTTCGCCGTGACCAGCCGTCACCGCGCGGCCGCCACTCCCGGCGGTCCGTGGCGACGGCGACAGCGAGCGGGAGGAGCGGTGGCCATGGAGGCGCTGCGACTGATCAAGACGGCCCGGCACGCCCTGGCGCAGGCCAGGCACGTACCGGACGTGCTGGCCGAGGCGCGGCAGGCCGCGCTGCTCACCGAGGCGGTGGGGGCCAGGCTGGCAGAGGCGGAGGACGAGGAGTTCAGCGGGCTGGGGCAGCAGCTGTCCGAGGCCGGGGCGCACGCGGCGGTCTGCCTGGACCGCTCGGTCGTCCGGGCCGCTCTGGTGAGCGGCGGCCGGGCCGCGCGGCTCACCGGGCTCGGGGAGCTGGCGCCGGCCCTGGGGGCCTTGGACGGGCTGCTCCAGGAGGTCGGCGAGACGCTGGTGGTGCTGGCCTGCGGTGCGGACACCGAGAGCCTCTACTGGACGTGCATCGACGGCGTGGACGCGGTGTCGGAGTGCAAGGACCTGACGGTGCTGCTGCTGCGCGCGGCGGCGGGCCGCTCCGAGGAGGCGGAGCCGGTGGCGCTCGGCGGGGCGGCGCGGGAGCGGGCGGCCGGCGGGGCGCCGTTACTGGTGGTCCGGCTCGGGCCGCCGGGTGACGCCGGCCCTCCGCCCGGCACGGGCGACGCCGGGCCTCCGGGCGGCGCCGGGCCCGCGGAGGGCGGCGGCCCGCCCGGTGCGGACGGGCCGGCCGAGGAGGAACGGGCGGCGGGCTACCGGCTGCCCGGCGCGTCCGAGGTCTCGGAGGTGTCCGTGCCGGTCGGGTAGGCGGTGGCACCGGTGCTCCCGGGGACGGAGCCCTGGAGCTCGGCGAGGTCCGCGGTGACGGAGGCGAGGAGTTCCTGCATCTGCTCCAGCAGGCTCTTGGGGGTGGCGGGTCCGGCCGAGGTGCCGTCGGCCGAGCCCGTCGGGTCGCTCGGGAACTGCGGCGTGGCAGATGGTTCGGACATTGCGGGACCTCTTCGGATCGGTGGTGCGGCGTGGAGCGGCCGATGGTGGCTCGGACCGCACGGCGGGAGGCGGCAGTCGCCCGCCACCGGGGCACCCACCGCCGCCGTAGCACCCAACGAACCGCTCCGGACGCCGTCACCCGGACACCACCCGATGCGGTCCAACTCCGCTGTGCGGTAAGCCTCCCGGGTGAGCCGGGGTTGCCGTCACGGCGCCGCCTCGGCTAGGCGCGGTCGCGGGGGCCGAGAGGTGGAGGAAGGAGAAGGAGGGGGAAACACACCCCTCGCCACTCTCAAGGTATAGCGCACGGGGGGTCTTGCGGCAAGGCCCCCGTGGTGGCGCACAATCGCAGGCCTCAGATCGGAGCTGATGCCATGAACAGCCGCACCACCAGCGCTTTCGACCTTCCCGCCCGCCTCGCCGCCAAGGCCGACCCTGCGTTGATCGGTGAGGACGAGCGGCACTTCGCGGCCGTCGCGGAGAGCCTGGAGCAGTCGGTCGCCGAGCTGTCCGACCGCCTCGACGCGCTGCGCCGCGAGCCGGGCGGCCTCGGCCGGGCGGCGATGGACCGGGACGTCGAGGTGCACGGGCTGACCAGCCGGCTGCGCGCCCTGCGCCGCTTCGGCCTGGACCTCTGCCTCGGCCGGGTCGTCCGTGCGGACGACCCGGAGCCGGTGTACGTCGGGCGGCTCGGGCTCACCGACAGCGAGGGGCGCCGGCTGCTCGTCGACTGGCGCTCGCCGGCGGCCGAGCCGTTCTTCGCGGCCACCCACGCCGACCCGATGGGCCTGGTGAGCCGGCGCCGGTACCGCTGGACGGGCGGCCGGATCGGCGACTACTGGGACGAGGTGTTCACCGCCGAGGCCCTGGCGGGGCACGCCGCGCTGGACGACCAGTCCGCGTTCATCGCCAGCCTGGGCGGCAACCGCTCGGCCCGGATGCGGGACGTGCTGGCCACCATCCAGGCGGACCAGGACGCCGTCATCCGGGCGGGGTCCCGGGGTGCCCTGGTGGTGGACGGCGGCCCGGGCACCGGGAAGACGGTCGTGGCGCTGCACCGCTCCGCGTACCTGCTCTACGCCGACCCGAGGCTCGGCCACCGGCGCGGCGGGGTGCTGTTCGTCGGCCCGCACCAGCCCTACCTGGCCTACGTCGCCGACGTCCTGCCCAGCCTCGGCGAGGAGGGGGTGCGCACCTGCACCCTGCGGGACCTCGTCGCCGAGGGGGCACGGGCCGGGGCCGAGCCGGATCCGGAGGCGGCCCGCCTGAAGTCCTCGGCCGACATGGTGCGGGCGATCGAGACGGCCGTCCGGTTCTACGAGGAGCCGCCGGCCGAGGGCATGGAGGTCACCACCCCCTGGGCCGACCTCTGGCTCAGCGCCGAGGACTGGTCCGACGCGTTCGCCGCACCGGACCCGGGCACCCCCCACAACGAGGCCCGCGAGCAGATCTGGGAGGAGCTGGCCACGATCCTGATCGACAAGCTGGACGAGGAGGAGGGAGTCCCGCTCGACCTGTTCCGCCGGTCGCTGCGGCAGGACCGGGAGCTGGTCGAGACGCTGAACAGGGCCTGGCCGCTGCTCGACCCGGCCGACCTCGTCGGCGACCTCTGGTCGGTGCCCGCCTACCTGCGGATGTGCGCGCCCTGGCTGGCGCCCGAGGAGGTCCGCAGGCTCCAGCGCAAGGACGCGCCGCAGGCCTGGACGGTGCCCGACCTGCCGCTGCTGGACGCGGCCCGGCAACGGCTCGGCGATCCGCGGGCGGACGGGCGCCGGCGCCGCTGGGAGGCCGCGGCCACGGCCGAACGCGCGCGGATGGCCGACGTCATCGGGGACCTGCTGCGGGCCGACGACGACGGAGAGGGCGCGGTGACGATGCTGCGCGGGCGGGACCTCCAGGACACCCTGGTCGACGAGACGGCCCTGCCCGACGCCGACCGGGACGTTCTGGCCGGCCCGTTCGCGCACATCGTGGTGGACGAGGCCCAGGAGCTGACCGACGCGCAGTGGCAGATGCTGCTGCTGCGCTGCCCGTCCCGGAGCTTCACCATCGTCGGGGACCGGGCGCAGGCCCGGCACGGGTTCGCGGAGTCCTGGCCGGAGCGGTTGGAGCGGATCGGGCTCGACCGGGTCACGGTGGCCTCACTGAGCATCAACTACCGGACGCCGGAGGAGGTCATGGCCGAGGCCGAGCCCGTGATCCGGGCCGCGCTGCCGGACGCCAACGTGCCGACCTCCGTCCGCAGCAGCGGCATCCCCGTCGCGCACGGGTCGGTGGCGGAGCTGGACGCCGTCCTGGACGGCTGGCTCGCCGAGCACGCCGAGGGGATCGCCTGCGTGATCGGCGCCCCCGGCTTCGAGGAGCGGCCACGGGTCCGGTCGCTGACCCCGGAGCTGTCCAAGGGGCTCGAGTTCGACCTCGTCGTCCTGGTCGATCCGGAGGCCTTCGGCGGGGGCGTCGAGGGAGCGGTCGACCGCTACGTCGCGATGACCAGGGCGACCCAGCGGCTGGTGGTGCTCAGGAGCCCGTGCGGAGGTGACGAGGGGAGCGCGGTGCGAAAGGAGGGAGCGGAGCAGCCGTAACGCGCCTCGCCCGGTCGGGTGACGCGGGTGTCGGGCGGCGGAGTCGGGAGGCCAGACTGGGGCGATGGACGAGGAGGAAACCCTGGCGTCGTGGGCAGCCAGGCGGGAGCAACGGCTGCGGCCGGTCGGTCAGTTGCGGGCCGTACGGCTCACCGGCGGGCGGCAGCGGGGCGCCCATGTGGCGCCGGGCGAACCGCGGCTGATCGTGCGCTGGGACGGCTACCAGTGGCTGCCGGAGACGGTCGCCGAGGACTACGCCGCCGCCCAGCGGATCCTGTACGGCACGGAGGGAGCGGGGGCACCGCGGCCCGGGCGCGCCGCGCGCCGGGCGAGGAAGGCGCCGGGGCGCCACCGCAAGCCCTGAGGCCCAGGCCGTCGGGGGCCGGCACCACCCGGGCGCCGGCCCCGACAGCCACGGCCCGAGGGTCAGTTGTGGGCGTGCAGGTCGGCGTTCAGGCCGCCCCAGGAGCCGGAGCGGGCGATGACCTCGACCGCGCCGCTCTGCGAGTTGCGGCGGAACAGCAGGTTGTCCTGGCCGGACAGCTCGACGGCCTTGGCCACCGTGCCGTCCGGCGTGGTGACCCGGGTGCCGGCGGTCACGTACAGGCCGGCCTCGACGACGCAGTCGCTGCCGAGCGAGATGCCGATGCCCGCGTTGGCGCCGAGCAGGCAGCGCTCGCCGACCGAGACGACCTGCTTGCCGCCGCCGGACAGGGTGCCCATGATCGAGGCGCCGCCGCCGACGTCGCTGTGGTCGCCGACGACGACGCCCGCGCTGATCCGGCCCTCGACCATGGAGGTGCCCAGGGTGCCGGCGTTGAAGTTGACGAAGCCCTCGTGCATCACGGTGGTGCCGACGGCCAGGTGGGCGCCGAGCCGGACGCGGTCGGCGTGGGCGATGCGCACGCCGGTCGGGGCGACGTAGTCGGTCATCCGCGGGAACTTGTCGATCCCGTACACGGCCAGCTGGCCGCCCTGGGCGCGCACCGCGAGGCGGGCCTGCTCGACCTTGTCCACCGGGACGGGGCCGATGCTGGTCCACGCGACGTTGGCCAGCAGGCCGAAGATGCCGTCCAGGTTCTGGCCGTGCGGCCTGACCAGGCGGTGGCTGAGCAGGTGCAGGCGCAGGTACACGTCGTGGGTGTCGAGCGGCTTCTCGTCGAGCGAGGCGATGGTGGTGCGCACGGCGACCACCTCGACGCCACGGCGGGCGTCGGCGCGCAGCGCCTCGGCCGCGCCGGCGCCGAGCTCGGCCTCGGCCTGCTCGGCGGTCAGGCGGACGGTGCCGGCCGGGCCGGGCTCGGCGGCCAGGGCGGGGGCGGGGAACCAGGTGTCGAGGACGGTGCCGTCGGCGGCGAGGGTGGCCAGACCGGCGGCCACGGCGCCGGTCGCCGGGGAGGTGGATTCGGGCGAGGTGGATTCAGCAGTCACACCGTGCACGTTAGCCAATGCGGCGCCGCGGTGCCGAACACGCCCACCGGGCGGACGCGCCCCGAGGACCTGCTGGTCGGCGGCCCGCGGCGCCGGAAAACCCGGTGCCGGCGCTCGGGCGCTGGGCGATACTCCGGTGGGTGTTCATGTCGATCTCCACCACCGGCACCGCCGCGGCCCCGGCCACGGACCTCGCGTCCCTGCTGCACCGGCGCCCCGACGAGGTGCGGCGGGTCGCCACGGCGCACGGCGAGGCCCACGTCTTCTACCCCGAGGCGGGGGACGAGGCCTGCACGGCGGCACTGCTGCTGGAGGTCGACCCGGTCGCCCTGGCCCGCAAGGACCGGGGCGACGGCCGGGGGCGCGGCGGCCCGCCCGACGCCGCGCTCGCCCGGTACGTCGACGACCGCCCGTACGCCTCCTCCTCGCTGCTCGCGGGGGCGCTGCGGGCGGCGTTCCGGTCCGCCATGGAGGGCGACCGCCCGGCCCGCCCCGAGCCGGCCGACCGGGCCCGCCCGCTGCGGATCGAGCTGCCCGCCGTGTCCGTGAACGGTGCCGGCGAGGGCGGCGGCCCGGCCCTGGTGGTCCGGCTGTTCGAGCCGCTGGGCTGGCAGGTCGAGGCGACGGCGATCCCGTTGGACGCCTCGTTCCCCGAGTGGGGCGTCTCCCGCTGCGTGCGGGTCGCGCTCTCCTCCCGGGCGGTCCGGCCGGCCGTCGCGCTCCGGCAGCTGTCCGTGCTGCTGCCGGTGCTGGACGGCGCTGAGCAGGACGGGGGCGCCCCGGCGGAGGCGGACGAGCTGCTCGCGGCCGGTCAGGGCTGGTTGGCCGCCCACCCGGAGCGCGCCCTGATCACCCGCCGCCACCCGGCCCGGCTCCGGTGGCCCGACGAGGAGACCCGCCAGCAGCCGGAGCCCGGGCAGCCCTCGCCCGCCGAGCAGCGCCGCGCCGCGGTCCTCGCCGCACTGCGCGAGGCCGGCGCCGCCCGGGTCGCCGATCTCGGCTGCGGTGAGGGCGAGTTGATCCTCGACCTGCTCAAGGACGCCCGGTTCACCGGGATCCTCGGCGTGGACGTCTCCACCAGGGCACTGCGGGCGGCGGGCCGTAAGCTGGGCCTGGAGCGGTTGTCGGAGCGTCAGGCGGCCCGGGTGGCGCTGGTGCAGGGAGCGCTCACCTACACCGACGCCCGGCTCAAGGGCTACGACGCGGCGGTGCTGTGCGAGGTGGTCGAGCACCTGGACCTGCCGCGGCTGCCCGCCCTGGAGTACGCGGTGTTCGGTGCGGCCCGGCCGAGGACGGTCGTGGTCACCACGCCGAACGCCGAGTACGACACCCGCCGGGAGGGCCTGCCGACGGGCGTCGCCCGGCACGCCGACCACCGCTTCGAGTGGTCCCGGGCCGAGTTCCGCGCCTGGGCCGGGAACGTCGCGGCCGCGTACGGCTACACCGTGGAGCTGCGCCCGGTCGGCCCGGAGGACGAGGAGGTCGGCGCCCCGACCCAGCTGGCCCTGTTCACCGCGACCGCGACGCCCGAAGGAGACGAGCCCCGATGACCGACGAAGCGGCCGAGGAAGCGGCCGAGGAAGCGACGGCCGGAGCGGCCGGGAGCGCCGCCGCCCACCGCCTCCCCGTCCCGGACGTCTCCCTCGTCGTCCTGGTCGGCACCAGCGGCGCGGGCAAGTCCACCTTCGCCCGACGCCACTTCCGCCCCACCCAGGTGGTCTCCTCCGACTTCTGCCGGGGTCTGGTCGCCGACGACGAGAACGACCAGTCCGCCTCCGCGGAGGCCTTCGACCTCCTGCACCACATCGTCGCCAAGCGTCTGGCGGCCGGCCGGCTGACCGTCGTGGACGCCACCAACGTCCAGCCCGAGGCCCGCCGCCGGCTGGTCGCGATCGCCCGCGAGCACGACGTGCCGCCGATCGCGATCGTGCTGGACGTCCCGCCGGGGGTGTGCGCCGAGCGCAACCGCTCCCGCCCGGACCGGCGGCTGCCGGCCCAGGTGATCCCCCGCCAGCACCGGGAGCTGCGCGGCTCGCTGCCCGGCCTGGAGCGCGAGGGCTTCCGCACGGTGCACGTCCTGCGCGGCGAGGCCGCGGTGGCGGCCGCGGGGATCGCGCTGGAGAGGCGCGACAGCGACCTGCGCCACCTCACCGGCCCGTTCGACATCGTCGGCGACGTCCACGGCTGCCGCTCCGAGCTGGAGACCTTGCTGACCCGGCTCGGCTACGCCCTGGCCCGGGACGCCGAGGGCCGCCCGGTGGACGCCGTGCACCCTGCAGGCCGGACCGCCGTCTTCGTCGGCGACCTGGTCGACCGCGGCCCCGACACCCCGGGCGTGCTGCGCCTGGTGACGGGCATGGTGGCGGCCGGCCACGCGCTCTGCGTGTCGGGCAACCACGAGAGCAAGCTCGGCCGGGCGCTGGACGGCAGGAAGGTCACCGTCGCCTACGGCCTGCGGGAGTCACTGGACCAGCTGGCGGGGGAGAGCGAGGAGTTCCGGGCCGGGGCCCGCGCGTTCATGCGCGGCCTGGGCAGCCACTACCTGCTGGACGGCGGCGCCCTGGTGGTCTGCCACGCCGGCCTGCCGGAGCGCTACCACGGCCGCGACTCCGGCCGGGTCCGCTCGCACGCGCTGTACGGGGCGACCACCGGCGAGACCGACGAGTACGGCCTGCCGGTGCGCCACCCGTGGGCGGAGGAGTACCGGGGCCGGGCGCTGGTGGTCTACGGCCACACCCCGGTGCCGGCCGCGAGCTTCGTCAACAACACCGTCTGCCTGGACACCGGCTGCGTCTTCGGCGGCAGCCTGACCGCGCTGCGCTACCCGGAGCGCGAACTGGTGGTCGTCGAGGCCGAACGCGAGTGGTACGCCCCGGCGCGGCCGCTGATCACCGACGCGCCGGGCGCCCGGGAGGGCCGCCCGCTGGACCTCGGCGACGTGGCCGGGCGCCGGACGGTCGAGACCGGCCTGCTCGGACGGGTGGCCGTCCGGGAGGAGAACGCGGCCGCCGCGCTGGAGGTGATGAGCCGCTTCGCGCTGGACCCGCGGTTGCTCGCCTACCTGCCGCCGACCATGGCGCCGAGTGCCACCTCCCGCCGGGACGGCTACCTGGAACACCCGGAGGAGGCCTTCGCCGGCTACCGGGCGGACGGCGTGCGGCACCTGGTCTGCGAGGAGAAGCACACGGGCTCGCGCGCCGTGCTGCTGGTCGCCCGGGACGGGGCCGCGCTGGAGCGGCGCTTCGGCGTGGCCGGCCCCGGCGCGGTCTGGACCAGGACCGGCCGCGCCTTCCTCGCCGACGAGGAGCTGACCGGAGCCGTGCTCGGCCGGGTCCGGGCGGCCGCCGAGCGCGCCGGGCTGTTCGAGGAGCTGGCCACCGGCTGGCTGCTGCTGGACGCGGAGCTGATGCCCTGGTCGCTCAAGGCGGTGGACCTGCTGCGCCGTCAGTACGCGGCGGTCGGGGCGGCGGCGGGTGCCGCCCTCCCGGAGGTGCTGTCCGCGCTGGAGCGGGCGGCCGGCCGCGGCCTGGACCTGGCCCGCCTGACCGCCCGCCAGCGGCAGCGCGCGGCCGACGCCCGGGCCTTCACCGAGGCGTACCGGCGCTACTGCTGGCCGACCGAGGGCCTGTCGGGCGTCCGGCTCGCACCGTTCCAGCTGCTCGCGGCCGAGGGGGCGAACCTCGCGGTGCGCCCGCGCGACGAGCACCTGGCCTGGACCGACCGCCTGGCGGCCGCCGACGGGGCCGACGGAGCCGGTGAGACCGGCGAGAGCGCCGCCACCGCCGCCACCGCCGCCACCTTCGCCGACCCGACCGCGGCCCCGGAGCCCCGGAGCGAGCCGCTGCTGCGCCGTACCCGCCGGGTGCCCGTGGACACCGAGGACGAGGCGTCGAGGGCCGCCGCCACCGCCTGGTGGGACGAGCTGACCGCGGCGGGCGGCGCGGGCATGGTGGTCAAGCCGCTGGTCTCGCCGACGCGCACGCCGCGCGGTGGCGGCCGCCCGGGCGGTCTGGTGCAGCCCGGGCTGAAGGTGCGCGGCCGGGAGCACCTGCGGCTGGTCTACGGACCGGACTACACCGAGCACCTGGACCGGCTGCGCCTGCGCGCGCTGGGCCACAAGCGCTCGCTGGCGCTGCGCGAGTACGCGCTCGGCCTGGAGGCGCTGGACCGGCTGGCGGCGGGGGAGCCGCTGTGGCGGGTGCACGAGCCGGTCTTCGCGGTGCTGGCGCTGGAGTCGGAGCCGGTCGACCCGCGGCTGTGACGGCGGGTGCGGGGGGAGGACGGGCCCGTGGGGACGCCCGGGAGCCCCTCCTCCGGCCCGCTCTGTATAGAAATTCCGAGCATCGTATAGACTTGCTGCTTCTTCCCGCTGTCCCGCAGTCCCGTCACCCCAGGAGCCCGGCATGGCCTTCAACCTCCGGAACAGGCACTTCCTCAAGGAGCTCGACTTCACGCCCCAGGAGTTCCGCTTCCTGGTGGACCTCGCCGCCGCGCTCAAGGCGGCGAAGTACGCGGGCACCGAGCAGCCCCGGCTGCGCGGCAAGAACATCGCGCTGATCTTCGAGAAGACCTCCACCCGCACCCGCTGCGCCTTCGAGGTCGCCGCCCACGACCAGGGTGCCACCACCACCTACCTGGACCCGGCGGGCTCGCAGATGGGCCACAAGGAGTCCGTCAAGGACACCGCCCGGGTGCTCGGCCGGATGTTCGACGGCATCGAGTACCGGGGCCACGGCCAGGAGATCGTCGAGGAGCTGGCCGAGCACGCCGGCGTCCCGGTCTGGAACGGCCTGACCGACGAGTGGCACCCCACCCAGATGCTCGCCGACCTGCTCACCGTCACCGAGCACACCGCCAAGCCGCTCCCGGAGGTCGCCCTCGCCTACCTCGGCGACGCCCGCTCCAACATGGGCAACTCGCTGCTGGTCACCGGGGCCCTGCTCGGCATGGACATCCGGATCGTCGCCCCGCGCGCGCTCTGGCCGACCGAGGAGGTCCGGAAGTCGGCGCAGGACCTGGCCGTGACGACCGGCGCCCGGATCACCCTGACCGAGGACGTGGCCGAGGGGGTGGCCGGCGCCGACTTCCTCTACACCGACGTCTGGGTCTCGATGGGCGAGCCCAAGGAGGTCTGGGCCGAGCGGATCGAGCTGCTCAAGCCGTACCAGGTCTCCATGGACACCGTCCGGGCCACCGGCAACCCGCAGGTGAAGTTCCTGCACTGCCTGCCCGCCTTCCACGACCTCGGCACGGCGGTCGGGCGGCAGATGTACGAGGCGACCGGCATGACCGAGCTGGAGTGCACCGACGAGCTGTTCGAGTCGGCCCACTCCATCGTGTTCGACCAGGCCGAGAACCGGCTGCACACCATCAAGGCGGTGCTGGTCGCCACCCTCGGCTCCTGACCGGCGGGGCCGCCCGCCCTGCCAGTGGGCCCCGCCGGTGAGGCCCTGGCCCCGCCGGTCAGGAGCCGGCGGAGGGCCGCAGGACGCGCCCCGGCCGTCCGGTCTCAGTCGTCCAGTCCGACGCAGGCCACCCGGTCGCCCGCCGCGTGCGGGCCGGCCGGGGTGCCCGCGTGCAGCACCAGCGACCGCGCCCCGCCTGGCCGGGCCTGCCAGCCCACCGCGGTGGTGGCGCTGCCCGCGCCGCGCCCGTCGGTGCGCAGCACCAGCCGCAGCTCGTTGCGCTCGTTGGCGTACGCCGGGTCGGTGGAGGGCTGCACCGGGTCGACCTCGTGCTGGTAGTGCGGCCCGGAGGAGGCCGGGTCGGCCCCGCAGCGGCCGGTGTGCAGGTGCACGGGGAACTCGTGGTCGGGGGCGAGCCCGGAGGCCCTCAGGGTGAGCACCGTCCGCCCGGGCAGTGAGCGGTCGACGACGACCCGGACGTGCGAGCCGTACGGCACCAGGTCGCTCGCGTAGCTGATCGCGGCCGGCGGGACGAAGGCGGTGGCCGGGTCGAAGTCGGCCTCGACGACGGAGACCGGCGAGGCGGCGGGGGCGAGCAGGGCCAGCGGCAGCAGGGCGGCGGCGAGCGGAGCGGTCATCGGGGCGGGGCCTTCCACGGGCGGGGCGACGGTCCCCCTGCTAACGCCGCCGGGCCGCCGAGGACACCCCGCCCCCGCCCGCCGCGCCCGGCCCCACCCCGCCCGCCGTGCCCGGCCCCATCCCGCCCGGCGCCCGCGCCCGCCGAGGGGCGAACCAGGGGCGAACCGGGGGCGAACGGCGGAGGAAGAGCGGCAACGGCCCTCCCGGCCGGCACCGCCCCCTCGCCGACCGGCGGTTCCGGTGGTGAGCTTGTGGTGGTGCGCTGCTGTCGGCGGCCGGCGTCGCGGCCGGTGCGGTCCGGCCGAACGGGCCGGAGCGCAGGCGGTGTGGCCCGGACGACCGGTCAGCCACGGCATGCACTATGGTTTATCTCGACATCGAGATAACTGCCCCTTACGATATATCTCGACATCAAGATACTTGCCGAGAGGCGCTCGCCGGCGATGCGGGCAAGGCAAGCCTAAGTAAGGCTGACCTTACCACCGCGTGACGGCCGGATACCGCACGAAGCACCCAGAAGGAGTCAGTCGTGTCCGCGAACAGCTTCGACGCCCGCAGCTCGCTGCAGGTGGGCGACGAGTCGTACGAGATCTTCAAGCTCTCCGCCGTCGAGGGTTCCGAGCGGCTGCCGTACAGCCTCAAGGTGCTGCTGGAGAACCTGCTCCGCACGGAGGACGGCGCGAACATCACCGCCGACCACATCCGCGCCCTCGGCAACTGGGACGAGAACGCCCAGCCGAGCCAGGAGATCCAGTTCACCCCGGCCCGCGTGATCATGCAGGACTTCACCGGCGTGCCGTGCGTGGTCGACCTCGCCACCATGCGCGAGGCCGTCAAGGAGCTGGGCGGCGACCCGGCCAAGATCAACCCGCTGGCCCCGGCCGAGCTGGTCATCGACCACTCGGTCATCGCCGACAAGTTCGGCACCAAGGACGCGTTCACCCAGAACGTCGAGATCGAGTACGGCCGCAACAAGGAGCGCTACCAGTTCCTGCGCTGGGGCCAGACCGCCTTCGACGAGTTCAAGGTCGTCCCGCCGGGCACCGGCATCGTCCACCAGGTGAACATCGAGCACCTGGCCCGCACCGTGATGGTCCGCGGCGGCCAGGCCTACCCCGACACCTGCGTCGGCACCGACTCGCACACCACCATGGTCAACGGCCTGGGCGTGCTGGGCTGGGGCGTCGGCGGCATCGAGGCCGAGGCCGCGATGCTCGGCCAGCCGGTCTCCATGCTGATCCCGCGCGTGGTCGGCTTCAAGCTGACCGGCGAGCTGCCGGCCGGCACCACCGCCACCGACCTGGTGCTCACCATCACCGAGATGCTGCGCAAGCACGGCGTGGTCGGCAAGTTCGTCGAGTTCTACGGCGACGGCATCGGCTCCATCCCGCTGGCCAACCGCGCCACCATCGGCAACATGTCGCCGGAGTTCGGCTCGACCTGCGCGATCTTCCCGATCGACGCCGAGACCATCAACTACCTGAAGCTCACCGGCCGTGACGAGCAGCAGCTCGCCCTGGTCGAGGCGTACGCCAAGGAGCAGGGCCTCTGGCACGACCCGGCCCACGAGCCGGTCTACTCCGAGTACCTGGAGCTGGACGTCTCCACCGTCGTCCCGTCGATCTCCGGCCCGAAGCGCCCGCAGGACCGCGTGGTCCTGGCCGAGGCCGCCGAGAAGTTCGCCGAGGCGCTGCCGGCCTACTCCGCCGAGGCCTCGAAGCCGACCGCCGTCACCGCCCCCGACGGCTCGACCTACGAGATCGACAACGGCGCCGTCGTGATCGCCTCGATCACCTCCTGCACCAACACCTCCAACCCCTCCGTCATGCTGGGCGCCGCCCTGCTGGCGAAGAAGGCCGTGGAGAAGGGCCTGCACGTCAAGCCCTGGGTCAAGACCACCCTGGCGCCCGGCTCCAAGGTCGTCATGGACTACTACGAGAAGGCCGGCCTGCTCCCGTACATGGAGAAGCTGGGCTTCAACCTGGTCGGCTACGGCTGCGTCACCTGCATCGGCAACTCGGGCCCGCTGCCCGAGGAGGTCTCGGCCGCCGTCAACGAGTCCGACCTCGCGGTCGTCTCGGTGCTCTCCGGCAACCGCAACTTCGAGGGCCGGATCAACCCCGACGTCAAGATGAACTACCTGGCCTCCCCGCCGCTGGTGGTCGCCTACGCCCTCGCCGGCAACATGAACGTCGACATCACCAAGGACGCCCTGGGCCAGGACGCCGACGGCAACGACGTGTTCCTCGCCGACATCTGGCCGTCGGAGCAGGAGGTCGCCGACGTCGTCGCCGGCTCCATCGACGAGGCCATGTTCGACAAGGGCTACCAGGACGTCTTCGCCGGCGACCACCGCTGGCAGTCGCTCCCCGTCCCGACCGGCAACACCTTCGAGTGGGACGCCCAGTCCACCTACGTCCGCAAGCCCCCGTACTTCGAGGGCATGGCCAAGACCCCGAGCCCGGTGACCGACATCGCCGGCGCCCGCGTCCTGGCCAAGCTGGGCGACTCGGTCACCACCGACCACATCTCCCCGGCCGGCAACATCAAGCCGGGCACCCCGGCGGCGCAGTACCTGACCGCCAACGGTGTCGAGAAGCGCGACTTCAACTCCTACGGTTCCCGTCGCGGCAACCACGAGGTGATGATCCGCGGCACGTTCGCCAACATCCGCCTGCGCAACCAGATCGCGCCGGGCACCGAGGGCGGCTACACCCGCGACTTCACCCAGGCCGACGCGCCGGTGTCGTTCATCTACGACGCCTCGCAGAACTACCAGGCCGCCGGCATCCCGCTGGTCGTCCTGGCCGGCAAGGAGTACGGCTCCGGCTCGTCCCGCGACTGGGCCGCCAAGGGCACCGCGCTGCTGGGCGTCAAGGCCGTCATCGCCGAGTCGTACGAGCGCATCCACCGCTCGAACCTGATCGGCATGGGCGTCCTGCCGCTGCAGTTCCCGGAGGGCGAGAACGCCGAGTCCCTCGGCCTGACCGGCGAGGAGACCTTCTCCATCACCGGTGTGACCGAGCTCAACGAGGGCCGCACCCCGAAGACCGTCAAGGTCACGGCGGGTGACAAGGAGTTCGACGCGGTCGTGCGCATCGACACCCCCGGTGAGGCGGACTACTACCGCAACGGCGGCATCCTGCAGTACGTGCTGCGCTCGCTGATCGGCTGAGCCACGGCACAGGCCTGAGAGGGGCCGGACCGCACCGCGGTCCGGCCCCTGCGCTTTCCCGCTCCGGCCCCGCCTCCTGCGTGCCGTCCCGTCCCGGGCGCCCCTCCTTTTGCATGCTGCGCCGGTTGCCCCCGCCCCCTTGTGCGGTGAACGGCGGATGGACTAAACCTCTGTGCCATCTGGTCCAGACCATTTGACGCCGCTTCAGAGAACAGGTCCGGTATGCCCACTCGCGCCTCAGCCCTGCTCGCCGCCGCCACCGTCGCCGCGCTGCTCGCCGCCCCCGCCACCGCCCACGCCGACGACGGACGGCACGGCCCGAAGCTGAAGGGCCAGCGGGTCGGCTACTTCACCCAGTGGGGCGCCGACAGCTCCGCCAAGCGGGTCCAGGAGTCCGGCCAGGCGGCCAGGCTCACCGTCGTCAACTACGCCTTCGGCAACGTCTCCGCCGACGGCACCTGCTTCGAGACCAACGAGGCCGGCCAGGGCGACGCCCGCGACGACTACCAGCGCCCCTTCTCCGCCGCCGAGTCGGTGGACGGCGTGGCCGACGCCCCGGGCCAGCGGCTGAAGGGCCACTTCAACCAGCTGCGCAAGCTCAAGGCGAAGAACCCCCAGCTGCGCACGGTCATCTCGCTGGGCGGCTGGACCTGGTCCAAGTACTTCTCCGACGCGGCCGCCACCGCCGAGGCCCGCAAGAAGTTCGTCTCCTCCTGCATCGACCTCTACGTCAAGGGCGACCTGCCGGTCCTGGCGGACTCCCCGGAGGGCGGCAAGGGCGCGGCCGCGGGCGTCTTCGACGGCATCGACATCGACTGGGAGTACCCGGGCGGCGGCGGGGACGCGGGCAACGTGGTCCGCCCCGAGGACGGGCACAACTTCACCCTGCTGATGCAGGAGTTCCGCGACCAGCTGGACGCGCTGAGCGGGAAGAAGGGCAAGCGCTACCTGCTGACCGCCGCCGTGGCCGCCAACGAGACCGTCGCCGACCGGCTCGAACTGCCGCAGCTGAGCCGGTCGGTGGACTGGCTGAACGTGATGACCTACGACCTGCACGGCCCGTGGGAGGGCAAGGGCCCGGCCAACCACCAGGCCAACCTGTACGCCGACCCGGCCGACCCGGACCCGCGCCGACGCAGCGCCGACACGGCCGTCACCCACTACCAGGACCGCGGCATGCCCTCCGAGCAGCTGGTCCTCGGCGCCCCGCTGTACGGCCACGGCTGGAGCGGCGTCGCCCCCGGCAGGCGCGGCGGCCTGTTCCAGAGCGCCACCGCGGCCGCGGCCGACCGCTCGTACCAGGAGATCAACGCGCTGCCCGGCAAGGTCTACCTGGACCGCGACCACGGCGCGTCCTGGAAGTACGACGGCACCACGTTCTACAGCTACGACACCGCCGAGGTGCTCACCCAGAAGGCGCGGTACACGCGCTGGAACGACCTGGCCGGTGTGATGGTCTGGTCGCTGGACGGCGACGACGCCCAGGGCAGCGCCATCGCCGCGCTGGACCGCGGCCTGCGCCGCGACTGACCGTTCCCCCTCGCCCGGAGCCGGAAGGGCTCCCGGGCCGCCCCGAACCCCGGGCCCGCCGCGGACGCATCCGCGGCGGGCCCGGTCACGTCGCAGGCTGTGCCGCGGTCTGCGCCGCCGGCTGCGTCGCGGGCTGCGCCGACGGCTCGCGCGGCCCCCGGGGCTGGCGGGCCGGCGGCAGGGAGCCGTCCAGGATGCCGCTCTGCGCCGTCAGGTAGGCGAGCTGGGCCCGGCTGTTGCTGCCGAGGATCTCCGACACCTTCTTGAGGTGGCTCGCCACGGTCCGCGAGCTGATGCCGAGCCGGCTGGCGATCGCCGCGTCGGTGTAGCCGTCCACCATGAGCTGGAGCACCCGCAGCCGGGTCTCGTCGGTGAGCAGCGGCGGGCGCTGGTGGTCGCTCTCGTAGACGACCGGGGCGGCCCGCTCCCAGGCGTGCTCGAAGACCGAGGCCAGGAAGTGCACCACCCCGGGATCGGTGATCTTGAGCGCGTGGTTGTGGTGTTCGAGCTCCTTGTCCGGGATGAACGCCACCGAGCGGTCGCAGATGATGAGCCGGTCGAAGACCTCGTCGACGGTGCGCACCTCGATGCCCGCGTCGGTGACGGCCTTGATGTAGTCCAGCGTCGGGTAGTGCGCCCGGACGGAGTGCTGGTAGAGCGTGCGCTGGCTGACGCCCCGCTTCTGCGCGTCCAGGGCCAGGACCAGCGACCGGGCGAGGACGTCGGTGGGCCGGCTGCCGCCCGGGTGCGCGGTGAGCAGCTCCCGCTCGGTCGCCTGGGTCGTCTCGGCCACCGCGGCGGCGATCACCGCCGCGCCGCTCAGCCGCTGGACGATGTCCCCGCCCTCCCGGCGCAGCGTCCGGTAGACGCTCTCGACCTGGGACATCGCGGTCCGGATCGCGGCCACCTGCTGCTGCTGTTCGAGGATCTGCTGCTCCAACGGGTGCAGCAGGGCCGTGGTGGCGACCTCGGGCGGGACCGGGACGAGGACGGAGGGATCGCCCAGTGCGGCCGTCAGCAGCCCCAGCTCGGTCAGGCACGAGGGGGGTTCCGTGGTCGGAGCCCTCCCCAGCAGAACGGCCTTGCGGTAGAACGTGATCCCCGCGTCACAGGGCCCGGGGTGGGCCTCCGGGCCGTCGGCGTCTGATATGTCGCACATGTGCCACCCCCTTCGGAATCTTGCAGTGCACGATCCTGAGCCATCGGATCTCTTCTGGCAAGGACCCTTTCCCAGGCATTCTCTCTGTGTGCGGGGAAACCCCCCGGCACAAACGGAGAGATCTATCTAGGGGTGGAAATGAAGATCATGCGCTTCCCGGGTCGAATCCTTGCGTCCTTCGTTATGGCCGCCGTCGCGGTGATCGTCGTTTCCGCCGCGCCGGACGCCCCCAGCAGCGCCCCCAACGCTGCCGCCAGCGCCGTGACGCTCCTGCCGGGCGACCCCGGCTGGGCCTGATCGACCGGTGGGAATCCGCCACCCCTGGACAGTAGCGCCGAGCCGGGCCTGCGGGAGTGCTGCGAATCACGTTTCGCTTATTCCGGCATGCCGACATTCGAGAAGGAGAGAGAAATGACCGCTGCGATTGCCGTACCGAAATGCCTGGTGTGCGACACCGACTTCGAGGTCGACGAGGCCTGGGAGCGCGGTGAGGTGACCGAGTGCGCGGCCTGCGGCCAGGAGCACGAGGTCATCGAGAAGTCCGAGGCGGGCGTGCGCCTCGACCTCGCCCCCGAGGTGGAAGAGGACTGGGGCGAGTGACCTCCTCCGGCCGCGTCCTGCTGTCGGCCACCATGCTCCGCCCCGAGGAGAAGCTCCTCCTCGGGGCGTTGCGTGGGGAGGGCCTGACGGCGACCCCTCTGCTGATGGAGGATCTGGCCGAGGTCGTGGCGGGTCACACCGACCCGCCGGGCCTGGCCCTGATCCGCAACCTCTCGCACCGGGACGCGATCAGCGTCTCGTGCCGCCTGGAACACGCCGGGATCACCACTCTCAACCGCGCGTCGACCATCGAGACCTGCAACGACAAGGGTCTGCAGGCCCTGCTCTTCGCCCGGCACGGCATCCCCCACCCGCTCACCCGGCACGCCTTCAGCTACGACCAGGTCCGCGCGATCGTCGGCGAGCTGGGCATGCCCGCCGTGGTCAAGCCGGTCAGCGGCTCCTGGGGACGCGGCGTCACCAAGCTCGCGGACACCGCGTGCCTGGAGGCCTGGGCCGCCGGGCGCGAGTCCGTCGACGCCGCGGGGAAGCTCTTCCCCGTCATCGTGCAGCAGTACATCGACAAGCCCGGCCACGACCTGCGCGTGGTCGTCGTCGGGAGCACGCCGGTCGTGGCCATCCAACGGGTCTCCGACGACTGGCGCACCAACACCCACCTCGGCGCCGAGGTGCGGCGCGTCGAGGTCACCCCGGAGATCGAGAAGCTCTGCTGCCAGGTCGTCGACGTCCTGGGGCCCGGCTTCTACGGGGTGGACCTGGTGGAGGACCGGAGCACCGGTGAACTGCTCGTCCTGGAAGTGAACGCCAATCCCGAATTCGCCCGCTCCTCCGCCCTCCACGGAGTGAACGTCGCCGGCCACCTCGCGGCCTTCGTCGCGGGGCAGCTGACGGCCGCGGCCGTGTGAACCGGAGAGGAACCATGGAACTGTTCGACACCGCGACGGTGCTCACCCGCGTACTCACCTCGGGCGTGGTCATGAGCATCGAGAAGAGCGACCGTGAACTGCCCGCCCTGGAGCGGCTGCTGACCAAGCGCACCGGCCGGGCCAAGGCCGTCCTGCTGAACAGCCGGACCGGCGCCCTGCACGCGGCCCTGGCCGGCCAGGGCATCGGCCACGGCGACACCGTGGCCCTGGCCGAGCCGGACGAGGCCACCGTGGCCTTCCTGGCCTGGCTCGGCGTCACCGTCGAGGGGCAGGCCCCGGCCGCCTTCGACGTCGTCACCCTGACCCCCGAGAACGCCGGCCGCCTGGACGAGCTGGCCGCCGCCGCCACCGCCCCCGCGCTGGTAGTGGACCTGAGCGGGCTCGGCTTCGGCCCCGCCGCCGCCGTGCTCACCGACGACGAGCGGACCTGGGCCCGGGCCGAGCGGCTGAAGATCTTCGGCGCCTACGACCTGCGCACGATGTGGACGCAGCAGGAGGCCGACGAGGACCTGGTGCCCGGGGTCCAGTTCAACTACCGGCTCAGCCCCCTGGTGGCCGGTTGCGTACGGATGGCCCTCACCCACGCGGCACGCCCCGCCGCCGCAAGCTCCGGAGCCCGCTGATGATCACCGACTTCCCGAACTCCCCACTGCCCCTGCCCAGCGACGCCGACCTCCTCGACGAGCTCGCCGCCCTCGGCGGCGGGGCGATGATCCCCAAGGCGCAGCGCCGCACGCTCTTCCCGATCATCACCAAGGAAGACGTCTTCAACCTGATGCTCGCCCAGCGGCAGTCGCCCGACAAGGTCGTGGCCGACTTCGCCGAGGCGTACCGCGCCTACGTCGGCGCCGAGTACGCCCTGCCCACCGCCAGCGGCACCTCCAGCCTGCACATGGCGCTGGTCGGCGCCGGCGTGCAGCCCGGCGACGAGGTGATCGTCCCGGCGTTCACCTTCATCGCCACCGCGCAGGCCGTGGTGGCCGCCCACGCGATCCCGGTGTTCGTCGACATCGACCCGGCCACCTACTGCATGGACCCGCAGGCCGCGGCCGCCGCGATCACCCCCCGCACCAAGGCGCTCATGCCGGTGCACGTCCACGGCCTGCCCGCCGACGTGCCCGCCCTGCGCGCCCTGGCCGACCGGCACGGCATCGCCCTCGTCGAGGACGCCTCGCACGCCCACTCCGCGAAGATCGGCGACCGGGTGGCCGGCTCCCTCGGCGACGCCGCCGGCCAGAGCCTGATGGCCGACAAGAACTTCC
The DNA here is from genome assembly GCF_044391605.1 of Kitasatospora sp. NPDC018619. NCBI lineage: Bacteria > Bacillati > Actinomycetota > Actinomycetes > Kitasatosporales > Streptomycetaceae > Kitasatospora > Kitasatospora sp. NPDC018619. The sequence goes on from NZ_JBISAI010000006.1 coordinate 41,649, forward strand.
CGCTCGGCGGCGAGGGCGGCATCGCCTTCTACGCCACCGGGGAGGCGTACGACCGGGCGCTCGCCTACCTGGAGCGCCACGCCATCGACTACGGCATGTCCTGGGTGGCCGCCGCCTTCGGCACCAGCCAGCTGGCCCGCCTGCCGTACTACGACGAGATCCGGGCCCGCAACGCCGCCCTGCTCGGCGAGGCCCTGTCGGGCACCGGCCTGTTCACGCCGCCGCACGTCCCGGCCGGGCACGTGCACGCGTACAACATGTACCGGACGACCCTGCACCCGGAGGCCGTCGGCCTGGAGGACCTGCCGGTGCACGCCGTCAAGGAGGCGGTGCACGAGCTGCTGGTCGCCGAGGGCGTACCGGCCCGCGAGTGGCAGAACACCCCGATCCCGTGCCACCTGCCGTTCCGGCACCGCGACGGCTTCGGCAACGGCTACCCGTTCTCGCTCAACCCGGACGCCGTGCGCGACCACCGGCCGGAGGACTTCCCGGTCACCCTGGGCATGCTCGACAGCACCCTGGTGCTCTGCCGCGAGCTGCGCTCCCCGGTCGAGTACGAGCGGATCCTGCGCTACGCGGACGCCTTCCGCAAGGTCGCCCGGCGCCCGGACGCCATCCGCAAGCTCGTCGAGAGCGGCGACTACCGCCGCCCGTGGGAGAAGGCGGCCCGCCTTGGCTGACGAGAAGATCCGCGTCGCCGTCGTCGGCGCGAGCGGCTACACCGGCGGGGAGGTGATCCGGCTGCTGCTCGAACACCCCGGTGTGGAGCTGGCGTTCCTCTCCTCGGAGCGCAACGCCGGCGCCACCGTCGGCAGCGTCCACCCGTGGCTGCGCAACCACCCCAGGGCGGGCTCGCTCACCCTGCGGCCGCTGGCGCAGCTCGCCGAGGTCGGCCCCGTCGACGTCGCCTTCGGCTGCCTGCCGACCGGCACCCTGCCGGAGCAGCTGCCGCTGATCGCCGACAACGCCAAGCGGGTGCTCAACCTGGGCGGCGACTTCCGGCTGCGGGACGGCGACGACATCCGCACCCACTACCCGAAGACGGCCGCGAACCCGCCGAGCGAGGAGTTCGCCTACTTCGTCCCCGAGCTGAGCCCCGAGGTGCCGCAGGCGCGGTTCATCAGCCTGCCCGGCTGCATGGCCGTCACCACCATCTACGCGCTCTACCCGATGTTCGCCGCCTCGCTGGCGACCGACCGGGTCGTGGTCGACGCCAAGACCGGCTCCACCGGGAGCGGGCGCGGCGGCGGTGAGCCGCACGCCGAGCGCAGCGGCAACATCCGGGTGCACAAGCTGCACGGGCACCGGCACGCCCCGGAGGTCCAGCAGGCGATCGCCGACCTCACCGGTGCCGCGGTGGACCTGCGCTTCTCCACCCACAGCCTCGACGTGTCGCGCGGCATCATGGTCACCGCGTACACCGAACTGCGGGACGGCGTCACCGCGTTGGACGTCAAGCGGGCCTACGCCAAGGCGTACCTCGGCAAGCCCTTCGTCAGGGTCCGGCCGGCCCCCAAGGCCGCGCAGGACTTCCCGATGCTCAAGGCGGTCGTCGGCTCGAACGTCGCCGAGGTGGCCGTCGCGGTGCGCGGCGACCAGTGCGTCGCGGTGGCGGCCCTGGACAACCTGATCAAGGGTGCCGCCGGACAGGCGATCCAGGCGATGAACCTGCTCTTCGGCCTGGACGAGACGGCCGGACTGCCCACCACGGCGGTGTCCCCGTGAGCCGCCCGCTGTACGTGGTCAAGGTCGGCAGTGCCACGCTCGACCACGGGACGATCCACAAGGAGCTGGCCGAGCTGGTGGCCCGCGGCGCCCGGGTGCTCCTGGTCGCCGGCGGTGCCACCGGCATCGAGGCCCACTACCGGGCGATCGGCCGTCCGATGCCGCAGCTGCGGCTCGCCAACGGCGACGAGGTGCGCTACTGCCCGCCCGAGGAGATGGCCCACCTGGTCGACGCCTACGAGCGGGTCACCCTGCCCGCTGTGGAGCGTGAGGCCCGGGCCCTGGGGCTCGGCGTCTTCACCGCCGTCGCCGCCCGCGGCGCCCTGGTGACCGGCCGGGCCAACCGGCCGCTCAAGGCGCTGTCCGCCGAGGGCCGGCCGGTCGTCATCCGCGACCACCGGGCCGGGGTGCCCGCCCGGGTGGACGCCGAGCGGCTGCTCGCCCTGCTGGACACCTACGACCTGGTCTGCCTGTCCGCGCCGGTCGCCGACCCGGACGGCGGCGCCCCGCTCAACGTGGACGCCGACGTGCTGGCGGCGGTGCTCGCCAACGCGCTCGACGCCGACCACCTGCGGTTGGTCACCGGCACCGCCGGACTGCTGACCGACAAGGACGATCCGCGCTCCACGCTGGCCGACGCCTACCCGGGCGACGGAGCGCGGTACGCCGCGGGTCGGATGCGGCAGAAGGTCCGCGCCGCCGAGATCGCCCTGGAGGGCAGCGCGGACGTGGCCATCACCGGGCCGCACACCATGTCCGAGCCGGCGAACTGGACCAGGTTCTGGCGGGTGCGCGAGCCCTCCGCCGACCTGAGCCTGCTGACCCGGGTGGTCTCGGTGCCGTCCGTCTCCGGCGACGAGGCCGAACTCGCCGGCCTGCTGGCCGAGTGGTGCCGCGAGCGCGGCATGGACGCCACCGTCGACGAGGTGGGCAACCTCGTCGCCAGCCGCGGCGTCGGACCCCGCCGGCTGCTGCTCCTCGGCCACCTCGACACCGTGCCGCACCGCTGGCCGGCCGAGTGGCGCGAGGGCGAGCTGTGGGGCCGCGGCAGCGTCGACGCCAAGGGCAGCCTGGCCAACTTCCTGGAGGTGCTCGCGCACGCGGACATCCCCGAGGACGGCCAGCTGTGCGTGGTCGGCGCGGTCGAGGAGGAGATCTCCTCCTCCAAGGGCGCCTTCCACGTCCGCGACCACTACCCGGCCGACGCGGTCGTCATCGGCGAGCCCAGTGGCTCGCAGAAGCTGACGCTGGGCTACTTCGGGCTCTTCAAGCTCGAAGTGACCGCCTCGGTGTCCAGCGGCCACTCGGCCGCGCAGGACGCCGTCTCCGCCCCCGACCTCCTGATCGAGGCGCTCGGCAGGATCCGGACGGCGGTGCTGGCCGAGGCGACCGACGCGCTGAGCGCGGTCATCGAGATCAGCAGCCGCACCGGGCGCGAGCACCACCACGCCACCGGGATCCTCAACTTCCGGGTGCCGCCCACCGCCGACCTGGAGGCGCTGCGCTCGGCCGCGCTCGGCCAGGTCGGGCCGGGGGTGCGCATCGAGGTGCTGCGGGCCACCCCCGGCTACGTGGGCGGCCGCTCCAGCTCGCTGGTCAAGGTCTTCACCCGCGCCTTCGCGGACGCCGGCATCCGGCCCCGCTTCGTCGTGAAGAAGGGCACCTCGGACATGAACACGCTGGCCACCACCTGGCGCGACGTGCCCATGGTCGCGTACGGCCCCGGCGACTCCTCGCTGGACCACACCGACGAGGAGCGGATCGGCGCCATGGAGTACCGCACCGCCCGCTCGCTGCTGGCCGACACCGTCAACCGCTGGTTCGCGCTGCCCGAGGGGAGCCGTCGATGAGCACGCTGCTCGCCCCGCCGCAGAGCGGGGAGGACCTGGCGGCCACCCTGGCCACCCTGGCCGAGCGGGCCGTCCGGGCCCGCCGGCTGGTGGTCGACATGGCCGCCGGGCCGCGCGGCTGCCACCTCGGCGGCAGCCTGTCCGTCCTGGACATCCTGATCGCCGCGCTGCACCGGGCCTCGGCCGGGGACGGCACGGAGGTGGTGCTCAGCAAGGGCCACGCCGCCGCCGGCCTCTACGCGGCCCTGCACGTCAGCGGCGTCCTCCCGGAGGACCCGACCCCGCGCTACGGCCTGGCGGGCGAGCCGTTCACCGGCCACCCCGGACCCAAGGTCCCGGGCGTGCGGTTCCCCACCGGGAGCCTCGGCCACGGCGTCCCGTACGCCGCCGGCTGGGCGATGGCCCGCAAGCTCGGCGGCAGGAGCGGGCTCGGCATCGCCGTCGCGGGCGACGGCGAGCTCCAGGAGGGCCTGGTCTGGGAGACCTGCCAGGTCGCCGTGGCCCAGGAGCTGGGCAACTTCGTCCTGGTGGTCGACCGCAACGGCGGCCAGAACGACGGCATGGTGGCCGACATCTCGCCGCTGCCCCGGCTCGCCGAGCGGTTCGCCGCCTTCGGGTTCGAGGTCGCCGAGACCGACGGGCACGACCTGGCGGCGCTCACCGCGCTGTTCGCCGGGGACCGCGCCGGGGCCCGCAGGCCGCTGGCCGTCATCGCCGACACCGTCAAGGGGAAGGGCGTGCCCGCGGTCGAGGGCAAGGCCGGCTCCCACTACGTGACCATCGACGCCACCCGCGCCGCCAAGTGGAAGCGAGCGATCCGATGACCCTCTCGGGCCGTGACGCCTACCGCGACGAGCTCACCGCGCTCGCCGCCGAGGACGACACCATCGTCTGCCTGGAGGCGGACCTCGGCGGCAAGGGGCACCCGTTCCAGGCCGCCCACCCCGACCGCTTCTTCAACCTCGGCATCGCCGAGGGGGCGATGGTCGACATGGCGGCGGGCCTCGCCGCGGGCGGCTACAAGCCCTTCGTCAGCACCTTCGCACCCTTCGCAGCGCTGCGCGCGGCGGAGAGCCTCAAGCTGACGCTGGGCTACCTGAACGCCGGGGTCACCGTGGTGGCGCCCTACGCGGGCGTCTCCGGCGCCTGGTTCGGCACCACCCACCACTGCCTGGAGGACCTCGCCGTCCTGCGCAGCATCCCCGGCGTGGTCATCGCCGCGCCGCACGGGGAGGCGGAGATGCGCGCGGTGGTCCGCGAGGCCGTGCGCTCCGGGCGCCCGCACTACATCCGCACCGGGCGCAACGCCCAGTACCGCTCGCTGGACTGGGAGGGCGCGCAGCCGCCGCTGGTCAACTGGGAGCACCGGGCCGCTCCGGACGAGGTCTGCCTGGTGTCGGTGGGGGAGGAGGGCACCCGCCTGGCACTCGCCGCGCGGGAGGCCCGCCCCGGCCCCGCCCACGCCCACCTGGTCTACCTGGACCACGGGCACCTGGCCGGCGCCGCGGCCGAACTCTCCCGCCACCACCGGCGGTTCGTGGTGGTCGAGGAGCACCGCGCCCAGGGCGGCGCGGCCGAGGCGCTCGCCCTGCTGATGCCCGGGTGCGAGGTCACCGCGGCGAGCGCGGACCTGACCTGGCCCTCCACCGGCGGCGACCACGAGGAGGTCATGGCCGCCGTCGGGCTCTCGCTGCCCGCCGTGCTCTCCGCGGTGGCCCGGGCCGGCGGCGCCGTCCGCACGCCGGCCGCCGCCGGAGCCTGCGTCCGCTGACCCGGCGCCCGCCCCCGTCACCCCCCCACAGCCAAGCCTGACAAGGAGCACAGCCATGCACATCCTCATGATCGAGTGCAACCCCAACGGCATCGCCGGCATCGCCAACGCCCTGGAGCTGGGGCACGACGTCACCCTGGTCTCGGTCGACCCCGACTTCTACCTCAGCGTCTCGCCGCTGACCGAGGCGGCCTACGCCCACCCGAACTGCCAGGTCGTCAAGAGCGAGCAGGCCTTCTCCATCGACGAGCTGACCGACCTGGCGCAGCAGCTGCACGCCGACAAGCCGATCGACGGCGTCACCACCTACAGCGAGTACCACACCGTGCACACCGCCGCCGTCGCCGAGGCGCTCGGCCTGCCGGGCATGAGCGTGGACGGCGCCCGCAACGCCCGCCACAAGCACCTCACCCGCCTCACCCTGGACGGCACCGGCGTGCGCCAGCCGCGCTTCGCGGTGGCCACCGACCCGGCCGAGGTGGAGGCCGCCGTCCGCGAGGTCGGCTTCCCCTGCGTGGCCAAGCCCTCCGACGGCACCGCCAGCCTCCACGTCCTGCACCTCAAGGACGAGTCGGACCTGCGCGACTACCTCGCCGAGCTGGCCCAGGTCGCCGACTACGGCCGCGGCGTGGTGCGCATCCCGGAGATCGTCATCGAGGAGTTCGTCACCGGCGAGCTGATCTCCGTCGAGTCCTGCGTGCTCGCCGGGGGAGAGGTCGTCAACCTCGGCCTGACCGACCGCTCGCTCAGCGGGTTCCCGTACTTCATCGAGATGGGCCTGACCTACTTCAGCGGCCACCCGCTCCAGGACGAGCTGTTCGCCGCCACCACCACCGTGCTGAACGAGCTCGGCGTGGACTTCGGCTTCATCCACACCGAGTGGCTGCTCGGCCCGGACGGCCCGGTGCTGTGCGAGGTCAACGGCCGCCTGGCCGGCGGGATCGTGCCGACCCTGATGGAGATCACCTCCGGCGTGGACCCGTACCTGGAGGTCATCCGGCAGGCCCTCGGCGAGCGGCCCGAGCTGCCCTTCCCCCGCGAGACCACGGCCAGCGGCCACTGGTTCGGCTCCCCGGTCGCCGGGACGGTCGAGGCGATCGGCTTCGACGCCCTCACCGACCTGCCCGGCTTCCACAGCGCCCTCGGGTACAAGAAGCCCGGTACGGCCATCAACCGGCTGTCCCGCAGCAACTTCGACTGGATCGGCCACGTGATCTTCACCGGCGGCGACCGGGACGAGGCCGCCAAGCGCTGCAGCGACGGCCTGGACCGCATCGACCTGCGCCTGTCGGTCGAGGTGGCCCGGTGAGCGCGGCCACCCCCGAGCAGCGGCGGCCCGCCGTACTGTCGGGCGTGGCCGTCCCCGCCCTGGACGCCGAGGCGCTGTTCGACGTGACGGTCGAGGACGGGGTCTTCAGCCGGATCGAGCCCTCGGGCACCCGCCGGGGCGACGAGCCGGAGCTGTGGCCCGGCTACACCGAGACCCACGCCCACATCGCGCTGCCCGCCAACTTCGACGACACCGCCGAGGACCCGCGGATCATCGCCCTCCAGTACCTGTACCACGGCGTCACCCACGTGGTGGACATGTTCGGCTACCCGATGGTGGCCGACGCCTGGGAGGCCGGCCGGGACGCCTCGCCCCTGCCGTACCCCGAACTGGTCCACTGCGGCTACGCGGTGACGGCGATGACCAACGCGGCCGGCCTCTCCGGCCACGGCGTGGAGTTCCCGACCCCGGTCTACATGCTCGCCGTCGAGGCCGACCTCGACCAGGCGCTGCGCAACAACGCCGAGCGGGGCGGGACCTTCCTCAAGGTCATGTTCACCGACGGCACCGAGCAGCCCGGCTCCAAGGTGCGCTTCTCCCGGCTGTCCGAGCGGGTGCTGCGGTTCACCGCCAGGATCGCCGCCGAGCGCGGCATCACCGCGGTGATCGACTGCAACACCCTCCAGGAGACCCGCTGGGCCTACGAGTGCGGCTTCCGGCTCTTCGCCCACACCGTCCGCGACCGCACCCTGTCCGACGCCGAGTGGAAGGACCTCGCGGGCGCCCGGTTCGTCTCCACCCTGTCCGGGCTGCGTCCGATGATCATGACCGCCGACGACTTCCTCGCCGCCTACGGCCGGGAGGGCTTCGCGGAGACCCAGGACGTCCGCAACCTGGACGCCGTCCGCAACCTGGAGCAGCCCTTCGGGATCACCTACGGCCTCCAGGAGACCCGCACCGGCGCGCTGGGCGACATGCGCCGCAACGCGCTGGCCGCCCTGCGCGAGGGCAACCTCCTGGTGGGCACCGACTCGGGCAACACCGGGGCGTACCACGGCTACTCCCTCCTCGGCGAGCTCGACCTGCTGTGCGGGGACGACCCCTCGCTCGCCGGGGCGCTGCGCCACCAGGCCACCGTCGGCGGCCGGCGCTACTTCGACGAGCTGAGCGGCCGCTCCGGCGCCGCCCACCCGCTCGCGGTCGGGCAGCCGGCCACCTACAACCTGCACGCGCCTGGCCGGCCGCTCTCCGCGCTGCCCACCGCCACCGTGGTGCGGGGGACGCCGGTCGACCGCGCCGGGATCGCCCGGACCATCGCCGGGCTGCGCGCCGCCGCGGCGGCCGGGACGACGACGGACGACACGAAGGAGAGGGCCGCACTGTGACCGTCGACCGCAGGCGGGCGCTGATCGGCGTCAACGCCGGCATCCTCCTCGCGAACACCGGCAGCTACATCTGGTTCCCCGTGCTGGTGGCCTCGCTCGGCGGGGTGGACAGCGGCTTCTGGGCCGGCGTCGTGATGGCCATGACGTACGTCGGACGGCTGCTCGCCACCTTCTTCTACGAGGGCGTGGCGCTGCGCATCGGCATCCGCGGTGCGGTCTTCCTCGGTACCGCCCTGGAGGCGGTGGCGCTCGGCCTGATGGGCTTCGGCAGCGGGGTGCTGGTCTACGCCGTGCTCGCCTTCTTCATCGGCTTCGGCTCCGGCACCTCCTTCCCCGGCCTGAAGAACGTCCTCGCCTCCTACCCGGACGACGAGCGCCCCAAGGCCTTCTCGACCTTCCAGATGGCCGGCCAGGTGGGCGTGTTCGGCGGCGCCATGCTGGGCGCGGTGCTGGCCGACGTCGACCTGGGCACGCTGTTCTCGGTGGTGTTCGCGATCTTCCTGGCGTTCTGCCTGGCGGCCTCGTCCTTCATCCCCCGGGACGGCTTCCGGCCCCAGGAGCCGGCCGGGCCCGGCACCGGGGCGGCGCGCGGGCCGCTGTTCTCCACCGCGGTGTTCAAGGGCATCGACATCCGGGGCGCCACCCGCTACTTCCTGCTGTCGGCGGTGTTCTGGTTCCTGTCGATCGGCTTCATCGTCGGCATCCCGCTGCACATGGAGCGGTACGTGCCGCAGTGGGCGCCCTCCGCGCCGTTCTGGATCACCGGCCTGAGCATCCTGGTGCTCCAGTACCCGGTGTTCAGGTTCCTGATCGGCCGGTTCAGCCCGGCCGTGGTGATGGCGGTCGGCCTCGCCGGCATGACGGTGGCGTTCACCGCCCTCGGCGCCGGGCGCGGCGCGCCCTGGGTGGTGGTCGGGGCGCTGACGGTGGTCCTGGGCGAGATCCTCTTCGTGCCGTCCTTCGACATGTGGATCGCTCGCAAGGTCCCCGAGCGTCAGCTCGCCAAGGCGATGGGGGCGATGCACTTCTTCCGCAGCGCCGGGAACATGGCCGGCTCGGTGCTGGCCGGCGTGCTGTTCGACCTGTCGCGCTCCGCCGGGGTGCCGGGCGCGAACTGGTACGTCGACGCGGTGGTGGCCGCCGGCTGCGCGGTGGTCTGCCTGGTGGGCCGGGCCGAGGGCGCGGCCGCCCCGGCCCCGGCGGACACCCCGGACGACGCCGTGGGCGCGGCGTCCGCCTGACAGGACCCGAGCGGTCGCGCGTCGCGGGGCCGTGGTCGGAACGAGAGAGAGAAAGAGACAGGAAAGAGCAGATGGCAGACATTTGCGTCATCGGCGGGACCCGCTACTTCGGCAAGCTGCTGGTGCGCCGGCTGCTGGCGGCCGGCCACCGGGTCACCCTCGTCACCCGGGGCCGGACCCCGGACCCGTTCGGGGACTCCGTCCGACGGCTGCGCGCCGACGTCAACCGGCCCGGCGAGCTGGCCCGGGCGGTCGCCGGGGAGCGGTTCGACGCCGTGGTGCACCAGATGTGCTACACGCCCAACGCCGCCGTCGAGGCCTGCGAGGCCTTCGGCGACCGGGCCGGGAAGCTGGTGCTGACCAGCACGATCGAGGTCTACAACAAGGACACCTTCCGCGGGGCGGTCGCCGCACCGGAGTTCGGCGCGCTCGCCCGTGAGGAGGAGCTCGACCCGGCGGGGTACCCGTACGACCTCACCCTGCCCTGGCAGGACGACGACTACCTGGAGGCCAACTACGGCGAGGGCAAGCGCCAGGCCGAGGCCGCGGTGACCGACCGCGCCCTGGTACCGGTGGTGCTGGCCCGGGTGGCCCACGTGCTGGCCGAGGAGGGCGACTTCACCGGCCGCTACCGGTTCCACGTCGACCGGATCCGGGAGGGGCGCCCCGTGGTGGCCCACGCCCGGCCGGGCCGGACCTCGCTGGTACGGGCCGAGGACGCGGCCGGCTTCCTCGCCTGGGCGGCCGTGAACGAGGTGACCGGCGCGGTCAACGTGGCCTCCCCGGACACGGCCTCCGTCTACGATGTGGTTGCCTCGGTGGAGGGGGCGACCGGGCTGACGGCCCAGGTCATCGAGAAGGAGGACCCGGCGGGCGACCCCGACCTGTCCCCGTTCTCCTGCCCGGCCGACTTCGCGATGTCGGCCGACCGCGCCGCCTCGCTCGGCTACCGGTTCACCCCCATCGCCGAGTGGCTGCCCGCGCTCGGCCGGGCCGCGGCCGCCGGGACCGTTCCCACCACCGCCAAGGAGCAGTGATGTTCGACCTCATCGTCATCGTCAGGGTCACCGAGCCGGACGGCGTCCCGGCGGTCGCCGACGCCCTGGCCCGGATGCGCCCGCTGTGCCTCGCCGAGGACGGCTGCGTCAGCTGGGAGGCCTACCACTCGCAGGACGACCCGGGCCGCTTCGTCCTGGTGGAGCGCTGGGCGAGCCGCGAGGCCTGGGAGGCGCACGACGGCGGCGACGCGATCCAGAAGGTCTACATCCCGGACATCCTGCCGCGGGTCGAGCGCGAGGTGCACCCCAGCGTCCCGGTCTCCGGGACCGCCGGCTGACCCCCCCGCACGACGGCCGCGGGCCCCGTCCGCCCCTGGGATCCAGGAGCGACGGGGCCCGCGGCCGTCGCGGCGTACGGGCCGTCAGACCCGGTCGCAGGCCTGCGCCCGCAGTGCGCGGGCCAGGTCGTCGCGGCGCTCCAGCACCAGGCGGCGCAGCGCCGGCGCGGCCTGCGGGTGCCCGGACAGCCAGGCGTCGGCCTCGGCCAGGGTCTGCTCGTCGGTCTGGGCGATCGGGAAGAGGCCGCCGACGATCCGCATCGCGATCTCGATGGTCCGGTCGGCCCAGACGCGCTCCAGCAGCTTGAAGTACGGCGCCGCGTAGAGGGCCGTCAGGTCGCGCTGGGCGGGGATCGAGAAGCCCGCGGTGTTGGCCTCGACCAGGGCGCTCGGCAGCTCGTCCGAGTCGATCACCGCCGACCAGGCGGCGGCCTTGGCCTCCGCGGTGGGCCGGGCGGCCAGGCACAGGGTGTGGTGCCGCTTGCCGCTCGCGGTGTTGTCGGCGGCCAGCTCGGCGTCCAGCTCCTCGTCGCCCGCCTGGCCGGCCGAGGCCAGGGCCAGCCACAGCGCCCAGCGCAGGTCCTGGTCGACCTCCAGGCCGTCGATCCGGGCACTGCCGGACAGCAGGCCGCGGACCAGCCCGAGGTGCTCGGCGCCGCCCGCGGTCTGGGCGAGGAAGCGGGCCCAGGCCAGCTGGTGGTCGCTGCCGGGGACGGCCTCGCGCAGCTCGCGCAGGGCGCCGTCGGCGAGCAGCCGGCCCCCCTCGCCGCGCCAGGCCGGGTCGGCGTACAGGTCGACGGCGGTCTTGGCCTGGGCGTGCAGCGACTGGAGCACGCCGATGTTGCCCTCCTGGCCGGCGAAGCGCAGCACCAGGGCGACGTAGTCGCGGGCCGGCACCAGGCCGTCCCGGGTGAGGTTCCAGACCGCCGACCAGGCCAGCGCGCGGGACAGCTCCTCCCGGATGTCGCCGAGGCCGGTGCGCAGGGTCTCCAGCGACACCTCGTCGAAGCGGACCTTGCAGTAGGTCAGGTCGTCGTCGTTGAGCAGCACCAGGGCCGGGCGGGCCAGCCCGGCGGCCTCGGTGACGACGGTCCGGGCCCCGGTGACGTCCAGCTCGATCCGCGCGGTGCGCACCAGGGCGCCGTCGGCGTCCCGGTCGTACAGGCCGACGGCGATCCGGTGCGGGCGCAGCACGTCGCCGTCCTGGAGCACGGCCAGCTCGGTGATCCGGCCCTCGGCGTCGGTGGTGACCTGCGGGGTGAGCGCGTTGACGCCGGAGGTCTGGAGCCAGGCGGCGGCCCAGGCCCCGAGGTCCCGGCCGCTGGTCTCCTCCAGCACCTCCAGCAGGTCGCCCAGCTCGGTGTTGCCGAAGGCGTGGCGCTTGAAGTAGCGGCGGGCGCCCTCGAAGAAGGCCTCCGAACCGACGTACGCCACCAGCTGCTTGAGGACGGAGGCGCCCTTGGCGTAGGTGATGCCGTCGAAGTTGAGCTTGGCGTCCTCCAGGTCCCGGATGTCCGCGGTGATCGGGTGGGTGGTCGGGAACTGGTCCTGCCGGTAGGCCCAGGCCTTGCGCTGGTTGGCGAAGGTGACCCAGGCCGAGGAGTAGCGGGTGCGGGCGCCGATCAAGCCGTAGGAGCCCATGAAGTCGGCGAAGGACTCCTTCAGCCACAGGTCGTCCCACCAGCGCATGGTGACCAGGTCGCCGAACCACATGTGGGCCATCTCGTGCAGGATGACGTTGGCCCGGCCCTCGTACGCGGCGTCGGTGACCTTCGAGCGGAAGACGAACTCCTCGCGGAAGGTGACGCAGCCGGGGTTCTCCATCGCGCCGATGTTGTACTCGGGGACGAAGGCCTGGTCGTACTTGCCGAAGGGGTACGGGTAGTCGAACTCCTCGTGGAAGAAGTCGAGCCCGAGCTTGGTGACGCCGAGGATCTCGTCCGCGTCGAAGTACGGGGCCAGCGACCTGCGGCACATCGCGGAGAGCGGGATCTCCAGCGCGGTGCCGTCGGCCAGCTCGCGGCGGTAGTGGTCGCGGGCGACGTGGTACGGGCCGGCGACGACGGCGGTGAGGTAGGTGGAGATCGGCCGGGTCGGCGCGAACTCCCAGGTGCGCGAGCCGTCCTCGGCGGTGACGGCCTCGTGCGGCGCGTTGGACCACACGTCCCAGGCGGCCGGGGCGGTCACGGTGAAGGTGAACGGGGCCTTCAGGTCGGGCTGCTCGAAGTTCGCGAACACCCGGCGGGCGTCGGCCGGCTCGTAGTGGGTGTAGAGGTAGGTCTCGCCGTCCACCGGGTCGACGAAGCGGTGCAGGCCCTCGCCGGTGCGGCTGTAGGCGCAGTCCGCCTCGACGGTGAGCACGTTCTCGGCCGCCAGGCCGTCGACGTGCACCCGGGCGCCGTCGTAGGCGGTGGCCGGGTCGAGGGCGCGGCCGTTGAGGACGACCGAGCGGACGGCGGGGGCGAGCAGGTCGAGGAAGGTGGCCGCACCGGGCTGGGAGCAGCGGAAGGTGACGGTGGTGGTGGAACGGAAGGTGCCGGCCGCCCGGTCCGGGGCCGAGGTCACGTCCAGCCGGACCCGGTAGCCGTCCACGGCCAGGATGCTGGCCCGCTGCTGCGCCTCGTCGCGGCTGAGGTTCTTGCCCGGCACGGCGGTACTCCTTTGTCCGGCTCGCACGGTGGTGCGCCTGTGGGTGGTGCGGTCTCGGCGCGGGGTGTGTTCCGCGCGGGGCCATCCTTTCACGCCACGCCGGGTCAGTACCATTGCACAGACCGTGCCGATGCGCCGGAATCAGTGCCGTCGGGCGGGTGTTGGCGTTCGGGGGCGGAGCACCGCCCCTCCCGGACCACCTCACGAAGGGCCTCGCAGTGACGACTGCCGCCGAGCGCAAGACCGCCGACTTCTGGTTCGACCCGGCCTGTCCGTGGGCGTGGATGACCTCCCGCTGGCTGATCGAGGTCCAGCGGCTGCGGCCGGTCGACGTGAACTGGCACGTGATGAGCCTGTCGGTGCTCAACGAGCACCGGGACCTCCCGGAGAACTACCGGGAGCTGCTGGACAACGCCTGGGGCGCGGTGCGGGTCTGCATCGCGGCCGCCGAGCAGCACGGGCCGCAGGTGCTCGGCCGGCTCTACACCGAGCTGGGCGTGCGCTTCCACAACCAGGGCCTGCCGCAGAACCGGGAGACGGTCGAGGCCGCCCTGGTGGCCGCGGGCCTGCCCGTCGGGCTGGCCGACGCGGCCGACACGGACGCCCACGACGAGGCCCTGCGCGCCTCGCACCTGGAGGGCATCACCCTGGTCGGCGAGGACGTCGGCACCCCGGTGATCGCGGTCGAGGGCGCGGACGGCGAGCGGGTGGCCTTCTTCGGCCCGGTGGTCACCCCCGCCCCGAAGGGCGAGGCCGCGGCCCGGCTGTGGGACGGCACCCTGCTGGTGGCCTCCACGCCGGGCTTCTACGAGATCAAGCGCACCCGCACGGCCGGCCCGTCCTTCGAGTAGCGGCCCCGGGGAGCGGCGGGGGGGGGGGGGCCCCCCCCCCCCCCCGCCCCCCCCCCCGGGGGGGGCGGGGGGGGCCCCCCCCGCCCGGGGGGGGGGCCCCCCCGGGGGGATCCTCCCTCAACCCCCCCCCCCCCCGGGCGCCCCGGCCCCCCGGGGGGCGGCCGGGGGGGGGGGGGGGGCCCCGCCCCCGCCGGGCCCCGCCCCCCCGCCGCTTTGCGTGCCGGGAGGTCAGCGCGCGGCGGCGGCGTTCCGGCGCTGCTTGAGCAGCCCGGCGGCGGTCAGCAGCGCGACCAGCACGCCGGCCGCGTACAGCTGCTCGCGGTTGCCCTCGGTGGTGGTCATCAGGGCGAGGATGCCGGCCACGGCGGCCATCGCGACCCAGGTCAGGTACGGGTAGCCCCACATCTTCACGGTGAGCAGCTCGGGCGCCTCGCGCTCCAGCCGGCGGCGCATCCGCAGCTGGACGAGGCAGATGAACAGCCAGACCACCAGGATGGCCACGCCGGTGGTGTTCATCAGCCAGGTGAACACGGTGTCCGGCCAGAACTTGGCGGCCAGCACGGCGCCGAAGCCGAACAGGCAGGAGGCCAGCACGGCTCTGCGCGGCACCCCGCCGCTGACCTTGGCCAGCGCCCGGGGGCCCTGGCCGCGGCCGACCAGCGAGTACGCCATCCGGGAGGAGCCGTAGATGTTGGCGTTCATCGCGGACAGCAGCGCGACCAGCACCACCGCCTGCATGATCGTCCCGGCGGCGGGCACCCCGAGGTGGCTCAGCACGGTGACGTACGGGCCATCGGCGACGACCTTCGGGTCCTTCCAGGAGACCAGCGTGACGACCAGGGCCATCGAGCCGATGTAGAAGATCGCGATCCGCCAGACCGCGGTGCGCACGGCGTTGGCCACGTTCTTCTGGGGGTCGTCGGACTCGGCGGCGGCGATGGTCACCGTCTCCAGGCCGCCGTACGCGAAGACCGAGGCGAGCAGGCCGACGATCAGCCCCTGCGTGCCGTTGGGCAGGAACCCGCCCTGGCCGGTCAGGTTCGCCGCACCGGGGGCGCCGGGGCCGATCACGCCGGCGATGCCGAGCCCGCCGAGGACCAGGAAGGCGACGATGGCGGCGATCTTGATCGCGGCGAACCAGAACTCGAACTCGCCGAAGTTCTTGACCGCGGTGAGGTTGCTCGCGCAGAAGAAGGCCATGAACAGGCCGACCCAGACCCAGGCGGAGACGCCGGGGATCCAGCCGTTGACGATCTTCCCGGCGGCGGTGGCCTCGGCGGCGACGCCGCAGCAGAGCATCACCCAGTACATCCAGCCGGCCGTGATCCCGGCCCAGGGGCCGAGCTCCTTCTCGGCGTGCACCGAGAACGAGCCGGAGGCGGGGCGGGCCGCGGACATCTCGCCGAGCATCCGCATGATCAGCATGACCAGGAGGCCGGAGAGCGCGAACGCCAGGATGATCGCCGGGCCGGCGGCCGCGATGCCGGCGCCGGAGCCGACGAAGAGGCCGGCGCCGATCACGCCGCCGAGGGCGATCATCGACAGGTGGCGCTGCTTCAGCCCGTGGGAGAGCTGCTGGCCGCCCGACGCCGGGCCTACGGCCGGTCGGGTGCCGTCGGGGGTCCCGGTCGCCGCTGGGGTGGAAGTGGGGGCCATAGGGGTGGTTCCAGACTGTGCGGTATGCGACATGAGCTGTCCAATATCCGGCGGCACCCCTGTCCATGCCAAGAATGTTCGATTCAGGCCCACCATGCGGACCATGCCGAAACCTTCCGTGACCATGTCGTGACCAGGGGTGCCGCCCGGCCGGTTCCGACAACACCCACGGGCAGGGGTTTGTCCGAAACCGTGCCGTTCGCCCCGTGGATCACCACGTAGGTTCACAGGTGTTCACTCACCTGGACTCTCACGGAGGAGCCCCGATGGCCACTGCCACCACCCCGATACCGCGCCGCGCCGTCCTCGCCGACCTGCTGCCCGCCGCCTCCACCCGCCTCGGCGCCCAGGTCCGCGACCTGGCCCTGGTGGCCGGCGGCGCCGCGCTGACCGGCGTGGCCGCCCAGCTCTCGGTCAACGTCCCCGGCTCCCCGGTGCCGGTGACCGGCCAGACCTTCGCCGCCCTGCTGGTCGGCACCGCGCTCGGCGCGCGCCGCGGCATCGCCTCGCTCGTGCTGTACCTGCTGGCCGGCATGGCGGGCCTGCCCTGGTTCGCCGAGGGCACCTCCGGCTGGGCGACGGCCTCCTTCGGCTACGTGCTCGGCTTCGTCCTCGCCGCCGGCCTGACCGGCGCGCTGGCCCGCCGCGGCGCCGACCGCAGCCCGGTGCGCACCGCCGTCACCATGGTCCTCGGCAGCCTCGCCATCTACGCGGTCGGCGTCCCCTACCTCGCCCTGTCGCTGCACGTGCCGCTGGCCCGCGCCGCCGAGCTCGGCCTCTACCCGTACCTGGTCGGCGACGCCCTCAAGGCCGCCCTCGCCGCGGGCGCCCTCCCGCTGGCCTGGAAGCTGCTCGGCCGCCGCTGACCGCCCCCGCGGCGCCCCGTTGTCGGGCCCGGGTACACGCGCATGCCACACTCGTGGCATGCGCGTGTACCTGGGCTCCGACCATGCCGGATACGAACTGAAGAACCACCTCGTGGAGTGGCTCAAGGGGGCCGGCCACGAGCCGGTCGACTGCGGGCCGCACATCTACGACGCCGAGGACGACTACCCGCCGTTCTGCCTGCGCGCCGCCGAGCGCACGGCCGCCGACGCCGACGCGCTCGGCATCGTGATCGGCGGCTCGGGCAACGGCGAGGCGATCGCCGCCAACAAGGTCAAGGGCGTGCGGGCCGCACTCGCCTGGAGCACCCAGACCGCCGAGCTCGGCCGCCAGCACAACAACGCCAACGTGATCTCCATCGGCGGCCGCATGCACACGCTGGAGGAGGCCACCGAGTTCGTCGAGGTCTTCCTCGCCACCCCGTACAGCGGCGAGCCCCGGCACACCCGCCGGATCGAGATGCTGAGCGAGTACGAGACCACCGGCGAGCTCCCGCCGATCCCGGCCCACCACCCCCAGGGCTGATCCCCCCGTCCACCCTCCCGACGGCCGGCCGCACCCACCGTGCGACCGGCCGCCGCCGTTCCCGGCCCCGGCGACGCCTGTGGGATCGGCCACAGGCCGGCGCGTGCCCCCGCCCCCCGCACGCGGGGCGCACGCGCCGCCCGCACGGTTCGTACGCCCAACCCGCACAGGCCTCCTGACGGCACGCCCGCACCCGCCCCGATCGGCCGAAACCCGCTGGACGCCCGGCGCTCCGGCGCCCCCGCCCGCCCCCGGCCCGTCGACGCCGGGCGGTGCCCGTGGATAGGGTCGGACCCCATGGCTGGCAGAGCGCCGGGCACACCGCCCCAGACGACTGCGACGAGGCCCGGCGCCGCTCCGGCGTCCGAGTCCGTGACGGCCCGGTTGCGCAAGAGGGTCCGCCGGGTCCGCCGAAGGCTGCGCACGGCCGGGGTGGACTACTTCCGCGGCGGCGCCGCCGACTGGCCGGTGCTCTGCGCGCTCGCCCTGCTCGTCCCGCTGCTGATCCTGCTCAACATCTGGATGCCCGACTGGGCCCCGCCCACCTCCCTGGTGCTGCCGATCCTGGCCGGCGCCCTGCTGCTGCGCCCCGGCAGCCTGGTGGTGCTCTACGCGCTGGCCGCCCTCGGCCTCTCCTCCGAGTCCGTGATCCACACCGGCCAGCGGGTCGCCAGCGAGAACCCCGAGGCCTACATCTACGGCGTGACCCCGGGCGCGGCCCTGGTGGTCGGCGCCGCCGGGGTGGGCGGCCTGCTGCTCGCCCAGTTCCGGGCCCGGGTCGGCGTGCCCTGGTGGGGCGGCTCCACGATGCTGTTCGACCTGCGCGAGCGGCTGCGGGTGCAGAGCCGGGTGCCCGAGCTGCCGGACGGCTGGCACGCGGACATGGCGCTGCGCCCGGCCGGCGGCCAGTCCTTCTCCGGGGACTTCGTGGTCGCCGCGCGCACCGGCCCCGGCCAGCGGCTGCTGGAGGTGGTCCTCGCGGACGTCTCCGGCAAGGGCATGGACGCGGGCTCCCGCGCGCTGCTGCTCTCCGGCGCCTTCGGCGGCCTGGTCGGCTCGCTGCCCGCACACGACTTCCTGCCCGCCGCCAACGGCTACCTGCTGCGCCAGTCCTGGGAGGAGGGCTTCGCCACCGCCGTGCACCTGGTGCTGGACCTGGACACCGGCGAGTACGAGCTGCTCTCGGCCGGGCACCTGCCGGGCATGCAGCGCCTGGCGGGGGAGGGGCGCTGGGAGGTCAAGCAGGCCGAGGGCCCGCTGCTGGGGATCTACGACGGCGCCAAGTTCGAGGGCGTGCGCGGCCGGCTGAACCGGGGCGACGTGCTGATGCTGTGCACCGACGGGATGGTCGAGGCGCCGGGCCGGGACCTCGCGGAGGGCATGGACCGGCTGATGGGGGAGGCGGATCGGCTGGTGCCCGGCGGGGGACCGGGCACCGGCACGGGGGCCGCGGGCGCGCTGATCGAGACCGTCGCCCGGGACATCAACGACGACCGCGCCGTCCTGCTGCTCTGGCGCGACTGACCGCGTGCGGCCCCGGCCGCGGGCACATGCCGCGGGCAGGCGCGGCTGTCAAGCCTGGCAGCTGATCTTCAGCCAAATCGGACGCCCCGTGGGCTGACCGGACCAGCGGCTTCCGTTCCCCGCCTCCGACCGTTTCCCGGCCGCTCAGCACGGCCCCGCCGACGATCCGTCAGGGCGGCTCCGCTATCGTCCCGGTCGGCGGAAACTCGTCTCGCATCGCAGGATATCGGCGTTGGGCTGACTTTCAGACCTTTACGCAATCGGCACGGTCGACCACACTGAGTCCGGGCGGGACTGTTCAGGATTCGGGGGATAGGGGGCGTCACGTGCGGCACGACAGACAGCGGTCGACCGTGGGCTCCCTCACCGGCTGGTGTGCCGGACGGTCCGCGATTCCGCCTCGGGACCGTCGGACAGGCCGGGGTCCGCTGTCGCAGGTGCCGCCGGGCGGTGGCACCCCGCTATGAAAACGAGGAAGTGAGTCCGGGTGGCACTCTCCGTCTCCGCGCTGGTCCTGTTCGCGATCCTGTGCATCATCTTCATCCGCAACAAGCAGATGAAGATCCCGCACGCGATCGTCGCCGCCCTGTTCGGCTTCATGCTGCACGAGACCACGGTCGCGGGCTCCATCAACTCCCTGCTGGCCAACCTGGCCCACAGCATCTCGGGCATCACCGGAGGCTGATCCGGCCGGGCCGTCCGAGGCCCCGTCGAGGGGTCACCGGCCGGCCCGTCTGGCCTCCCGCCAGCGAGCGAACAGTCCCCGGGGGCGCGTGGCCGCCGGGGCCGGGGCACGCATCGGTGCGGGTGCCTCGGCACCCGCCGTCGCATGCTGCCCCGCCACCGCCGGCTCCGCCGTCAGCAGCACGAACAGCCGCGCCCAGCACAACCGTTCACCCCGCGGCCAGTCCAGCGCGCGCAGCGCCGCCGACGCCGCCTCCGAGACCTCGCCGCCCACCCGGACCTCGGCGACGTCGTCCCCCGCCTTCCCGCCCAGGAAGAGCTTGACGCCCACCGGCCCCGGCCCGGTCAACTCCGCGCGCAGCGCCGGTGCCAGGGCCGGCAGCACCCGGTGCTCGGCCAGCCAGCCCGCCAGCCGCTCGTTGCCGAAGCCGAACACCGCGGCCGGCCCCTGCACCGCGCGCCAGCCCGGGAGTTCGGGCAGCGCCGGGCGGTCGGCGTGCACCCCGCGGCCCTCCGCGAGCTCGACCAGCACCGGGGCGGTGGTGGTCGCCCACATCTTCACCGCGTTGGCGAGCTTCTCCTCCTCGGTCTTGCCGAGGCCGGCCGCGCAGTCCCACACCACCGGGGCGTCCGCCCGGCCCAGGTGCAGCACGAAGCCGAGGTCCACGTGCCCCGCGCCGTCGTCCCCGGGGTGCTCGCGGACCGCCACCGCCGTGGTGCCGGGGCCGCGGACCACCTCGCCGTCCGGGCGGAACACCTGGCCCAGTCGCGCCATCTCCACGACCACGCGGCGCTGTATGACGGCCAGTCGCTCCTGCGGACGCACCGGGCCTCCTCCACCTCGGGAGCGCGGCGGCTGCGCTCGCGCTCGAACTGCGCTCGAACGCCGCCGAGGCTATCGGCCCGACAGCTCCCCGGGAAACCATGCGGACGGTGCGGTCCTCCGGTCGCGCAAATGCCCCTTATGCCCCATTTTGGGCAGCGGAACCTGAAGGCCGTCCGCCCGGAGGACCCGCATGCCCCGCACCACCGCCCCGCCCCCGCCCGTCCTCCTCGCCCCCGGGCCGCCGCCGTTCGGCCCCGCCGACTCCGGGCTGGCCGCCGAGGTCGAGGCCTACCTCGCCTCGCTGCCCGTGCCCGCGCGCACCCCGGTGCCGTACGTCTGCCCGTACGGCAGCACCCCGCGGCCCTGGCAGGCCGGCCACCCCGAGCCCCGGGCCACCCTGCTCGACCGGGCGCTGGGCCGGCCCGCCCGGCCCGTCCCGGTCAGCGCGGCCGACCACCTGCGGCTCGCCTCCCGGTACATCGGGGCGCACGGCTGGCTCCAGGGCGCGATGTGGGACGAGGCCGGCCGGGTCTGCCTGCTCGGCGCCCAGGCCGCCGTCCTGGCGCACGGCTACGGCACCCCGGCCACCGTGCGCACCGCCCGGGCCCAGCTGATGGAGGTGCTGCACGCCACCGGCCGCCCGGCGCGCTCCCCGGACGAGTACAACGACCGCCCCACCACCCGGGAGGGCGACGTCCACCGGCTGCTGGACCGGGCCGCCGCCCGGGCCGCCCGGCTCGGCCTCTAGCGGCTCCTCCGCGGCTCCCGGCCCCGGGAACGCCGACGGCCCCGGTGCGCTGGGCGCACCGGGGCCGGGCCGGAGAGCGGGCGACGAGAATCGAACTCGCGTGACTAGTTTGGAAGACTAGGGCTCTACCATTGAGCTACGCCCGCACGACCCTCCGAGCCGTCACCGGCCGGAAGTTCGGGGGACAGCCTACCTGGTCCGGGCGCCCGCGTGCACACCGGACCGCACGCGCACCCCGCGCGCCCGCGCGGTGTATCGTCGCGCGGCGCCCGCGCGGAATTGGTCGCCGAGCCCTGCGGGCCCGGCGTGTACGCTTCCTCTCGGCACCACGGGGTGTGGCGCAGTTTGGTAGCGCGTCCGCTTTGGGAGCGGAAGGCCGTCGGTTCGAATCCGGTCACCCCGACAGTGCGGCAGGGTCTCGCCCACCGGGGCGGGGCCCTGTTCTGTGTCGGAGCGCCGGGGCGGCGGTACGGTGGCGTCTGGCGTCCGCCTTTCGTGGTACCGGTAGGATGGGGCGCTGGCGGTAGTCCCTGTGGCGTCCACCCAGGTCAACCGCACGAGGGCGAGGAGTCAAGCTCACCGTCCACCCCACGGGAGATGCAGCTCCAACCGCCCATCGCCCGTCTCGTCCGACCCCCCTTCCGGCTCCGGCCGGGCGACGGGGACGGGCGGAGACAACCCGACCGCAAGCCCATAGGAGACCAAACCGTGAAGAGCGCCGTCGAGACTCTGAACCCGACCCGGGTTCGACTCACCGTCGAGGTGCCCTTCGAGGAGCTCAAGCCCAGCCTCGACGCGGCGTACAAGAAGATCAACCAGCAGGTCTCGGTCCCGGGCTTCCGCAAGGGCAAGATCCCGAACCGGGTCATCGACCAGCGCTTCGGCCGTGGTGCCGTGCTGGAGGAGGCCGTCAACGACGCCCTGCCGCGCTTCTACACGCAGGCCGTCGACGAGGGCAAGATCGAGGTCCTCGGCCAGCCCGACATCACCAACATCGAGGGTGTCGAGAAGATCGCCGACGGCGGTGACCTGAAGTTCACCGCCGAGGTGGACGTCCGCCCCGAGATCACCCTCCCGGAGTTCTCCTCCATCGAGGTGACCGTCGACCCGATCGTCGTCGCCGACGAGGACGTCGAGAAGTCGCTGGAGCAGCTGCGCGAGCGCTTCTCCTCGGTCAAGGACGTCGAGCGCGCCGCCGCCGCCGGTGACATCGTGGTCGTGGACCTGGTCGCCAAGGTCGACGGCGAGGTGCCGGAGGACGGCACCGCCACCGGCGTCAGCTACGAGATCGGCTCGGGCCGCCTGATCGACGGCATCGACGAGGCCGTCGTCGGCCTGTCGGCCGGCGAGGAGAAGACCTTCGAGACCGAGCTCAAGGGTGGCACCCAGGCGGGCAAGACCTCCGAGGTCACCGTCACCGTCACCGCCGTCCAGGAGAAGGAGCTGCCCGAGCTGGACGACGAGTTCGCCCAGCTGGCCAGCGAGTTCGACACCCTGGAGGACCTGCGCGCCGACTCCCGCAAGCGCCTGGAGCGCATGAAGGAGTACGACCAGGCCACCCAGGCGCAGGAGAAGGTCCTGGACGCGCTGCTCGCGCTGGTTGAGATCGAGTACCCCGAGAAGCTCCTCAAGGACGAGGTCGAGACCCGCAAGCACAACGTGGAGCACCACCAGCTGGAGCCCATGGGTCTGAACCTCGACACCTACCTGGAGACCCAGGGCAAGACCCGCGAGGAGTGGGACGCGGAGATCGAGGAGCAGGCGAAGAAGGGCATCAAGACCCAGTTCGTCCTGGACCAGATCGTCGCCAACGAGGAGCTGGGTGTTAACCAGGAGGAGCTGACCGAGCACCTCATCCGCCGCGCCGCCGGCTCGGGCCTCACCCCGGACCAGTTCGCGCAGCAGGTCGTCCAGGGCGGCCAGGTCCCGCTGCTGGTCGGCGAGGTCGCCCGCGGCAAGGCCCTGGCCACCGTGGTCGAGGCCGCCAAGGTCGTCGACACCGAGGGCAACGAGATCAACTTCGACGACGAGGACGAGTCGGCCGAGACCGACGAGGCCGCCGCCGAGACCGCTGCCCCGGAGAACGAGGCCGCCGCCGAGGAGAAGACCGAGGCCTGAGCGCCCCGGTAGCCCTTCCGGCCGCAGCGGGCCCGGACGCCGTACGGTGTCCGGGCCCGCTGCGCGTCCGGGCCGCGGCCGCCTCGACCCTGCGCTCACAGCGAACAGTTCTGCGTGAGGGATTCTGCGGCCCGGCCTGCGCGTTAGGGTCCTTGGACAGCAACAATCACGACGTGATACCCGGAAGCTGTGCGACACCGTGACGGCCGTGGAGCGACCGTCCAAATCGACTGAGCAGGTGGCTAAGTGACGTTCCCGCAGATGCAGATGCCTGGCCCGATGGCGCCGCACGCCGCCGCTGGTGACGTGCTCGGCGGTCTTGGCGACCAGGTCTACAACCGGCTGCTCAACGAGCGGATCATCTTCCTCGGCCAGGCGGTCGACGACGACATCGCCAACAAGATCACCGCGCAGCTGCTGCTGCTGGCCGCGGACCCGGACAAGGACATCTTCCTCTACATCAACTCCCCGGGCGGCTCGATCTCGGCCGGCATGGCGATCTACGACACCATGCAGTACATCAAGAACGACGTCGTCACCATCGCGATGGGCATGGCGGCCTCGATGGGCCAGTTCCTGCTGACCGCGGGCGCCCCGGGCAAGCGCTTCTCGCTGCCGAACTCCACCATCCTGATGCACCAGCCCTCCGCGGGCCTCGGCGGCTCGGCCACCGACATCCGGATCCAGGCCGAGCAGCTGCTCCGCACCAAGAAGCGGATGTCCGAGCTGATCGCCCACCACAGCGGCCAGACCTTCGACCAGATCACCGCGGACTCCGACCGCGACCGCTGGTTCACCCCGGAGGAGGCCCTGGAGTACGGCCTCATCGACGCGATCATGCACAGCGCCGCGGACGTCCCCGGCGGCGGCGGCACGGGCGCTGCCTGAGCCCGGGCCCGGCCCGCGACACCACAGCCCCAACGCCCCGGAGGACAAGGACCCCATGAACATCCCCAGCCTGTCGGCCGCCCAGGCCCGTGTCGAGGACATGCGCGCCGAGGGCCGCTACATCGTCCCGCGCTTCGTCGAGCGCACCACGCAGGGCATCCGCGAGTACGACCCGTACGCCAAGCTGTTCGAGGAGCGCATCATCTTCCTCGGCTCGCAGGTCGACGACGTCTCGGCGAACGACATCATGGCGCAGCTGCTGTGCCTGGAGTCGATGGACCCGGACCGCGAGATCCAGATGTACATCAACTCGCCCGGCGGCTCGTTCACGGCCCTCACGGCCATCTACGACACCATGCAGTACGTCAAGCCGGACATCACCACGGTCTGCATGGGCCAGGCGGCCTCCGCCGCCGCCGTGCTGCTCGCGGCCGGCACCCCCGGCAAGCGGATGGCGCTGCCGAACGCCCGCATCCTGATCCACCAGCCGTACACCGAGACCGGCCGCGGCCAGGTGTCGGACCTGGAGATCCAGGCCAAGGAGATCTTCCGGATGCGCGAGCAGCTGGAGGAGATGCTCTCCAAGCACTCCAACCGGACGGCCGAGCAGGTGCGCGACGACATCGAGCGCGACAAGATCCTCACCGCCGAGGAGGCCGTCGAGTACGGTCTGGTCGACCAGATCATCACCACCCGCAAGACCTCGCTGACCTCCTGAGGTCGGCTCCCTCCGCCCGGTGACGGAGCCGGAGGGGTCCGCCGGGGCGGGGTGCGCACGCGGTTGCGCACCCCGCCCCGGCCCATCGGCGGGCCCGTGCGACGGCATCTGTTCGGTATCAATTCGCCCAGGGCGTAGGGCAGACCTGGCGAAGAGGCCGGAATCACGGGCCCGGCAGAGTACCGTCGGATAGCGAGACCGAGCGCCGTCGGCGTTGACGGTCCACAGCACCAGGCCCCGGAACCCCCGCGGGGCCCCTGGCGAAGGGGAAGCACCTCGTGGCACGCATCGGAGACGGTGGCGACCTGCTCAAGTGCTCGTTCTGCGGCAAGTCGCAGAAGCAGGTGAAGAAGCTGATCGCCGGCCCAGGCGTGTACATCTGCGACGAGTGCATCGACCTGTGCAACGAGATCATCGAGGAGGAGCTCGCCGAGACCTCCGAGGTGCGCTTCGAGGAGCTCCCGAAGCCGCGCGAGATCTACGAGTTCCTGGACCAGTACGTGGTCGGCCAGGACCTCGCCAAGAAGGCGCTGTCGGTGGCGGTCTACAACCACTACAAGCGCGTCCAGGCCGGCGAGGCGGGCCGCAGCGGCGGCAACGGCCGCGAGGACGCCATCGAGCTGGCCAAGTCCAACATCCTGCTGCTGGGCCCCACCGGCTCCGGCAAGACGCTGCTGGCGCAGACCCTCGCCCGGATGCTCAACGTGCCGTTCGCGATCGCGGACGCCACCGCGCTGACCGAGGCCGGCTACGTCGGCGAGGACGTCGAGAACATCCTGCTCAAGCTGATCCAGGCGGCCGACTACGACGTCAAGAAGGCCGAGACCGGGATCATCTACATCGACGAGATCGACAAGGTCGCGCGCAAGAGCGAGAACCCGTCGATCACCCGGGACGTCTCCGGCGAGGGCGTGCAGCAGGCCCTGCTGAAGATCCTGGAGGGCACCACCGCCTCGGTGCCGCCGCAGGGCGGGCGCAAGCACCCGCACCAGGAGTTCATCCAGATCGACACCACCAACGTGCTGTTCATCGTCGGCGGGGCGTTCGCGGGCCTGGAGCGGATCATCGAGGGCCGCGCGGGCGCCAAGGGCATCGGCTTCGGCGCCAACATCCGCTCCAAGCGGGAGTCGGACGCCAGCGACCACTTCCGTCAGGTGATGCCCGAGGACCTGGTGAAGTTCGGCATGATCCCCGAGTTCATCGGCCGGCTGCCGGTGATCACCAGCGTGCACAACCTGGACCGCGAGGCGCTGCTCCAGATCCTCACCGAGCCGCGCAACGCGCTGGTCAAGCAGTACCGCAAGCTGTTCGAACTGGACGGCGTGGAGCTGGAGTTCTCCCGGGACGCGCTGGAGGCGATCGCCGACCAGGCGATCCTGCGCGGCACCGGCGCGCGCGGGCTGCGGGCCATCATGGAGGAGGTGCTGATGTCCGTGATGTACGAGGTCCCCTCGCGTCAGGACGTCGCCCGCGTGGTGGTCACCGGCGACGTGGTCTCCAAGCACGCCATCCCCACCCTGGTGCCGCGCGACATGATCAAGCGCGAGCGCCGGGACAAGAGCGCCTGACCCGAGGCCTCCGGACCGCGAAGGGGCCCCGCACCGGATCCGGTGCGGGGCCCCTTCGTCCTGCTCGCCGCTCGGGCTACTTGGCGACCTCGGCCACCGCGCGCAGGTCGCGGGCCTCGGCCGCGAGCTTGTCCAGGTCGGGCTGGGCGCCCTCGTCCGGCACCCGCATCACGACGACCAGGCTGCTGCTGTCGGCCCAGGCGCACAGGCCGACCTTGCCGTCCGCCTCGTCCATCACGCCGCACTCCATGGTGCCGCCCTTGGGTCCGGCGTCCACGGCGTGCCGGTCGGTGATCTTCGTACCGCCGCCGGACGCGCCCTTGAAGGCCTGGTCCAGCTCCTCCTTCGGCAGGAGGATCTTCCCGTACGCCCCGACCGCGATGAGCTGCGGCTCCTTCTGGGCGTTCTCGTACAGGCCGGCCACGCCGACGGGCTTCCAGTTGCCGTCGCCCTTGCCGAGGCTGTCCGTCATCGCCTTCTCCATGGCGGCGGTGACGGCGTTGTCGCTGCTGATGCTGAGGTCCTTGAAGGTGGCCGGCAGGACGACCTTCTGGGTGCCCGCGTTGCTGGCCACGTTCCAGGCGAAGTACGCCAGCGTGCCGCCGCCGAGGAGCAGCACGGCGCCGATGGTGCCGAGCACGATCCACAGCGTCCTGCGGGACTTGCGCGGCGGCGGCGCCGGCGCGTAGGCGGCGTACCCGGGGTAGCCGGCCTGGTCGGGTCCGGGCTGGCCGGGCTGCCCGTACGGCGCCTGCGGCGGCACGGGCGCGCCGTAGGGCTGGGGGGAGGCGGGTGCCGGGGCACCGTAGGGGGTCTGGTCGGTCACGTGGCTACCTTCATGGCGTTGGACGGTCCGATGGTGTGAAAGTCGTTCGTTCCACCGGACGAGTGCCCGGCACGCTACCGCACGGAGCCGACACCGGGGCCGCCAGGGCGCGCCCGCCGGCCGGACCGAAAGCGGTTCGTGACCCCCGCCCCGGTTACGTAAACTGTGCGTCGTGACCGACACGACGAACCAGCGCCCCGTGAGCACCTCCGCCGGGGACGAAGCAGCAACCCTCCCGACGACCTACACCCCCGCGGACGTAGAGGGCGAGCTGTACGAGCGCTGGGTAGAGCGTGGGTACTTCACCGCGGACGCGAAGAGCGACAAGCCCGCGTACACCATCGTCATCCCCCCGCCGAACGTCACCGGCGCGCTGCACCTGGGCCACGCCTTCCAGCACACGCTGATGGACGCGCTGACCCGCCGCAAGCGGATGCAGGGCTTCGAGACGCTCTGGCTGCCGGGCATGGACCACGCCGGCATCGCCACCCAGAACAAGGTCGAGCAGCAGCTCGCCGAGTCCGGCCTGTCCCGGCACGACCTCGGCCGCGAGGCCTTCGTCGAGAAGGTCTGGGAGTGGAAGCGGAACTACGGCGGCCGCATCCTCGGCCAGATGCGCCGCCTCGGCGACGGCGTGGACTGGTCGCGCGAGCGCTTCACCATGGACGAGGGCCTGTCGCAGGCCGTCCAGACCATCTTCAAGCGGCTGTTCGACGACGGCCTGATCTACCGCGCCGAGCGCATCATCAACTGGTGCCCGCGCTGCCTCACCGCGCTGTCCGACATCGAGGTGGAGCACGAGGAGACGCCGGGCGAGCTGGTCTCGATCCGCTACGGGGACGGCGAGGACTCGATCGTCGTCGCCACCACCCGGGCCGAGACGATGCTGGGCGACACGGCCGTGGCCGTCCACCCGGACGACGAGCGGTACCGGCACCTGGTCGGCCGGACCATCAAGCTGCCGCTGACCGACCGGGAGATCCCGGTCGTCGCGGACGAGCACGTCGACCCCGAGTTCGGCACCGGCGCCGTCAAGGTGACGCCGGCGCACGACCCGAACGACTTCGCCATCGGCCAGCGCCACGACCTGCCGAACCTGACGATCATGGACGAGCGCGGTGCGATCACCGTGCACGGCCCGTTCCTCGGCCTGGACCGGATGGAGGCCCGCTCGGCCGTCGTCGGCGCGCTGCGCGAGCAGGGCCGGATCGTCGCCGAGAAGCGCCCGTACATGCACGCCGTCGGCCACTGCTCGCGCTGCCACACGGTGGTCGAGCCGCGGCTGTCGCTGCAGTGGTGGGTCAAGGTCGAGCCGCTGGCCAAGGCCGCCGGCGACGCCGTCCGCGACGGCAAGGTGGAGATCCACCCGAAGGAGCTGGAGCGCCGCTACTTCGACTGGGTCGACAACATGTACGACTGGTGCATCTCGCGCCAGCTCTGGTGGGGCCACCGGATCCCGGTCTGGTACGGCCCGAACGGCGAGGTCGTCTGCGTCGGCCCCGACGAGCAGCCGCCGTCCGGCGAGGGCTGGGTGCAGGACCCGGACGTCCTGGACACCTGGTTCTCCTCCGGCCTGTGGCCGTTCTCCACGCTGGGCTGGCCGGAGAAGACCGCCGACCTGGAGAAGTTCTACCCGACCGACGTCCTGGTGACCGGCCACGACATCATCTTCTTCTGGGTCGCCCGGATGATGATGTTCGGCCTGTACGCGATGGACGGCGAGGCGCCGTTCAGGACCGTCGCGCTGACCGGTCTGGTGCGCGACGAGTTCGGCAAGAAGATGTCGAAGTCCTCCGGCACCGCCGTCGACCCGCTGGACTGGATGGACGCCTACGGTGCCGACGCCGTCCGCTTCACCCTGGCCCGCGGCGCCAACCCGGGCGCCGACGTGCCGATCGGGGAGGACTGGGTCAAGGGCTCGCGCAACTTCTGCAACAAGATCTGGAACGCCACCCGCTTCGCGCTGATGAACGGCGCCACCGTCGAGGGCCCGCTGCCCGCGCCGGAGGAGCTGACCGCCGTCGACCGCTGGATCCTGTCGCGGCTGAACTCCACCGTCGCCGAGGTGGACGGGCTGTACGACGACTTCCAGTTCGCCAAGGCCACCGACGCCCTGTACCACTTCGCCTGGGACGAGGTCTTCGACTGGTACGTCGAGCTCTCCAAGACCACCCTGGCCAAGGGCGGCCCGCAGGCGGACGCCTCGCGCCGGGTGCTCGGCGAGGTCCTGGACGTCACCCTGCGGCTGCTGCACCCGGTCGTGCCGTTCGTCACCGAGGCGCTGTGGACCACGCTCACCGGTGCCGAGTCGCTGGTCGTCTCCGCGTGGCCGACGGACAGCGGCTACCGTGACGCGGCCGCCGAGGCCGAGGTCGCCACGCTCCAGCAGGTGGTCACCGAGGTCCGCCGGTTCCGTTCGGACCAGGGCCTGCAGCCCGCGCAGCGCGTCCCGGCCCGGCTGGAGCTGGCCGGCACCGTGCTGGCCGTCCACGAGGACGCGATCCGCTCGCTGCTGCGGCTGACCGTCCCGGCGGAGGGCTTCGCGGCCACCGCGTCGCTGCCGGTCGCCGGGGCCACCGTCGCGCTGGACCTCTCCGGCACCATCGACGTCGCCGCCGAGCGCAAGCGCCTGGCCAAGGACCTCGCGGCCGCCGAGAAGGAGAAGGCCCAGACCACCGCCAAGCTCGGCAACGAGGCGTTCCTCGCCAAGGCGCCGGACGAGGTGGTCGCCAAGATCCGGGGCCGCCAGGAGGCCGCCGAGGCCGACATCGCCCGGATCACCGCCCAGCTCGCGGCGCTGCCGCAGGGCTGAGCCCGGCCCGTCCCCGAGGGGCCGCACACCGCGACACGCGGGTGCGGCCCCTCGGGCGTTTTCCGGGGCGGCTTCCGGAACCCGGCTTCCCGGTGCTTTCACTACACCAAATAGCCCAGGAACATTGCTCCCTTCCGGCGAATTATCATCCTGCGACCGGGTGAGGTCCTATTCCGAGCGAATTGATTCCGGTCTTGCCCGCGCGGGTTCGCGGAAGTTTTCAGGTCCGCTGTGTACCGTGTGCACGGAGTTTCCGAATGGGCGTTTCTGCTGAGCGTTCCTGCAGAGCGACGGACGGGAGGGCATGGCGTGGTGGTGACCGAGGAGTTGGCCGACGAACTGCCTGCGGAGGCGGTCGAGGAGGCCAAGGCCAGGGCGGCGACCCTGCTGCTCGCGTTCCGGCACGGCAACCAGATCGCGTTCGACCACGAGCTGGACCGGCTGTTCGCCGAGCACGCCGAGCGCGAGGTGACCACCCTGCTCGCCTGGATCGCCGCCGAGGCCGTCCGCAAGGCGTACGCCCCCGAGGTCGGCGACCGGGTGCTGCGGGCGATGGCCCGGCGCGCCCCGCACGACACCGGCGCGGTCGACGTGGACGAGGAGACCGCCAACGCTGCCCAGCTGATCGAGGCGGTGGCGGCCGGCGAGGTGGCCGAGGTGCGCGCACTGGTGGCCGCGACGCCCGACACCACCTTCCTGCTCGGCGGGCTGCTGCAGGGCGTCGCGATGATGCTGCCGCTGCTGCCCGACGGCGAACTGGCCGAGATCACAGCCGAGTTGCGCCGTCGGCACGGCGGCGCCGCGCACGTGCCGGAGGCCCGGGCCGGGGTCTGAGCCCGGGCCCCCGGCAGGCGGGCGCGCGCTACGGCATGGCGTGCAGGTGCGAGCCGATGGTGCCGGCGACCGGGTTGCCCGCCGTGGCGTCCCAGTTGGTCGACCAGGTCATCGCGCCGCCGATGCCGGGCCAGGTGGTGTC
Source organism: Kitasatospora sp. NPDC018619 (assembly GCF_044391605.1). Classification (NCBI taxonomy): domain Bacteria; kingdom Bacillati; phylum Actinomycetota; class Actinomycetes; order Kitasatosporales; family Streptomycetaceae; genus Kitasatospora; species Kitasatospora sp. NPDC018619. The sequence goes on from NZ_JBISAI010000006.1 coordinate 72,481, forward strand.
GGGCCGGTAGCTGCCGCAGTTGGTGCCGGAGGCCAGGCAGTCCAGCGCGTTGTTGACGGTGCCGGCGGCGAGGTACCCGCCGCCCGCGGCGCTGGTGGAGGCCGGTACCCCGAGACCCACCTGGTCGGGCCGCAGTCCGCCCTTGAGCTGGATGCAGGCCAGCGCGGTGAGGAAGTTCTCGGTGCCCTGCGCGTAGACGTTCCCGTCGCAGCCGTTCATCGCACCGGAGTTGTAGTACTGCATGTTGACGATGGTGAGGATGTCCTTCACGTTCAGCGCCAGCTTGAAGTACTCCATGCCGGTCGACTGCATGTCGATCGTCTGCGGAGCCATGGTGAGGACGAAGCCGCTCCCGGCCTTCGCCGCCAGGGCGTGCAGGGCCTGGCCCATGTACGTGGAACTGATGCCGTTCTCCAGGTCGATGTCGATCCCGTCGAAGCCGTAACCCTGCATCAGTGCCCAGGCGGTGCTGGTGAAGGTCGCGGCGGAGGCGGAGTCTCCCACCCAGACCGTGCCGTTCTGCCCGCCCACGGAGAGCACCACCCGCTTGCCCGCCGCCCGCTTGGCCGCGATGTCGGCCTTGAACTGCGCGTCGGTGTAGCCGCCGAGGCGGGAGGAGAGGGCGGGGTCGAGGGTGAAGCCCAGGCCGCCGCGGGTGGCGGTGGCGTCCGCGAAGGAGACCGCGATGATGTCGTAGGCGGCCGGGACGTCGCTGATCCGCTGGACGGTGGCGCCGTTGTCGAAGTTCTGCCAGTAGCCGGTGAGGATGTGCTTGGGCAGGCCCGGCGGCCTCGGGGTCGAGGTGCCGGTCGGGGTGGGGCTGCCGGTGGCGGTGGCCGTCGGGCTCGGCGAGGCGGTGGCGGTGGCCGTCGCGGTCGGGCTGGGGGACGGCTGCGGTCCGCCGGGGCCGAGCAGCGAGACGTCGTCGGCGACGAAGGCCGGCTGCCCGTACCAGCCGTGCAGGTAGACGGTGACGCTGGTGGTGTCCGGCCCGGTGGTGAAATTCGTGCTCAGCCGGCTCCACCCGCCGCCGGGCGTCCAGGTGCTCGGGTCGGTGCCGCCGGTGCCGCGGGCGCCCAGGTAGACGTACGAGCCCTGGACCCAGGCGCTCAGGGTGTACGCGGAGGAGGGCTTCACCGACACGGTCTGGGTGCACTCGCCGGTGTCGGACCCGGCGGGGGTGGACTGCAGGGCGTAGCCGCCGGAGTGGGTGGTGGCGCTCTGGACCGTGCCGTTCGAACAGGTCCAGCCGGACAGCGTCCCGGTCTCGAAGCCGCCGTTGGTGATCAGGTCGGTGTCGGCCGCGTGGGCGCCGGTGCCGCCGGCCAGGACGAGCCCGCCCAGGCCGATGACCAGGGCGCTCGCGCCGGCGAGCAGGGAGCGGACGGCGCGCGGGCGCCGGTGTCGGGCAGGTGGCATGACTCCATCTCCAGTGGGGGAGGCCCGGCGGCGCCTCGTGGGGGAGGAGCGCCGTCCGGGGTGTCGATGGTGCGCGGGGGAGCTACCGACAACTCGAGTCCCGGTCGGGAACGGAGACCTGCCTCACAAGGTGGAGTAGACCAATTCTGCTGTCAAGAGCGCCTACGCGGCTGCCAGGGCTTCGTGGGAGCCGGTGGAGCCGGCGATCGCCGCGGTCAGCGCGGCGATCCGGGCCGAGGCCAGGCCGTCGCCGTAGGGGCTCGGGGCGGCCGCCAGCCGGGCGAGCCGCTCGGGGGTGTCGGAGAGCCAGTCGCGGGCCAGGGCGCCCAGCTCCTCGCCGGGCCGCACCAGCGCCGCGAAGCCGGCCGCCACCGCCTCCGGGCGCTCGGTGGAGCGGCGCACCACCAGCAGCGGGCGGCCGAGCACCGTGCACTCCTCCTGCACGCCGCCGGAGTCGGAGACCAGCAGGGCGGCGTGGCTCGCCAGGCCGAGGAAGTCGCCGTAGCCGACCGGGCCGGTGACGGCGAGGCGCTCCAGCAGGCCGTCCAGGCCGAAGCGCTGGACGGCGGCGCGGGTGCGCGGGTGCATCGGGAACAGCACCGGGGTGCCGGCCCGGGCGATCCGGTCCAGCTCGGCGAGGACCGCGCCGAGCGCCTCGGCCGTGTCGGTGTTCTCCGGGCGGTGCACGGTGGCCAGCACGTACCCGTCCGCGCGCAGTCCGTGCCCGGCGAGCAGCGCGGCGCGGGCGGCCGCGTCCGGCAGCTGACGGCGGACCACCTCGACGACGGTGTTGCCGGTGAGCTCGATCCGCTCCTCGGCCAGCGACTCGGCGCGCAGGTTGGCGACGTTCTCCCCGGTGGCGGCGCAGAGGAGGTCGGAGACGTGGTCGACCATCACCCGGTTGTGCTCCTCGGGCATCGCCCGGTCGAAGCTGCGCAGCCCGGCCTCGACGTGGACCAGCGGGATCTCCCGGGCGTTGGCGGCCAGCGCCCCGGCCAGGGTGGCGTTGGTGTCGCCCTGGACGACCACGGCGACCGGGCGGTCCTCGGCGAAGGCGGCGTCCAGCTGGCCCAGGGACTGGGCGATCTGGCCGGCCCGGGGGCGGCCGCCGACCCCGGTCAGCAGCTCGGGCCGGGGCAGGTCGAGGTCGCGCAGGAAGCGGCCGGACATCGCCTCGTCCCAGTGCTGGCCGGTGTGCACCAGCCGGGTGGCGTCGCCGAGCTCGTGGATCAGCGGGGCGAGCTTGACCAGCTCGGGGCGGGTGCCGAGGACGACGGCGACGCTGGACGGGGGCAGGCAGGTGCTCATGCGGGGGCTCCGGGGGCGTGGGGGAGGTGAGGCGTGGGGGAGGGGTGCGGCCGGCTCAGGACTCGAGGGCGGTGGGGGCGCCGACGGCGACCTTCTCGGCGTTGCGGCGGGTCTTGGCCCAGCCGTTGCGGCCGAGCAGCATCCGGACGGCGGCCCGGGTGGCGACCACGAACAGGTGGTAGGCGTAGAGCCAGACCAGGACGCCCCAGAGCAGCGCGGTGAGCCGGCCGCGGTCGGGGTGGACGGTCCGGCGGTAGGCGAAGCCCCAGAACACCATCGGCAGCGCGGCGAGCACGAAGGTGAGCAGCATCCACGGGCCGAACCTGAGCTGGAAGTCGGCCGTCTCCTGCGGGAAGAGCACCAGCCCGGCGCCGGTGATCCCGAGCGAGAGCGGGAAGAGCAGCACCAGCAGCACGCAGACCACCGGCTGGAGGAAGGTGTACAGCACCTCGGCCTTGCCGGCCGCGGTGTAGTGGGTGGAGCGCAGCACCCGGCCGGTGTAGCGCAGGCACTGCATGTTGCCCTGGGCCCAGCGGGTGCGCTGGGTGAGGAAGCGGCGCAGCGAGATCAGGCCCTCCTGGGAGACCTGGGCCTCGGTGACGTGGGTGAGCCGCCAGCCGGCCAGCCGCAGGTCCAGGCCGGACTCGTAGTCCTCCAGCAGGGCGCGCTCCGGCCAGGGGCGGCCGGAGCGGCCCTCCTCGGCGGTGAGCGAGTCGAGGGCGGTGAGCCGGACGAACTGGCCGTTGCCGCCGAGGCCGACGCTGCCGGTGCGGCGGCGCAGCAGCTGCATACCGGTGTTGGTGGCCTGGAACTCGATGTCCTGCATCCGCACCAGGGCGCGGGCCAGGGCGTTGGCGGCCCGGCCGCGGCCGGGCAGCGGGCGCTCGTCGTCGGCGTTGCGCATCCGGACGCCGATCTGGACGGCGCCGGTGTCGGGCCGGCCGAGCGCCCTGGCGTTGCAGACCTGGGCGAGGGTGCCGGGGTCGAGCTGCCCGTCGGCGTCGACCACGCCGATCACCACCCGGGAGCGGTCGGTGCCCTCGGGCAGCCAGGCGGAGATCTCCCGGTAGGCGGCGTTGAGGGCGGCGCCCTTGCCGATCCGGGCGTGCGGGCGGCGGCGCTGGACCAGGTGGACCAGCGGGTCGCGAGCGGCGGCGGCGAGCACCAGGTCGCGGGTGGCGTCCTCGCTGTCGTCGTCGATCACCCACAGGTGGGCCTGCGGCGCGGCGGCGCGCAGGCCGTCCAGGGTCTGGGTGACGACGGCCTCCTCGTCGCGGCAGGGGATCACCAGGTGCCAGTCGAGGGCGGCCGGGTCGCCGGGTTCGGTGGGGCGGTTGTGCCGGAAGGCGTGGCGGGAGCCCGCCCAGTACACGAGGAAGCGTCCGAAGACGAGGGCCATGTAGCCGACCAGGGCCAGGGAGATCAGTCCGGCGACCCAGAGGACGGCGTCCTGGCGGAGCACGATCCACTCGTGCAGGGCGTCGGGCATGGCGCGGCTCTCCTCATGATCAAAGGCGGAAGGCTCCTGTCGGCTGCGAATCGATGCTTCATTGCGGTTCAGATCGCTAAAATCAATAGTAAAGGGGCGAAACTAGATGATCATGGGAAAGAACGGGCAAAGTGGTCGTTCTCACCCCGTGAGGAGGACCCGCCGGGGCTCCGTAGACTGTGGTCGTGAGCGACAAGGCCGACCCGAACCCGTACACCATCCGCCCCGCCGACGGCGGCACCGGCGACGCCCTGCGCGACGTCGAGGTGGAGCTCTCCAAGCGCTGGCCGGAGAACAAGCTGGAGCCCTCGCTCGACCGGATCGAGGCGCTGATGGACATCCTGGGCCAGCCCCAGCGGTCCTTCCCCTCCATCCACATCACCGGCACCAACGGCAAGACCTCCACCGCCCGGATGGTCGAGCAGCTGCTCAACACCTTCGAACTGCGCACCGGCCGCTACACCAGCCCGCACGTGGAGTCCGTCACCGAGCGGATCAGCCTGGACGGCGCCCCCATCACCCCCGAGCGCTTCGTCGAGGTCTACCGCGACATCGAGCCCTACGTGCGGATGGTCGACGCGGCGCAGCCGGTGCCGATGTCCTTCTTCGAGGTGCTGACCGGCATGGCCTACGCGGCCTTCGCCGACGCCCCGGTGGACGTCGCCGTGGTCGAGGTCGGCATGGGCGGCTCCTGGGACGCCACCAACGTCATCGACGCCGCCGTCGCGGTGATCACCCCGATCGGGCTGGACCACACCGACAAGCTCGGCGAGACGGTCGGCGAGATCGCCGTCGAGAAGTCCGGGATCATCAAGCCCGGCGCCGTGGCGGTCGTCGCCCAGCAGCAGCTGGACGCCGCGCAGACCATCCTGCGCCGCGCCGTCGAGGTGGACGCCACGGTCGCCCGCGAGGGCATGGAGTTCGGCGTCATCCGCCGGGAACTCGCCGTCGGCGGCCAGCTGGTGACGCTGCGCGGCCTCGGCGGCGAGGAGTACGAGGACGTCTTCATCCCGCTGCACGGCGAGTACCAGGCGCACAACGCGTCCCTCGCCCTGGCCGCGGTCGAGGCCTTCTTCGGCGTCGGCGGCGCGCGCGGCGGGCAGCTGGACGTCGACAAGGTCCGCCAGGCCTTCTCCGGCGTCTCCTCGCCGGGCCGCCTGGAGGTCGTCCGCCGCAGCCCCACGATCGTCCTGGACGCCGCCCACAACCCGCACGGCGCCCGCGCCACCGTGGCAGCGCTCACCGAGTCCTTCGGCTTCACCCGGCTCGTCGGCGTGATCGGCACCTCCGGGGACAAGGACGTGGCCGGCGTGCTGGAGGCCTTCGAGCCGATCCTGGCCGAGGTCGTCGTCACCCGGAACTCCACCCACCGCGCGATGGACGTGGACGCGCTCGCCGCCCTGGCCGTCGAAATCTTCGGCGAGGACCGCGTCCAGGTCGAGCCCCGCCTCGACGACGCCATCGCCGCCGCCGTCGCCCTCGCCGAGGAGGAGGGCGACCTCGGCGGAGCCGGGGTGCTGGTCACCGGTTCGGTCATCACCGTGGGCGAGGCCCGCCTGCTGCTCGGGAGGAAGTGACATGAGGACGCTCTGCTCCTCGACGCTGATCGGCGAGGCCCTGCTGGTGATGTTCGCGGCGCTGGTCGCGATGCGGCTCACGGACGTCTCCACCGCGGAGATCTGGACGGTCAGCGGCATCGCGATGGCGCTGTGCGTCCTGCTCTGCGGCATGATCAACCGCCCCGGCGCGGTGCAGATCGGCTGGGCCCTGCAGATCGGACTGATCGCCAGCGGCCTCGTCCTGCCGACCATGTACGCCCTCGGCGCGGTCTTCGCCGGCCTGTGGTGGTGCTCGGTGCACTACGGCCGCAAGGTGGACGAGTTCAAGGCCGCCCGGGCCGCCGCCGAGGCCGCCGCGGTACAGGCCTGAGGCCCGGACCGGCGGACCGACACGCCGTGTACGCAAGGTAATCTCTGCCCTGTCGGCACCGCTTGTCGACCCGACTGTCTGCCGAACCGAATCCCCAGGAGACGCACCGTGTCCCAGCGCACTCTCGTCCTGCTCAAGCCCGACGCCGTCCGCCGCGGCCTGGCCGGCGAGATCATCAGCCGCATCGAGCGCAAGGCCGGCTGGCGCCTCGCCGCCGTCGAGCTGCGCACCTTCGACCGGGCGACGCTGGAGCAGCACTACGCGGAGCACGTGGGCCGCCCGTTCTACGAGCCGCTGCTGGAGTTCATGACCTCCGGCCCGTCGATCGCGCTGATCGTCGAGGGCGAGGAGGTCGTCAAGGGCATCCGCATGCTGGCGGGGGCCACCAACCCGCTGGAGGCCGGCGCCGGCACCATCCGCGGCGACTACGCGACGATCACCCGCGAGAACCTGATCCACGCCTCCGACTCCCCGGAGTCCGCCGAGCGCGAGATCAAGATCTTCTTCCCCGCGCACGCCTGATCCGGGCCGGCTGACACGCCCGGCGGCACCGGGCGCGACACGCCCGGGAGATCTCGGGTGCCGCGCACCCGGGACGTTCGTCCGCCCCGGTCGGGACCATTGGCCCGGCCGGGGCATTCTTATCGTGAAATAGGGAACTGGCGGCGCCGACACGGCGTCCCAATCCTCGGAGATGCGATCACGCCCCGGACAATGGACGGTATGCCCCACGTCGACGTCCGTACCGCACAGCGTGACTACGATGGACGCGACTCAAGGGCCCGGTAAGGCAGCTCAGCTGGTCTCCGCCCAAGCGTGGGCGCGCATCCGTCCACCCCCCATGAACTCCGAGCCCGGGAAGGCACCCACACCCCATGGCGAGCAACCTGTCGTTCATCGGCCGCGACTTGGCGATCGACCTCGGAACAGCCAACACGCTGGTGTACGTCAGGGGCAAGGGCATCGTCCTGAACGAGCCGTCCGTCGTCGCGGTGAACACCAACACCGGCGGGATCCTCGCGGTCGGCGCCGAGGCCAAGAAGATGATCGGCCGCACCCCGGGCAACATCGTCGCCATCCGCCCGCTCAAGGACGGCGTGATCGCCGACTTCGAGATCACCGAGCGGATGCTGCGGTACTTCATCCTCAAGATCCACCGCCGCCGCTACCTGGCCCGCCCCCGCGTCGTGGTCTGCGTGCCCTCCGGCATCACCGGCGTCGAGCGCCGCGCCGTCATCGAGGCCTCCTCGCAGGCCGGCGCGCGCCAGGTGCACATCATCGAGGAGCCGATGGCCGCCGCGATCGGCGCCGGGCTGCCCGTCCACGAGGCCACCGGCAACATGGTCGTCGACATCGGCGGCGGCACCACCGAGGTCGCGGTGATCTCCCTCGGCGGCATCGTCACCGCCCAGTCGATCCGGGTGGCCGGCGACGAGCTGGACAACGCGATCGTCCAGCACATCAAGAAGGAGTACTCGCTGCTCCTCGGCGAGCGCAGCGCCGAGCAGATCAAGATGAGCATCGGCAGCGCCTTCGGCCTGGAGGGCGAGAAGGACGAGCACGCCGAGATCCGCGGCCGCGACCTCGTCAGCGGCCTGCCCAAGACCGTGGTGATCTCCGCCGCCGAGGTCCGCGAGGCCATCGACGAGCCGGTCAACGCGATCATCGACGCCGTCAAGACCACCCTCGACCAGTGCCCGCCCGAACTGGCCGGCGACGTCATGGACCGGGGCATCGTGCTCACCGGCGGCGGCGCCCTGCTGCGCGGCCTGGACGAGCGGCTGCGCCGCGAGACCGGCATGCCGATCCACATCGCGGAGAACCCGCTCGACTCCGTCGCGCTCGGCTCCGGCAAGTGCGTCGAGGAGTTCGAGGCCCTCCAGCAGGTACTCGACGCCTCGCCGCGTCGTTGACAGGTCGCCGCACCACCGGCACCACACGCCACATCCGACACTCGACCGAACGGGCCGCCGCCCGGGCCCCACAGACCCGGGCGGCGGCCGGGTACGAAGGGGCAGTACCAGCACCGTGAGGGACACACGAGAGAGCCGGCTGCTGCTGATCCTGCTGGTGGCGGTCGCCTTCGCGCTGATCACCGTGGACATCAAGGGCGGTGAGGACTCCCCGCTCGGCCCGGCCCGGCGCGCCGCCGCCGGCGTCCTCGGACCGGTCGAGCGCGGCGCCGCCACCGTCGTGGACCCGGTCGCCGACACCGTCCGCGCCTTCCGCGACGCGGCCACCGACAGCGGCCGCACCGACCAGCTCGCCCGCGAGAACACCGAACTGCGGCAGAAGCTCGCCTCCTCCGACATGGCCACCGGCCGGACCAAGCAGCTGGACGACCTGCTGCGCACCGCCGGATCCGGCGGCTACACCGTCAAGGCCGCCCAGGTCATCGCGATCGGCCCGGCCCAGGGCTTCTCCTGGACCATCACCATCGACGCCGGCAGCGACGACGGCCTCACCCGAGACATGACGGTGATCAACGGCCAGGGCCTGGTCGGCCGGATCACCACCGTCGCCCCGACCACCTCCACCGTGCTGCTCGCCTCCGACCCGGGCTTCTCGGCCGGCACCCGGCTGGAGGGCACCGGCGAGATCGGCTTCGCCGCCGGCGGCGGCGACAGCCCGATGAAGGTCTCCCTGCTCAACGGCAAGGCCCAGGTCAAGGCGGGCGACCGGCTGGTCACCTTCGGCTCGCAGAGCGGCCGGCCCTTCGTGCCCGGCGTCCCGGTCGGCAAGGTCGTCGAGGTCCAGGCCAACGCCGGCCAGCTGACAAAGACCGTCCTGGTCGAGCCCTTCGTCCAGTTCACCCGGCTGGACCTGGTCGGCGTGGTGGTCGTCCCGCCGCGCGCCGACCCGCGCGACGCCGTCCTGCCGCCGGCGCCCGCCGCCGGCCAGCCGGCCGCGCCCGCGCCCGGCCAGGCTCCGGCCTCCGCGCCCGCCGCCCCGCCCGCCAAGCCCACTGGGGGGAACTGAGCCATGCGCCTCGCCCGCATCCCCGTCTCCGCCGGCCTCGTCCTGCTCGGCCTGATCCTCCAGGTCAGCGTGTTCGGCCGGCTCCAGCTCCCGGGAGCCACCCCGGACATACTGCTGCTCGTCGTGGTCGGCCTGGCCATGGTCTACGGGCCCACCGGCGGCTGCCTGGTCGGCTTCGCCGGCGGCCTGCTGGCCGACCTCGCGCCGCCCTCCGACCACGCGATCGGCCGCTACGCGCTGGTGCTCTGCCTGATGGGCTACGCCGCCGGGCTGCTGCGCCCGGACCACGGCCGCCAGCGCTCGGTGGGCGGCTCGCTGGTGGTGGTCGGCGCCGCGGCGGTCGCCTCCACCCTGCTCTACGCGATGGTCGGCGCCCTGGTCGGCGACACCGCCGCCCGGCACGTCGGCCTCGGCGGACTGGTGATCAGCGCCCTGCTCTACGACCTGCTGCTGGCGCCCTTCGTGGTGCCGCTGGTGATGTACCTCGGCCGCCGCTTCGGGCGCGACCCGGTGGCCGCCGCGGACGACGACGAGAGCGGCTCCGGCCTGGGCACGCTGGCCCGCTACCGGACCACCCGCGAGGCCTCGGCCGGCCCGTCGTACCGGAAGCGGCGCGTGCCCGGCTTCGCCCGCCGCCCCTGACCGGCCCGGCCCCGACCACCCGACCTCCCCGCATCCTGGAGCGCACGAGACGTGAGCAACATCCCCGAGACCGGCCGCACCCGGCGGGTGACGATCCGTCTGGTGGTGCTGCAGATCCTGGTGCTGTCGCTGCTCGCCACCCTGGGCGGGCGGCTGTGGTACCTGCAGATCCGCAACGCCAAGGAGTACACCGCGAAGGCGACCGGCAACCACATCCGCGAGGTGGTCGAGCCGGCCGTCCGCGGCGAGATCCTGGACGCCTCCGGGCGGGTGCTGGCCGGCAACGAGACCCGCCTGGTGGTGTCGGTCAGCCGCACCTCGCTGCTCCAGCAGAAGGACGGCGGCAAGGCGGTGCTGTCCCGCCTGGCCGAGGTGCTGGGGATGCCGGCCAAGGACGTGCAGGAGAAGGTCCGGCTCTGCGACGCCAAGACCGCGCAGCCCTGCTGGAACGGTTCGCCGTACCAGCCGATCCCGGTCACCAAGGAGGCGACCACCCAGCAGGCGATGCAGATAATGGAGCGCCGCGAGGACTTCCCCGGGGTCACCGCGCAGCCCACCGCCGTGCGCCGCTACACCGGCGCCGAGGGCGCCAACATGGCCCAGGTGCTCGGCTACCTCTCGCCGGTCACCGACGAGGAGGTCAGCAAGACCGCCGGCAAGAGCGGCCAGGACCGCTACCTGCCGGCCGACCAGATCGGCCGGGCCGGCCTGGAGTCGGTGTACGACCGCGACCTGCGCGGCACCGCGGGCGTCACCAAGCTGGAGGTGGACAACCTCGGCCGGGTGATCGGCAACGCCGGCACCGTCGCCCCGCAGACCGGCGACAACCTGGTCACCAGCATCGACGCCCGGGTGCAGAAGGTCGTCGAGGACAACCTGGCGCAGGCCATGAACGACGCCCGGAACACCTTCGACAAGGTCACCAACCGCAACTACGAGGCCGACTCCGGCGCCGCCGTGGTGATGGACGTGCACACCGGGCGGATCGTCGCGATGGCCAGCGCCCCGACCTACGACCCGAACCTCTGGGTGGGCGGCATCAGCGGCAAGGACTACCAGTCGCTGACCAGCAAGGAGTCCAACTTCCCGCTGCTGAACCGGGCCATACAGGGCCAGTCCGCCCCCGGCTCGACCTTCAAGGTCATCTCCACCACCGCCGCCGTGCAGGCCGGCTACTCGCTGGACGGCCGCTACGACTGCCCGAAGAGCATGACCATCGGCGGCCGCGAGTTCAAGAACTTCGAGAGCGAGAACTTCGGCCAGATCTCCCTGGAGAAGGCGCTGGAGGTCTCCTGCGACACCGTCTTCTACGGCCTGGCGTACGACCAGTGGCTGAAGGACGGCGGCATCAAGCCCAAGAAGGACCCGGGCGACTGGTTCTTCAAGACCGCCCACCAGTTCGGCCTCGGCGCCAAGACCGGCATCGACCTGCCGTCCGAGGTCTCCGGGCGGGTGCCGGACCGGCAGTGGAAGCAGTCCTTCTACGACAACAACAAGGACGCCTGGTGCGCCCAGGGGCAGAAGGGCGGCAACAGCTACTCCGACCAGATCGCCCGGGAGAACTGCGTCGACGGCTACCAGATGCGCGCCGGTGACGCCGTCAACTTCGCGATCGGCCAGGGCGACACCCTCGTCACCCCCGTCCAGATGGCCCGGATCTACTCGGCGCTGGCCAACGGCGGCACCTTCTACCGGCCGACCATCGCCAAGGCCGTGATAAGCCCGGGCGGGGACCTCGTCCGCGAGATCGCCCCGCACGAGGACGCCAGGTTCCCCGGCGACGAGAAGCTGCTCAGCTACATCAACCAGGCCACCGAGAGCGTCATCAAGACGGGTACCGCCGCCTGGAAGTTCAACGGCTGGCCGCAGGACAAGATCGCGCTGCACGCCAAGACCGGCACCGCCGAGGTCGAGGGCAAGCAGACCACCTCCTGGCTGACCACGTACAGCAAGGACTACGCCGTCGTCATGACGATCAGCCAGGGCGGCACCGGCTCCGGCGGTTCCGGTGACGCCATCCGGCGGATCTACCAGGCGCTGTACGGCGTGGACGACAAGGGCGCCATCGACAACGCCAAGGCCCTGCTGCCCGCGCCGCAGGCCGAGCTGCCCAAGTTCAACCCGGACGGCACCGCGATCATCAAGCAGGCCTCCTACGGCGCGGACGCGGCGGGCACCCCGGCCCCGGCCGCCGCCCCGGCGCTGCTCGCCCCGGCCGCGGCGCAGCCCGCCCCGGCGGCGGCCTTCCTCGACCAGGCGCCGCCGGTCGACCGCCCGGCGTCGTACACCGCGGCCGACGCCGCGCTCGAACCCACGCGCGCAACGGGAAGGGGCCGGGCATGACCTCCTACGGCTCGTACCGGCAGCTGCGGCTGGCCCCCCAGCGCAGCGGCGTCTCCAAGGCGCTGGCCAAGGACTCCCCGCTGTGGCGGCTGGACTGGATACTGCTGGTGGCCGCGCTGGCCCTGTCGGCGGGCAGCTCGCTGCTGGTCTGGTCGGCCACCCGCGGGCGCGACTCGCTGACCCACGGGGACCCGCAGTACTTCCTGTACCGGCACCTGACCAACTTCGTGGTCGGGCTGGTGCTGTGCGCCGTGGTCATAGGGATAGGGAGCCGGCGCTTCCGCACGATCGTGCCGTTCCTGTACGTCGGCGTGATCGCGATGCTGCTGGCGACGCTCAGCCCGCTGGGCTCGACCATCAACGGCGCCCACTCGTGGATCCAGCTCGGCGGCGGCTTCTCGATCCAGCCCGCCGAGTTCGCGAAGCTCGCGATCGTGCTGGCGATGGCCGTCGTGCTGGCGGACCAGGTGGACGCGGGGGAGCGGGAGTTCCCCTCGCACCGGGCGGTGTTCCGGGGGCTGGTCTGGGCCGGGCTGCCGATGTGCATAGTGCTGCTGATGCCGGACGCCGGCTCGGTGATGGTGATGGCCGCGATCGTGCTGGGCATCCTGCTCGGCTCCGGTGCGGCGAACCGCTGGGTGCTCGGCCTGCTGGTGGCGGGCACCGCCGGGTGCGTGGCGATCTGGAAGTTCGGGCTGCTGAGCCAGTACCAGATCGACCGCTTCGCGGCGTTCGCCAACCCCCAGCTGGACCCGAACGGCGTCGGCTACAACACCGCGCAGGCCCGGATCGCGATCGGCTCGGGCGGGCTGACCGGCAAGGGGCTGTTCCACGGCACCCAGACCGTCGGGCAGTTCGTGCCGGAGCAGCAGACCGACTTCGTGTTCACGGTGGCCGGCGAGGAGCTGGGCTTCGTCGGGGCCCTGGCGATCATCGCGCTGGTCGGCGTGGTCCTCTGGCGGGCCTGCCGGATCGCCCGGCAGGCGACCGACCTGTACGGGACGATCGTGGCGGCCGGGATCGTCGCCTGGCTGTCCTTCCAGGCCTTCGAGAACATAGGGATGTGCCTGGGCATCATGCCGGTGGCGGGCATCCCGCTGCCGTTCGTGTCGTACGGCGGCTCGTCGATGTTCGCGAACTGGCTGGCCGTCGGGCTGCTCCAGGCGGTGCGCAGCCAGCGGCCGATAGCGGCCTGAGCGGCGCGGGCCCGATCGCGGGCGGCGGGGCCGGCCGGGGGACGTCCCGGGCCGGCCCCGCCGCCGTGTCCGGGCCGGGTTTCGTCCGTCCCGTCCGCCGTCCCAACACCGGGACCGGGCACCGGGATTCCGGCGCGGGGGCGGCGGGCCGTCCGCGCCGTGCTGCCGGGTGCCGCCGTCCTGCGGCGGCACCCGGCGTGAGCCGCCTCGCCCTGGGCGGCCACGTGCCGTCCGCTGCCCCGGCACCGCGGCCCGGCACCGGGACGCGCCGCCGCTGCGGCGGCCCCGGCGGGCCGGTCGCCGGGTGACGGCCCGCGACGACACCGCGGCAGCTGCGACGGTTGCGCGGGGGAGCCGGTGCGGGCGGTCGGCGGGGGAGTGGGTCCGTCGGGCGGGGTGCTCGGCCTCCGGCAGCAGGCGCCGGGCCCGGCAGCGGCGGTGGCCGCTGCGTGCGCCCCCGGGCCGGCGCGACGCCGGTGGTCGGAGCCCGCCGTGGCCCGGGGCGCGCCCGGTACGGGTCGGCGGGCGCGGCGCAGTGCGGGTGCCGGGTAGCGCGCGCCCCCGTGCCCCTGGTGCCCCCGGGGCCGGGTCAGAGCAGGCAGTCGGCGGTGGTGAGGACGGCGCGGGTCTGGTGGGCGAGCTGCTCCTGGACGGGCACCCAGCGGGCGCCGAAGCGCAGGCGCAGCCGGTCGAGGCTGTCGGTGACGACGGCGCGGGCGCGGTCGCGGGCGGCCTCGGCGGCGGGGCCGCGGACGTCGGCGAGCAGCCGCAGCAGGACCGACGCGACCCGCAGCGGCACCCGGGCCGCGACCAGCCCGACGGTGGTCACCCGGGACACGGTGAGCGGCTCGGCACCCCACCGCTCCAGCCACTCCTCGGCCACCCGCGGGGCGACCGCCAGGCTGGACTCGGCAGTGCGCAGCAGCCGGCCGTACGCCTCGGGGCCGTACCCGCCGTGCCGGTCCGCGGGCACGGCCGGGAGCAGGGCGGTGAGCTCCGCGGCGCGCGCGGTGAGGTCCCGGGCGGCGGCCGCGAGGGCCTGCGCGCCGGTCGGGTGGGGCCGGGCGTCGGCCACCGCGTCGACGGCCCACATCGGGACCTCCAGCACCGCGGAGACCGCGCCGTACCGGCCCGCGTACGCCCAGGTGGACAGCTCGGGCTCGTCCGGCAGGGCCCGGGAGCCCCCGCCGCCCGGGGCGGGCATCAGGTAGGTGCCGGGGTCCGGGCTGGCCCAGCCGATCGCGTCGTAGGGGTCCACGTCGAGCGGGAGGCCGGCCCGTTCCGCAGAGCGGGCGAACCGCCCGGCCAGGCCCCCGACGGGGCGGGTGAGCTGGACGAACGCGCCGCCGAAGTCCACCCCGTGCAGCGAGCACTGGAGGAAGGGGCGCAGTTCGTCGATCAGCCCGGTGAGCGCCGCGCTCTCCGGCATCGGCGGGCGGCCCGAGCCGGGGGCGGGCAGCAGCTCGGGCTGCTCCTCGAAGGAGGGGCGGAAGAAGTGCTCGTAGTGGCGCCGCATGGTGAGCGGGCCGTCCAGCCAGCCCGCGTTGAGCGCGGCACCGTCCGGGTCGAGGCAGAGCAGCAGGTGCCAGGAGAGCCCGGGGCGGGCGGGGCGGTCCAGCAGCACCTCGGCGAGCCGGACGGTCCCGGCGGTGCCGATCGGCTCGTTGGGGTGCGGGCCGCCGACCACCAGCGCGGCGCGCGGCCCGCGGTCCACGGAGAGCAGCACCAGCGGGCGCCCGGCCCGGGAGCGGCCCACCTCGCGCAGCCGGCAGCGGTCGGGGTGGCGCAGGGCGAGCCGCCGGGCGGCGGACTCGGCCTGGGCAGGGGTGGGGTAGCGGGCCGGCCGGGTGTCGAGGGTCCGGAGCGGGCGGATCCGCCGACCGGTGTCGGTCGTCATGGTTCTCCTTGCGCCGGTCGTACGGCCGCCGGGGCGCGGGCGTGCGGGTGCGCCGCCGGGCACGGCGTGCGGGCGGGGGGACGGGGGGAGGGGACGGGGCACGGCGGGCCGGCAGCGGCGGCCGTGCGGGTACGGACGGGGCCGTGGCGGGGCGGCCCGTGGGGAGGGAGGGGTACGCCGGCCGGAAAACCGACGAGGGCCGAGCGTACGACTCAACTTCCTTGTCCGGAAGGGGTGCAGATCTCTTTGGCGGAGCCCTGTCAGTACCGCACGCCCCCTCCGGGCGTGTCAACGGCGGACGGAGCCCCGGGGGTCGCGCCGGAGTGCGGACAGCCCGCGATCCGGGGCAGACGGCCCGTTCCCCGGATTGGGCTACCCTTGAGGGTCACCCCTCCCGTGCCGACTCGCGGCACCGAATCACGTCGTAAGGGTTCCTAGTACATGACTGTCGAATCGGTCTTCCCACGCCTGGAGGCCCTCCTCCCGCACGTCCAGAAGCCGATCCAGTACGTCGGCGGCGAGCTGAACTCGACCGTCAAGGACTGGGACGCCTGCGACGTCCGCTGGGCGTTGATGTACCCCGACGCCTACGAGGTCGGCCTGCCCAACCAGGGCGTCATGATCCTGTACGAGGTGCTGAACGAGCGCGAGGGCGTGCTCGCCGAGCGCACCTACAGCGTCTGGCCGGACCTCGAAGCGCTGATGCGCGAGCACGGCGTCCCTCAGTTCACCGTCGACGCCCACCGCCCGGTGAAGGCCTTCGACGTCTTCGGGCTGTCGTTCTCCACCGAGCTCGGCTACACCAACATGCTGGCCGCCCTCGACCTGGCCGGTATCCCGCTGGAGGCCCGGGACCGCACCGACGAGGACCCGATCGTCCTGGCCGGCGGCCACGCGGCCTTCAACCCGGAGCCGATCGCGGACTTCATCGACTGCGCGGTGGTCGGCGACGGCGAGCAGGCCGTCCTCGACATCACGGAGATCATCCGCGCCTGGAAGGCCGAGGGCCGCCCGGGCGGCCGGGACGAGCTGCTGCTGCGCCTGGCCCGTACCGGCGGGGTGTACGTCCCGAAGTTCTACGACGTGGAGTACCTGGCCGACGGCCGGATCGGCCGCGTCGTACCGAACGCCCCGGGTGTGCCGTGGCGGGTGTCCAAGCACACCGTGATGGACCTGGACGAGTGGCCGTACCCGAAGCAGCCGCTCGTGCCGCTCGCCGAGACGGTGCACGAGCGGATGTCCGTGGAGATCTTCCGCGGCTGCACCCGCGGCTGCCGCTTCTGCCAGGCCGGCATGATCACGCGCCCCGTGCGGGAGCGAAGCATCACCGGCATCGGCGAGATGGTGGAGCGCGGGCTGAAGGCGACCGGCTTCGAGGAGGTCGGCCTGCTGTCGCTGTCCAGCGCCGACCACACCGAGATCGGCGACATCGCCAAGGGCCTCGCGGACCGCTACACCGACGACAAGATCGGCCTGTCGCTGCCGTCGACCCGCGTCGACGCCTTCAACATCGACCTCGCCAACGAGCTGTCCCGCAACGGGCGCCGCTCGGGCCTCACCTTCGCCCCCGAGGGCGGCAGCGAGCGCATGCGCAAGGTGATCAACAAGATGGTGTCGGAGGAGGACCTGATCCGCACCGTCGCCACCGCGTACGGCAACGGCTGGCGCCAGGTGAAGCTGTACTTCATGTGCGGCCTGCCCACCGAGACCGACGAGGACGTGCTCCAGATCGGCGAGATGGCGAAGAACGTCATCCAGAAGGGCCGCGAGGTCACCGGCCAGAACGACATCCGCTGCACCGTCTCCATCGGCGGGTTCGTGCCCAAGCCGCACACCCCGTTCCAGTGGGCCCCGCAGCTGTCCGCCGAGGCCACCGACGCCCGCCTCGCCAAGCTGCGCGACTCCATCCGCGGCGACCGCAAGTACGGCAAGAACATCGGCTACCGCTACCACGACGGCAAGCCGGGCATCGTCGAGGGCCTGCTCTCCCGCGGGGACCGCCGGGTCGGCGCGGTCATCCGCGCGGTCTACGAGGACGGCGGCCGCTTCGACGGCTGGCGCGAGTACTTCTCCTACGACCGCTGGATGGCCTGCGCCGACAAGGGCCTGGCCGGCACCGGCGTCGACGTCGACTGGTACACCACCCGCGAGCGCACCTACGAGGAGGTGCTGCCCTGGGACCACCTGGACAGCGGCCTCGACAAGGACTGGCTCTGGGAGGACTGGCAGGACGCCCTGGAGGAGGTCGAGGTCGACGACTGCCGCTGGACCCCGTGCTTCGACTGCGGCGTGTGCCCGCAGATGGACACCCAGATCCAGATCGGCCCCACCGGCAAGAAGCTGCTCCCCCTGACGGTGGTCAACAAGTAGTCATATAGACAGCGGACCCCAGGCCGGATGGATCGGCATGGGGTCCGCTGTTTTCTCCAGGGTGCCCTGGGTATTGTCGTGAGCTAGTTTCTGATGTACCCGAGTGGAGGTGCAGAGTATGGCCAAGACGATGATCGACCTCGACGAAGAGGCGCTGGCGCTGGCTGCCGAGGTGCTCGGGACCACGACGAAGAAGGACACCGTCAACGCGGCGCTCGCGGAGGTGGGGGCGCGGCGCCGCAGGGAGCTCGCGCTGCAGGAGCTGCTGCGGCTCGCTGAGGACGGCGCGTTCGACAAGGCGCTGGAGACCGGGTTCAAGGGCGAGGTCCGGCGCGGAAAGCAGGGTGGGGCTCAATGGGAGCTCGGGAAGGCTTCCTGATCGACACCTCGGCGGCGGCGCGGCTGGTCACGAGGCCGGCGGCGTTGTCGCTCTGGGGCGAGGCCCTGGCGGCGGGGAAGATCGGCATGTGCGCTCCGACCGAGGGCGAGCTGCTGTACTCGGCCCGGTCGGCAGCCGAAATGCGGGCGATGCGCGCGCAGTTCGAGCGGCTGTACACGTGGTGCGCCGTGCCCGACGAGGCCTGGCGTGACCTCCCGGCCCTGCAACTGCGGCTCGCCGAGACGGGCAGCCACCGGTCCGCCGGTGTGGTCGACCTGCTCGTCGCCGTGACGGCGATGCACCACGGGCTGACCGTGCTGCACTACGACCGGGACTTCGAGGCCATCGCCAAGCACACCGACCTGAAGGCCAGGTGGCTGGCCGAGCCCGGTTCGCTGGACTGAGGGGCGGCTCTGACCAGGGGCGGAGCGAGGGGGGTGGCGGGGCGCGTACCCTTTGAGGTGACAGAGTCCGGACAGTGGCGGGAAGACGCCGCGCCGGACGGGGACAACTGACTAAGGACTGAGCGACCCTGGCACGCCGTACGCCCGACGGTCCGCCGCCCGCGCCGACGGTGCAGCGGATTCGTCTCCGCTACACCAAGCGCGGCCGGCTCCGCTTCACCAGCCACCGCGACTTCCAGCGCGCCTTCGAGCGCGCCCTGCGCCGGTCCGCCGTTCCGATGGCCTACTCGGCCGGCTTCACCCCGCACCCGAAGGTCTCCTACGCCAACGCGGCCCCGACCGGGGTGGCGAGCGAGGCGGAGTACCTGGAGATCGGCCTGGCCGCCGTCCGCGACCCCGAGCAGCTGCGGGCGCAGCTGGACGAGTCGCTGCCGACGGGCCTGGACGTGATCGACGCGGTCGAGGTGCGGACGCCGAACTTCGTGGAGCGCCTGGAGGCCTCCGAGTGGCTGGTCCGGCTGGACGGCGTCGAGCCCGACGAGGCCGCCGAGGCGGTCGCGCGCTTCCTCGCCGCCGAGCGGGTCGAGGTCGAGCGCCGCACCAAGAACGGCCTGCGGGTCTTCGACGCGCGGAGCGCGGTGGCGGCGCTGGAATCCCTCCCGGCCCAGGTCGAGACGGGTGCGGATGCCGGTGTCGGGACCGACCGCGATGTTCGGACCGGCCGTCCCTGTGCGATACTGCGCCTGGTAGTACGACACGCCACACCCGCCGTACGACCCGACGACGTATTGTCCGGTCTCCGTGCGACGGCCGACCTGGCGCCGCCGGTCCCCGCAGAGGTGACCAGGCTGGCGCAGGGGCCGCTCGACGAGGAGGCCGGCACGGTGACCGACCCGCTGGCGCTCGACCGCGCCGCGGCCCCGGCCGGCTCGGAGCCGGCCGCAGGGCCGCACGCTACCGCGTCCGCCTAGCGGGGGGAGGCCGGGTCCAGTGACTCACTGGACCCGACGGTCCTCCAGGGTTCCCGCGGCTCCCCAGGGGAGCGAGCGTCGTCGCAGCGCAGGCCTGTCACCGGGGCCTGCCGACCAGGAAGGTCGGCCGGTCCGGGACCCCGTCCGGGAGCCACCCGGGGTTGGGGGACGGCTCAGCTTGGGAAAACCTCAGAAGACTGGTCAGACCAGAAGACTTTCGACACCCCGCCGTGTGCGGGGCGCCGAGCGAGACTACGAGCCCCTGTGCGGCCTCGCGTCCGCGCGGCGGCACCGTCCAAGGGTCCGGTCCCGGCATCGTCGCGATGCCGACCGCCCAGCGGTGCCGTGCCGTGCCCGGATGCGGAGCCCGGGGGCCTGACGGGAGATCCACCCGCATGCTCGATAACACCGATCCGCAGCAGACTGCGGCCACGGAACAGAACGAAACCGCCGCGACCGGTGGTGAGGGCGCGTCCGCCGCGCCGCCGCGCCGCCGTCGCCGCGCGGTGTCCCGCCCGGCGGGCGCCCCGCAGGGCGCGGCCGCCGACGCGGCCGAGACGGTCCTGCCGGCCGAGGCGCCGGCGACCGTGACCGCCCCGGCGCCGGCCGAGGCGCCGGCGGCCGAGCCGGCCGAGGAGAAGCCGGTCCGGGCCCGCCGGACCCGCAAGCGCGCCGAGGCCCCGGCCGGGGCGCCGGAGGCCACCGCGATCGTGGTGACCGCGCCGGAGGGCGTCGAGGCCCCGGCGGCCGAGGCCGCCGCGAAGGCCGAGAAGGCCCCGAAGGCCGAGAAGGCCGAGAAGGCGGACACGGCCGAGACGGCCGAGACGGCCGAGAAGCCGGCCCGCGCCCGCCGGACCCGCAAGCGCGCCGAGGCGCCCGTCGGCACCCCCGCGACCGAGGCCGAGACCCCCGCCGCCGAGGCCCCCGCCGTGGCCGCCCCCGTCGCCGAGCCGGTGGCCGAGGAGGCCCCCGAGGCTCCGGCCCGCCGTCCCCGCCGCCGTCGGGTGGTCGAGGCCGCCCCGGTCGTCGAGGCCCCGGTGGAGGAGCCCGCCGCCGAGGAGCCGCAGGACGAGCAGGCGCAGGACGAGCAGCCGCAGGCGCAGGAGCCGCAGGCCGAGCAGCCCGCCGCCGCGCAGCGGCCCGCCGAGAAGCCCGCCGCCGAGGCCGAGCCGCCGCACCGGGTGCGCCGCCGCGCCGTCCGCCCGGCCACCGCCGTCTTCCAGGCCCCGGTGTTCCAGGAGCCGGCCGCCTTCGTCGCGCCGGCCGCGCAGCAGGCCGCCGCCCCCCAGCAGCCCGCCGCCGCGGTGCAGGCCGAGGCCCCGGCCGCGGCCGAGCCGGCCGAGGACGACGAGTTCGAGTACAGCGGTGTCGGCCGTCGCCGCCGGGTCCGCACCCGGGTCGAGCCGAACCGCCGCAAGCCGGCCGCCCAGGCGCCGGCGAAGGCGCCGGCCAAGGCGCAGGCCGCCGCGCCCGTCGTCGAGGCCCCGGTCGTCGAGGCGCCCGCCGTGGCCGCCCCCGCCGCCGGCCCGGAGGCCGAGGACGAGTGGGAGGACGGCCGTCCGTCGCGCCGTCGCCGCCGGGGCGGCCGCCGCCGGCGCCGTGGCGAGGCCGAGGAGTTCGAGGCCGCCGAGGCCGTCGAGACCGAGCAGCCCGCCGCCGAGGCGCCGGTCGAGGCCGCCGCCGAGGAGGAGGACGACGAGGACGACGACCTGGCCGCCGGCCTGTCCTCGTCGCGCCGCCGCCGTCGCCGTCGCCGCCGCAGCGGTGAGACCGGTGCCGTCGAGACCTCCGAGACCACCGAGGACGGCGTCCGCACGGTGGTGAAGGTGCGCGAGCCGCGCCGCCGCTCCACCGAGCCGTCCTTCGACCCGGACGAGGTGCAGTCCATCAAGGGCTCGACCCGTCTGGAGGCCAAGAAGCAGCGCCGCCGCGAGGGCCGCGAGCTGGGCCGCCGCCGGGTGCCGATCATCACCGAGGCCGAGTTCCTGGCCCGCCGCGAGTCGGTCGAGCGCGTCATGGTGGTGCGCCAGAGCGGCCAGCGGACCCAGATCGGCGTCCTCGAGGACGGCGTGCTGGTCGAGCACTACGTCAACAAGGAGCAGGCCACCTCGTACGTCGGCAACGTCTACCTGGGCAAGGTCCAGAACGTGCTGCCGTCGATGGAGGCCGCCTTCGTCGACATCGGCAAGGGCCGCAACGCGGTGCTGTACGCCGGCGAGGTCAACTTCGGCGCGCTGGGCGGCCACGGCGGCCCGCGCCGGATCGAGTCGGTGCTGAAGTCCGGCCAGTCCGTGCTGGTGCAGGTCTCCAAGGACCCGATCGGCCACAAGGGCGCCCGCCTGACCAGCCAGATCTCGCTGCCCGGCCGCTACCTGGTGTACGTGCCCGAGGGCTCGATGACCGGCATCTCGCGCAAGCTGCCCGAGAACGAGCGCGCCCGCCTGAAGCAGATCCTCAAGAAGATCGTCCCGGACGACGCGGGCGTCATCGTGCGCACCGCGGCCGAGGGCGCCTCCGAGGAGGAGCTGACCCGCGACGTCCAGCGCCTCCAGCAGCAGTGGGAGGACATCCAGAAGAAGGCCGCGAGCGGCAACGCCCCGGCGCTGCTGTACGGCGAGCCGGACATGACCGTCCGGGTCGTCCGCGACATCTTCAACGAGGACTTCAGCAAGGTCATCGTCTCCGGCGACGAGGCGTGGAAGACCATCCACGAGTACGTCTCCAACGTGGCCCCGGACCTCGCCGAGCGGCTCCAGCGGTGGACCTCCGAGGTGGACGTCTTCGCCACCTACCGGATCGACGAGCAGCTGATGAAGGCGCTGGACCGCAAGGTCTGGCTGCCCAGCGGCGGCTCGCTGGTGATCGACCGCACCGAGGCGATGGTCGTCATCGACGTCAACACCGGGAAGTTCGTCGGCCAGGGCGGCAACCTGGAGGAGACGGTCACCCGGAACAACATCGAGGCGGCCGAGGAGATCGTGCGCCAGCTGCGGCTGCGCGACCTCGGCGGCATCATCGTGATCGACTTCATCGACATGGTGCTGGAGTCCAACCGCGACCTGGTGCTGCGCCGTCTGCTGGAGTGCCTGGGCCGGGACCGCACCAAGCACCAGGTGGCCGAGGTCACCTCGCTGGGCCTGGTCCAGATGACCCGCAAGCGGGTCGGCCAGGGCCTGCTGGAGTCCTTCTCCGAGCCGTGCGTGCACTGCAACGGCCGCGGCGTGATCGTCCACATGGAGCAGCCGAGCGCCCACGTCCACGCCCCCGTGGCGGCGGGCGAGGCCGGCGCGGGCGGCGGCAAGCGCCGGCGCCGCGGCAAGGGCGGCGCGGGCCACGAGGAGCCGCAGGCCGTCGAGGCCGCGGTGACCGTCCTGTCCGAGCAGGCGGAGGCCCTCGCCGAGGCGGCCGAAGCGGCCGAGACGGTGCGCGAGGAGATCGAGGGCCAGCTGGCCCTGGAGGTCCCGGGCGTCGAGGCGCAGGCCGAGGAGGCCGTACGGGCCGAGGCGGCCCCGGTGGTCGAGGCCGCCCCCGCGGCCGAGGCCCCGGCCGCCGCTCCGGCGGGCCGTCCGCGCCGCCGCGCGGTGCGCAAGGCGACGGCTCCGGCCGGCTCCCCGGACAGCGCCGAGATCGTGGTGCTCCAGGCCAAGGCCGAGGCGGCGCTGGAGGCGGCCCTGGAGGCCGCCGCCCCCGCGGTCGCCGAGGCCGCCGCGGAGGCGGTCGCCGAGGCGCCGGGCGAGCCGGTGGCGGCGGCCCGGGCCGCGGTCGGAGCCGAGGCCCCGGAGGCCGTCGAAGCTGCCGAAGCCGTCGAAGCCGTCGAAGCCGCTGAGGCCGCCGAGGCTCCGGAGGCCGCCGCCGGGACCCCCGAGGCTCCGGAGGCCGCCGAGGCCGAGTCCGCGGCCGAGGCCGAGGAGGCGCCGGCGCCGAAGAAGCGGGCCGCCCGCAAGACGGCCGCCAAGAAGACGGCCACCAAGACGGCCGCGAAGAAGACCGCCGCGAAGAAGACCACCGCCACGGCGGCGAAGAAGACCACCGCCCGCAAGACCGCGACCAAGCGGACGAGCGCGGCGGCCAAGAAGGCCGCGGCCGCCGAGGGTGATACGGCGTCCGAGTAGTGCCCACGCCCGGGGCGGGAGCGTTTCCGCCCCGGGCCGTACGGGCCGGTTTGCCCCCCGGGCGGCCGGTCCGTATTCTTGACCATCGGCGTGTCTACGCCATGCTCCCGAGCACATCACCTTCCCGGGGTCGCCGCGTTCGCGCGGAGGGCCGGGAAGAGGCTCCTGTGTCCGTACCCAGGTGGCTGGCGTCGGGGGTTCCGACCGAGCAAGGAAAGCAGGTACCGCATGTACGCGATCGTTCGCGCAGGCGGCCGCCAGCACAAGGTCGCCGTGGGCGACGTGCTGGAGATCGACCGCATCGAGGCCAAGCCGGGTGACTCGGTCGAGCTCTCGACCATCCTGGTCGTCGACGGTGACGCCGTCACCTCCGACCCGTGGGTCCTGGCCGGCGTGAAGGCTCACGCCGAGGTGGTCGACCAGACCAAGGGTGACAAGATCGTCATCCTGCGTTACAAGAACAAGACCGGCTACCGCCGTCGCCAGGGTCACCGTCAGCAGCACACCGCGGTGCGCATCACGAGCATCGACTCGGTCAGCAAGTAAGGGGATAGCGAAAAATGGCACACAAGAAGGGCGCAAGCTCTACTCGTAACGGCCGTGACTCGAACGCCCAGCGCCTCGGCGTGAAGCGCTTCGGTGGCCAGGTCGTCTCCGCCGGCGAGATCCTCGTCCGCCAGCGCGGCACCCACTTCCACCCGGGTGCCGGTGTCGGCCGCGGTGGCGACGACACCCTGTTCGCGCTGACCGCCGGTGCGGTGCAGTTCGGCAACCGTCGCGGCCGCAAGGTCGTCAACATCGTGGCCGTCGAGGCCTGAGTCCGCGAGGACTCCCGAGTCTGAGCCGACCCGCCGGGTCGTCAGAGGACTCACAGTGAAGGGTGGGCCGGAATTCTCCGGTCCACCCTTCGCGCTTTACGCAGGTAGCAAGCAGACTCTCGCACTGGAGGCACACCCATGACCACCTTCGTGGACCGCGTCGAACTTCATGTCGCCGCGGGTAACGGGGGCCACGGCTGCGCCTCCGTGCACCGCGAGAAGTTCAAGCCGCTCGGCGGCCCGGACGGCGGCAACGGCGGTGAGGGCGGCAGCGTCATCCTCACCGTGGACTCGCAGGTCACCACCCTGCTCGAGTACCACCACTCGCCCAAGCGCAAGGCCACCAACGGCAAGCCGGGCGCGGGCGGCCACCGCACCGGCGCGGACGGCGAGGACCTCGTCCTGCTGGTGCCGGACGGCACCGTGGTGCTGGACCGCAAGGGCAACGTGCTGGCCGACCTCGTCGGGCACGGCACCAGCTTCGTCGCCGCCCAGGGCGGCCGCGGCGGCCTCGGCAACGCCGCGCTGGCCTCGGCCCGCCGCAAGGCGCCCGGCTTCGCGCTGCTCGGCGAGCCCGGCGAGGCCCGTGACATCGTCATGGAGCTCAAGTCCGTCGCCGACGTGGCCCTGGTCGGCTACCCGAGCGCCGGCAAGTCCTCGCTGATCTCGGTGCTCTCCGCCGCCAAGCCCAAGATCGCGGACTACCCGTTCACCACCCTGATCCCCAACCTCGGCGTGGTCACCGCGGGCGACACCGTCTACACCATCGCCGACGTGCCCGGCCTGATCCCGGGCGCCAGCCAGGGCCGCGGCCTGGGCCTGGAGTTCCTGCGCCACGTGGAGCGCTGTTCGGTGCTGGTGCACGTGCTGGACTGCGCCACCCTGGAGCCCGGCCGCGACCCGCTGACCGACCTGGAGACCATCGAGGCCGAACTCGCCGAGTACGGCGGCCTGGACGACCGCCCGCGCCTGGTCGCGCTCAACAAGGTGGACGTCCCGGACGGCCAGGACATCGCCGACCTGACCCGCGCCTCCCTGGAGGAGCGCGGCTACCGGGTGTTCGAGGTCTCCGCCGCCTCCCGCAAGGGCCTGCGCGAGCTGAGCTTCGCGATGGCCGGGATCGTCGCCGAGGCGCGCGCCGCCAAGCCGGCCGAGGAGTCCACCCGGATCGTGCTGCGGCCCAAGGCCGTCGACGACGCGGGCTTCACCCTCACCGAGGAGGACGGCGCCTACCGCATCCGCGGCGTCAAGCCGGAGCGCTGGGTCCGCCAGACCGACTTCGCGAACGACGAGGCCGTCGGCTACCTCGCCGACCGGCTGGCCCGGCTGGGCGTCGAGCAGGAGCTCTGGAAGGTCGGGGCGCACGAGGGCGACACCGTCATCATCGGCCCGGACGAGAACGCCGTCGTCTTCGACTGGGAGCCGACCATGGCCGCCGGTGCCGAGATGCTCGGCCGCCGTGGTGAGGACCACCGCCTCGAGACCCCGCGTCCGGCCGTCGACCGCCGCCGCGAGAAGCAGAAGGGCCGGGACGCGGCCGAGGCCGAGTTCCTCGCCTTCGAGGCGCTCTCCAGCGGCCGCCCGGCCGCCATCGAGGGCGACGACGAGGACCACTGACCGCCCCCGCCCCGACGGCCCCGCCACCCGCCGAGGTGGCGGGGCCGTCCGCGTGTCCGGAGCCGGCGGGGCGCCACCGCGGCCCGCCGTGGCGGTGCGCGCGGCGGACCGCGGTCCAGCGGGTGGAACACCCGGCGGGTGACCTGCGCGGATCGCGTAGATTTCGGGGGTGACGGCGGCCGGGCAGGGCCCGTCGCACCCGCACCACACCGGAAGGGCGTACAGCGAGATGAGCGAGGACTCCCTGCGGGAGGAGGTGCTGACCGCGCGGCGGATCGTCGTCAAGGTCGGCTCCTCCTCCCTGACCACGGCGGCCGGCGGCCTGGACGCCGACCGCGTCGACGCCCTGGTGGACGCGCTCGCCAAGCTGCGCGCCCGCCCCGAGGCACCGGAGGTCGTGCTCGTCTCCTCCGGCGCCATCGCCGCCGGGCTCGCCCCGCTCGGCCTGGACCGGCGGCCCAAGGACCTGGCCCGCCAGCAGGCCGCCGCCAGCGTCGGCCAGGGCCTGCTGGTCGCCCGCTACACCGCCTCCTTCGCCCGGTACGGCATCCGGGTCGGCCAGGTGCTGCTCACCGCCGAGGACGCCAGCCGGCGCGCCCACTACCGCAACGCCTACCGCACCCTGGACCAGCTGCTGGCGATGGGCGCGATGCCGATCGTCAACGAGAACGACACCGTCGCCACCGCCGAAATCAAGTTCGGCGACAACGACCGGCTCGCCGCCCTGGTGGCCCACCTGGTCCGGGCCGACCTGCTGGTGCTGCTCTCCGACGTGGACGGCCTGTACGACGGCGACCCGTCCCGCCCCGGCACCAGCCGGATCGCCGAAGTGCGCGGCCCGCAGGACCTCGACGGCATCGAGATCGGCAGCGCCGGCAAGGCCGGGGTCGGCACCGGCGGCATGGTCACCAAGGTCGAGGCGGCCCGGATCGCCACCGGCGCGGGCATCCCCGTGGTGCTCACCGCCGCCAGCCAGGCCGCCGACGCGCTCGCCGGCCGGCCCACCGGCACGCTCTTCCTGCGCACCGGCAGCCGGACCTCCGACCGCTTGCTCTGGCTGGCCCACGCGAGCAGCCCGCGCGGCACGCTGCACCTGGACGAGGGCGCCGTCCGGGCGGTCGTCTCCGGCGGCGCCTCGCTGCTGCCGGCCGGGGTCACCAGGGTCGACGGCGACTTCGCCGCGGGTGATCCGGTGGACCTTCTTGCCGAAAACGGCCACATCGTGGCTCGCGGACTGGTCAACTTTGATGCGAGGGAGTTGCCCCGCCTGCTCGGCCGGTCCACCCGCGACCTGGCCCAGGAGTTCGGCGCCGCGTACGAGCGCGAGGTCGTCCACCGCGACGACCTGGTCGTTCTGCACGGCTGACCGGCCCGCCCGCCCGGCCCGGTGCCGGCTCGGCGGGCCGGCACCGGCCGCCCAGCCGATCGGCGCAGCGCGGACGGCGGGCCGCTCCCTACCGGGAGCGGCCCGGCCACGGGCGGGGAGGGACGCAGCCGTACCGGTCGGCCGAGGGCCGGCGGGGCCGGTGGGGACGACAGGACATCGCCGAACAGGAGGCCGCCGGTGGAACGCAGGCGCGAGGCAGCGCTGACCGCAGGGACGGCGGGCCGGCGGCTGACCAGCATCGACGGCGGACGCGGGGACGGCCCCGCCGAGCCGTCCGGTCCGCCGCCGCAGGGGCCCGGCGGGGTGCGCAGGCTGCGGCCCGAACGCGACCGGGCGGGGCAGCCGCCCACCGTGCCCGAGCAGGCGCGGCTGTGGCACGTGGTGCTGAGCGTGGCCGGGCAGGTCACCCCGCTGTCCTCGCTGCGCGCCTCCCTGGAGCAGCTGGCGCACGACCACTCGTTCTTCCTGACCGCCCGCTACGCGGCCGACCACGCCGAGATCCGCTACTGGGAGCAGGCCCGGGACCTGCACGACGCGGCGGCGATCGCGCTGCGGCTGTGGGGCGAGCACAAGGTCACCGCGAACCTGCCGCCGTGGGAGATCGTCGGGCTGGAGGTCGTCGACCGGGCGACGTACCACAAGCGGGTGGCGGAGGGCTTCGGCGATCCGCCACCGCACCTGGGCGGCGTGCACCCGTACTGAGCCCCGGCGCCGGGCGGTCGCGGAGCCCCTTCGCGGCCCGCGCGGGCGCGTACGCCCCGTACGCCCCGTGCGGCCGAGCGCCCGTCGCGGCGGCGTCTCACCGGGCGAAACGCCGCCGGCCGGGGCAGGGGCAGTCGCTACCCTTGGCGGCATGACCAGCGATCTCGCCCCCGCCGACAGCCCCGTCCTCGCCGTAGCGCGCCGAGCCCGGGAGGCCGCCGCCGTGCTCGCCCCGCTGCCGCGCGGCGCGAAGGACGCCGCGCTGCTGGCGGTCGCCGACGCGCTGGTGGCCCGCAGCGCGGAGATCGTCGCGGCCAACGCCGAGGACGTGGCGCGGGCCCGGGAGGCCGGTACGGCCGAGTCGGTGATCGACCGGCTGACCCTGACCGACGAGCGGATCGCCGCGATCGCCTCCGACGTGCGCGACGTGGCCGGCCTGCCCGACCCGGTCGGCGAGGTGGTGCGCGGCTACACCCTGCCCAACGGCCTGGACGTGCGGCAGGTCCGGGTGCCGCTCGGTGTCGTCGGCATCATTTACGAGGCCCGCCCGAACGTCACCGCGGACGCCGCCGCGCTCTGCCTCAAGTCCGGCAACGCGGTGCTGCTGCGCGGCTCCGCCTCGGCCTACCGCTCCAACACCGCGCTGGTCGCGGTGGTGCGCGACGCCGTCGCCGCGGCCGGGCTGCCCGCCGACGCCGTCCAGCTGGTACCGGGGGAGAGCCGGGACTCGGTGCAGGAGCTGATGCGCGCCCGCGGCTACGTGGACGTGCTGATCCCGCGCGGCGGCGCCTCGCTGATCCGCACGGTGGTCGAGGGCTCGACCGTCCCGGTGATCGAGACCGGCACCGGCAACTGCCACGTCTACGTGGACGCCGAGACCGACCTGGCGATGGCCGTCGGGATCCTGCTGAACTCCAAGGCGCAGCGGGTCAGCGTCTGCAACGCCGCCGAGACGCTGCTGGTCCACCGGGACGTCGCGGACGCCTTCCTGCCGCTCGCGCTGGCGGCGCTCGCCGAGGCCGGGGTGACGGTGCACGGCGACGAGGCGGTGCTGAAGGCCGCCGAGGGCGGCCCGGCCACCGTGGTGCCGGCCACCGAGGAGGACTGGGGCGCCGAGTACCTCTCGCTGGACCTGGCCGCCGCCGTGGTGCCCTCGCTGGACGCCGCCGTCGCGCACATCCGCCGCTGGTCCTCGGGCCACACCGAGGCGATCGTCACCACCTCGCAGGCCGCGGCCCGCCGTTTCACCCGGTTGGTGGACTCCACCACGGTGGCCGTCAACGCGTCGACCCGCTTCACCGACGGCGGTGAGTTCGGCTTCGGCGCGGAGATCGGCATCTCCACCCAGAAGCTGCACGCCCGCGGCCCGATGGGCCTGCCCGAGCTGACCAGCACCAAGTACATCGTCACTGGTGACGGGCACGTGCGGGGCGAGGCGGCGCAGACCGTGGGCGGGGGCGCGGCCGACCGCTGAGCGCGGGGCGCACGGCGTCCGTCACACGGGTGACGGACCAACTGCCGGGAGCCACAGACAAATCGTCCGGCCGGTAATACGCTGAATCCGTGGCTGAGGATGTGGGGGGCTTCCCGTACCCCGACGGCGCCGACCACGGTGGTGCGGACGACGAGTTCGCCACCGTGGTCTTCGATGAGGCCTTCGTCCGGTCCGCCGCCGTGCACGAGCCGAGCGCCAAGGAGCGGCAACTCGCCGCCGCCGAGGCCCGGTTCGAGCCGGAGGCCGTGGGGCCGGGCTGGGGGCGTGACGTCCCGGCCGGGGACGGGCTGCCGCTGGAGCTGCGCCCGTACCCGAGCGGACTCGACGAGGACCACCTCTACCCCGACCCCTGGTCGGGGCCGGGCCGGGCGGCCGACCGCCGGGTCCGGCGGCGGTGGCGGCGCGAGGACGACCCGGTGCGCGCCCGCGGGCGGTACGTGGCCCAGCAGCGCTGGCACCGGCCGGTCGCCTGGGTGCTCGCCGTGATCATGGGGGTGAGCCTGGTGGCGGTCGCGGTCGCGGCGCTCTCCCAGGGCGTGGGCGGCCCTTCGGGCACGCCGCGGCGCCCCGAGTCGGGCAGCAGCAGCGCCGGGGTCGGGCCGGGGCAGGCACCGGCGGAGCCCCCGCTGGTGGCCACGGCACCGGCGGGCTGAGGCGCTGCCCGGGCGCGGGCGCGCGCCCCGGGGCGGTGGTCACGGAGCGTTCCCGGGAATGTGCGTCCGGACCCTCGTGGCGGCGCCGGTGTCCGCCTACCCTGGTGGTGTGGGTGACCCGCGAGAGCCTCCTGAGGGTGCGCCCGAGGGCGGTGCCGGCAACGAGGACGAATTCCGGTCCGTCGTGTTCGACGAATCGTTCGTGCGGGCTGCCCGGATCCAGGAGCTGTCCGCCCGGGAGCGGCTGGCGGGCTCCGCCGGCAGGGCCACCCGGCCGCGGGTGCGGCTCGGCCCGCTGGGCACCGTCCCGCGCCAGGCGCTGCTCCTGCTGCTGCTCGTCCTGCTCGCCTTCGGGACGGCGGTGTACTTCGGGGTGAGCTCGCCGAAGGGGACGGCGGTACGGCCCGAGGGCAGCCAACTGACCGTCAGCCTGGTCGCGTTGAGCCCGGCTTCGGTCGTCCGCCCGGTCGCCGACCCGGCCGACCCGTTCGCCGCGCTGGCGCCGGGGTACGGGGACGGCACGCTCGGGCTGAACACCCCGACCGGGGCCGCCACCGGAAACTTCAACCGGGCCGAGGTGGCCAAGGCGCTCGACACCGTCCAGCGGTACCTGGTCGCCTCCTCGCTGTCCCCGGTCACGCTGGTCCGGGGCGGCACCGCCGACGTACGGGCTTTCGTCACTCCCGGTGAGCAGGCCGGGTTCGACGCGAGCGTGGCGCAGCCGGTGGACGACCGGCACCACGCGGTGACCGGCTGGATGGTCCGGTTCGACCCGGCGCACGTCGCGCTGGCCTCGGACACCGTGAAGGTGGTCGGGGCGATGCGGATCGACGAGGCGGACGACGGGACGCTGCAGATCACCACCGACCACACCTTCGTCTACGCGCTCAAGCCGGCCGGGGCCCCGGCCGGAGCGCCGGTCACCCTGGAGACCGTGCGGCGCCAGCTGACCTTCGAGTTCGACCGGGTCGACCTGGCCGCGGGGCAGCTGCGGCTGGTGGACTCGGTGGTGCAGGCGGGGCCGGAGCCGTGCGGCGCCCCGATGGCGGGCTTCCTCCAGCCGGTGCTGGCCACCGCGCAGGG
This sequence comes from Kitasatospora sp. NPDC018619, assembly GCF_044391605.1. Lineage (NCBI taxonomy): Bacteria > Bacillati > Actinomycetota > Actinomycetes > Kitasatosporales > Streptomycetaceae > Kitasatospora > Kitasatospora sp. NPDC018619. Next base: position 103,674 of record NZ_JBISAI010000006.1, read on the forward strand.
CACGGCCGTCGCGCCGCCGGCGCCGGTCGACCCGGGCAACCACGCCCGGCCGGGCTGGCAGGTGTGCGAGGTGATGGCGGGCGGCTGAGGCGCGTGCCCGCGATCCTCGCCGTGGCCTCCGGGGCCGCTTCGCCCGTGGCCGCTTCGCCCGGGGCTGCTCCGTCCGTGGCCGCTCCGTCCGGGGCCGCTTCGCCCGGGGCCGCTTCGCCCGTCGCGTTCGTCCGTCGCGTTCGTCCGTCGCGCCGGGCCGGGGAGCGGCGCGGCGGCCGGCGCCCCGGGCGGGGCACCGGCCGCCGCGGCGGACGAGCCGGGTCAGCTGTCGCCGCGGTCCGCGGTGCCGCCGCCCGGGGAGGAGCCGTTGCGGTTGCCGCCGCCACCGGTGAAGGTGTCGCGGAGCTTGCCGCCGACGGTCGCGGCGCCGCCGGCGACGTCCCGGAGCAGGCCCATCAGCGGGTCCTTGCTCTCCTTGACCGAGGTCGTGTAGTGCTCGGCGGCGGCCTTCCACTGCTCGGTGACCGAGGTGTCCGGGTCGTCCGAGCGGCGCGGGTAGGCACCGGCCATGATCGAGCGGTAGTCGTCGCTCTCCGCCCACTTCTTCAGCTGGGCGACCCGGACCACCGCGAAGGGGTGGGTCTGGGGCAGCAGCTGGAGCACCTTGAGCACGCCGTCGCGCAGGTCGCCGGCCTTCTCGTACTCCTCGGCCTGCTCCAGGAAGGCGTCGACGTTCATCTCGGCCAGGTTGTGGCCGCCGGCCAGCTTCATCAGGGCCCGCATGGACGCCTGGAGGTCCTGCCCGGCGAGCAGGCCGGCCCGGTCGCTGGACAGCTCCGCCTTGCGGAACCACTCCTTGAGCGCGGTGATGATCGCGGTGATCGCCAGGTTGCCGAGCGGCACCCAGGCGATCCGGGTGGCGATGTTGGTGAGGATCATCAGCATCGTCCGGTAGACGGCGTGGCCGGACATCGCGTGGCCGACCTCGTGGCCGATGACCGAGCGCAGCTCCTCCTCGTCCAGCAGCTCGACCAGGCCGCTGGTGACCACGATGATCGGGGTGTCGATGCCGATGCAGAAGGCGTTGACCGCCGGGTCCTGGGAGACGTACAGGTCGGGGACCTGCTCCAGGTCGAGCACGTAGGCGGCGTCGCGCACCATGCCGTGCAGCTCCGGGAACTGCCGCTCGGAGGTCTTCACGGCGGTGGCCAGGAACATCAGCCGGACCGCCCGCTCGGAGACCAGGCCGGCGAGCTTCTTCAGGATGTCGTCGAAGCCGGTCAGCCTGCGCAGGGCGACCAGGGCCGAGCGGTCCGCCGGGTGCTCCCAGGCCCGGGTGGAGATCCCGGGGAAGCGCTCGCGGCGACGGCTCGGGGCCTTCTCGGTGGTGACGGTCATGGTCTGAGTACCTCCTGGTCGACGGCGGCTGCGGCCCGCTGGCCCGCCCCCCGCTGGTCTTCGCCTGCAACGACTGTCTGTGCAACGCGCGTGGTTGCGTACTCGTCCCCGGGGCCAGCGTACGCGCGGTCAGCCCCGGCGGGCGGGGGCGTCGGCCGGGCCGTCGGCCGGTGCGTGCCGCGGGCCCGGGCCGGACGGGGCGGAGCGTCGGCGGGGCCGGTGGGCGGCGCCGGTGTGAAGCCGGTCTACCCTGAGGCGAGGACGACCGAGACCGGACCCGGCCGCGGTACCGAGCAGTACGAGGAGCACCCGCAGATGTCCACCGACACGCTTGTCAGCCTGGCCGCGCCCATCTCCGACGAGTCCGGCCCGGGCCTGTTCCTGCGGATCATCGTGGTCGCGTCCTTCGTGGGCATCGGCCTGCTGGTCTGGATCATGGCCCGCGCCTTCAAGAACAACTAGGACCCGCCGACGGGCGGCGGCCGGTCACGGCCGGTTCCCGGGCCCGCTCCCCGGCCCGTGCTCACGCCCGGTCAGCGGCGGTGGGCCGCCGAGCGGTTGCGCTGTAACCCCCCGTACGATGACGGGTGGGCCCTCACCGGCCCGAACAACCCCCCAGGTCCGTTCACCGAGCCGAGAAGGTCCCGCCGACCATGAGCACTGCTGCCGCACTCCCCGTTCTGAACCTCCTCGCCGAGGGCGAGGGGGGCAACCACGACAGTCTGAACCCGGCCCTGACCGGTGGCGCCGCGCTGGTCATCCTGCTGGTCCTGCTCTTCATCACCACCCGCTTCAACCGGGACCGCTGAGCCCGGTCCTGGGGCCGCTCGGGGAGCGTCCGGCCGCCGGCCGGCCGCTCCCTCACGCATCTGCGGGGAACCCCCACCCGGCCGTTCCCGCACCGTAACGGGCGTCGCGTAAGGTGTGGCGGCATGGGAGAGCAGGCCGGGATTCCCGGCGGACCGGAACCGGTGAAGAAGCGCCTCGGCGTGATGGGCGGCACCTTCGACCCGATCCACCACGGCCACCTCGTCGCCGCCAGTGAGGTCGCGAGCGCGTTCCACCTGGACGAAGTGATCTTCGTGCCGACCGGGCAGCCGTGGCAGAAGAGCGACCGGCACGTCACCCCGGCCGAGGACCGCTACCTGATGACGGTCATCGCCACCGCCGAGAACCCGCAGTTCTCGGTCAGCCGGATCGACATCGACCGCGAGGGCCCGACGTACACCGTCGACACCCTGCGCGACCTGCACGCCCTGCACCCGGACGCCGACCTCTTCTTCATCACCGGCGCCGACGCGCTCGCCCAGATCCTGTCCTGGCGCGACTCCGACGAGCTCTTCTCGCTGGCCCACTTCATCGGGTGCACCCGCCCGGGGCACACCCTGTCGGACGCCGGGCTCCCGGTGGGCGGGGTCTCCCTGGTGGAGGTCCCGGCGCTGGCCATCTCCTCCACGGACTGCCGCAACCGGGTCGCCCAGGGCGAGCCGGTCTGGTACCTCGTCCCGGACGGCGTGGTCCGCTACATCGACAAGCGGGCGCTGTACGCGCCCCGCGGGGACTGATCCGGGAGCGGTGCATGACTGATCGCAGTGACGGCCGGCGGCCGGAGGACTGGTCCACCGGGCAGTACCAGCAGCCGTACCAGGACTACCAGCAGCCGCAGGCGCAGCAGCCCGAGCCGCAGCAGCAGCCGTACGGGCAGCAGCAGTACGACCGTCAGTACGAGCAGTACGAGCAGTACGAGCAGCCCGGTCCGTACGACCAGCCCGGGCCGTCGGTGTACGGGCAGGGCTCGTACGGCCACCAGCCGCAGGGCCGGCCGGGGTACGACGGGTACCAGCAGGGCGGGCAGTTCCCGCAGCAGCAGTCGTACGGGCAGCAGCCGTACGACCAGCCGTACGACCAGCAGTACGACCAGTACGGGCAGCCGGTGTACGGGCAGGACCCGTACGGCTACCAGCAGCAGGGCTACCAGGGGTACCAGCAGCAGCCGTACCAGGCCGCCGCCCCGGCCGTCGCCGAGCCGGGCGTCGCGGAGCCGGTCGTCGCCGAGCCGCAGGCGGCGGCGCAGGCACCGGCCGCCGCCGAGGCCGCCGCGCCGGCCCGTCCGCGGGTGCCCCGGCCCGCCGCGGAGCCCGCACCGGCCAAGGCCGGGCCGCCGTCGGAGCAGGTCGCCGGGGCGCGCACCGGGAAGGCCGGGAAGGCCGGCGGCAAGGCCCCCAAGGACTCCTACCCCACGGGCGAGTTCACCTTCGTCGACGAGGCGGCGGAGGAGACCGAGGACGTCATCGACTGGCTGAAGTTCGCCGAGTCGCGCAGCGAGGTGCGCGCCGAGCGCCGCCGCAAGCTGCGCAACCGGCTGATCGGCCTCGGCGCGGTGGTGGCGCTCGCGGCCGCCGGCGCCGGCGGGTACCTCTTCCTCAGCGGGGACAAGCCCAGCGCGGCCGCCGCCGCCGGCGGGCGCCAGGTCAACGTCGTCCACCTGCGCGACCTCCAGGGCAAGGTGACCAGCGCGCTGCTGGTCAACGACGCCTCCGGGAAGAAGGGCACGGTCCTGCTGCTGCCCGACAACCTGCGGCTGCCCGGCCCGGGCGACCCGCCGGTCACCACGGTCGGCCAGTCCATGGACGGCATCGGCGCCTCGGCGACCCGCGATGGCCTGTCCACCGTGCTCGGCGCCCCGGTGGCCGGCACCTGGCGGCTGGACACCCCGTACCTGGAACTGCTCGTCTCCCAGCTCGGCGGCGTCCGGGTGGACACCAACGCCGAGACCCACGAGGGCAACAAGCCGGACGGCAAGCTGCTGTCCGCGGCCGGGAAGAACACCCTGCTCAGCGGGAAGGCGGCGGTCGCGTACGCCACCTGGCAGGCGCCGGGTGAGAACCGGGACGCCCAGCTGGCCCGGTTCGGCCAGGTCATGGACGCGGTGGTGCGCACCATGCCGACCGACTTCAAGGAGGCCAAGGACGACGTGCACCGGATGAACGCGGTGCTCGACCCCTCGCTGCCCGAGGACGCCCTCGCCGGGGTGCTCGCCCAGCTCGCCCAGCAGGCGAAGGACGGCCACTTCGGCACCACCGCGCTGACCGTCAAGCCGGACGGCGGCCTGGACGAGGCGACGGCGGGCAAGCAGGTCAAGGACGTGCTGGGCGGCACCGTGAAGGCCGCGGCCGCCGGCGACGCCCCGGCCAGGGTCGCGCTCCAGGACGCCAGCGGCAACGACGCGTCGGCCGCCGCCGCGCAGGTCCAGATCGTCAACGCCGGCCTGACCTTCATCCCGGGCGGAGCCAAGGGCGCCCCGCAGGCCACCAGTGAGATCCGCTACACCGACGACGCCCGGCAGGGCGCGGCGAAGTCGCTGGCGACCAGCCTCGGCCTCCCGGACACGGCGGTGAAGAAGGTGACCGGCGACACCCAGAACGCGGACCTGCTGGTCGTGCTCGGCAAGGACTACCAGCTGCCGAAGAACCCGTAGGCACGCCGTTCCCGGCCCGCGCTGGCCGGGAACGGCGGTGCGGCGGGCCCGGGGGCGGCGGTGCGGCGGGCCCGGGGGCGGTGCGGGAACGGTGGTGCGGCGACCCCGTGCGGCCCGGCGCGCGCCCGGAAAAACCGGTTCCGGGCCCGCCCGGGCGGCGTGAGATCCTGGAAGGCGACCCCGGCCGCGCGCCGGGGCGCCCCAAGCCGCCGAGCCGGAAGAACACCGTGACCGTCACCGACCACAGCCAGCAGCTCATCACCGTCGCCGCGCAGGCGGCGGCCGACAAGCTCGCGCACAACATCATCGCGTTCGACGTCAGCGAGGTGCTGTCGATCACCGACGCCTTCCTGATCGCCTCCGCGAACAACGACCGCCAGGTCCGCTCGATCGCCGAGGAGATCGAGGACCGGCTGCGCGAGCAGCTCGACATCAAGCCGGTCCGCCGCGAGGGCGAGCGCGAGGGCCGCTGGATCCTGCTCGACTACCTGGACATCGTCGTGCACGTCCAGCACTCCGAGGAGCGCTCCTTCTACTCGCTGGACCGCCTCTGGAAGGACTGCCCCGAGCTGCCGCTGCCCGCCGACGCCCTCGAGTCGCGCAACCGCCCGGACGCGCACACCGACGAGGCCGGCAACGCCGTCGCCCCCGCCGACGACTTCGGCAAGCCCGAGGAGCTGCACTGAGCCGGGGTGCGCGCGGCCCGCGCATCGTCTTCTGGCGGCACGGCCAGACCTCCTGGAACCTCGAATCGCGCTTCCAGGGCAGTACGGACATCGAGCTGACCGGCCAGGGCGTCCTCCAGGCCCAGCGGGCGGCCCGGCTGCTCTCCGGGCTCCGTCCCGACCTGCTGATCTCCTCGGACCTCCGGCGCGCCCGGCGCACCGCCGCGGAGCTGGCCGAGGTCACCGGGCTCGACGTGCAGCACCACGAGGGCCTGCGGGAGACCTTCGCGGGCTCCTGGCAGGGGCTGACCAACGCCGAGATCCGCGAGCGCTTCCCGGCGGAGTACGAGGCCTGGGCGGCCGGCGAGCCGGTGCGGCGCGGCGGCGACGGCGAGCTGGCCACCGAGGTCGCCGACCGCTCGGTGCCGGTGGTCCTGGAGGCCGTCGGCAAGCTGCCGGAGAACGGCACGCTGGTGGTGGTCAGCCACGGCGGGACGATCCGCACCATGCTCGGGCGGCTGCTCGACCTGGAGCCGGCCCAGTGGGAGCGCTTCGGCGGGCTGTCCAACTGCTGCTGGTCGGTGCTCGGTCTGGGCGCGCGCGGCTGGCGCCTGCTGGAGCACAACGCGGGCACGCTCCCGCAGCCGGTCATCGGCGACGACACCTGATCCGGCTGACAGGCTGACCGCCTGACCGACTGAACCGCTCGATCCACCTGAACCGCTTGATCCGCCTGGTCCGCCGCCGCACGGCTCGGGCGGCGGCGCCGGGGGCCCTCAGGGCCCTCGGCCGGGGCCGGCGAGCGGCTCGGAGGCGGCTCGGCGAGCCGGCCCGGGGAGGTGGCCCGCGGGCCGTCGCCGGGGGCCGGCCGGGGCGGATTTCGCAGTTCCGGCCCTGACCAGCTAGAGTCTTCCTCGTTCGCAGGGAAGGAACGCGGCCCGGAAGGGAAGCGGGAGATCCGGTGAGTGCGGGGCTATAGCTCAGTTGGTAGAGCGCTTGCATGGCATGCAAGAGGTCTGGGGTTCAATTCCCCATAGCTCCACTCCGCATCGGCGGTCGTGGGCAAGCCAGGGTCGTCAGTGTCGCGGGGCTATAGCTCAGTTGGTAGAGCGCTTGCATGGCATGCAAGAGGTCTGGGGTTCAATTCCCCATAGCTCCACAGCAGTTCGGAAGGCCGTCACCCAAGGGGTGGCGGCCTTCCGGCGTTTCGGCGGCAGTCCTTCGGCGATTCGGCCGGGCTGCGGGGGCTGCGGGGCCTGCGGGGCCTGCGGGGGTCGGCCGGTGGCGGCGGTGGGGGCGGGTCGGTGCGCGGCGGGTCGGTGGGCGGCGGGGTGGAGGCGGGTGGCCGTGGGTCGGTGGCGGGGCGGTGGTCGAGGGGCGTGGGGCCGGTGTGTGCCGACCGCCGCGCGCCCCGGGGGAAGGTGCGCGCCCGGGCGTGCGGCGCGGGCCCCGGGGAACGGATTTCAGGAGCACGCCCCGGACCGTGTAAAGTAGTCGATGTCGCCGAGGGAAACGGCCGGAAACAAGCCGGGAACCACGGTGACATCGCAGGTCAAGGGGCTATAGCTCAGTTGGTAGAGCGCTTGCATGGCATGCAAGAGGTCTGGGGTTCAATTCCCCATAGCTCCACAGCAGTCGAGAGCCGCCTTCCGGAAACGGGAGGCGGCTCTTGGCCGTTCTGCCCGCGCCGCCGGGTCGCACCGCCCGGAATCCCGCTACCGTCGTGCCATGGCCGATCTGGAGCGAAGGCGGAACGAGGAACTGGCCCGGATACTCCACCAGCTCGGCTGGAGTCCGGAACGGCTCGCCCGCGAGGTGAGCCTCGCCCTGCCGCCGGGCCTCGCCATCAGCTCCACCGCCCCGTACAAGTGGCGCGACCGCGGCATGGTGCCGCGTAGCCCGCACGACCAGGCGGTCTGCGAGGTGCTCAGCCGCACCCTCGGCATCGCCGTCACCTACGAGCAGCTCTGGGGCCGGATGGGCGGCCACCGCGGCGCCAAGATCCTCTCGCCCCGGCTGCTCACCGATCCGTGGACGGCCGACACCGCCCAGACCGCGCTGCGCGAGGCCGCCACCGACGCCGGCCCGGTGCGCCTGACCGACCTGTTCCGCAGCGCCGACCTCGACCAGGCCGCCGCCCGCCTCGACTCCCCGCCTCCGCCGGTCGGCGGCGGGGAGGGCGCACTGCGCGTCGAGCCCGGGCTGGCCGGCGAGCTCGGCCTGTCGTACCGCAGCAAGCAGAAGCTCGAACGGGCCTGCGGCGGCGGCCTCGTCCTCGGCCCCGTCCGTGCCGAACTCGCCATGCTGGCCAAGCTGCTGGAGCTGGGCGCGTACGACGAACGGCTCGGCCGCGAGCTCTACGGCACCGCCAGCAGGCTCGCCCGGCTGGCCGGCTGGGCCGCGTACGACCTCGGCCACGACGCGGCCGCCCAGCGCGCCTTCGTCGCCGCCCTGCGCGCCGCCCACGTCAGCGGCGACCCCCGGCTCGGGGTCGCGGTGCTCGGCGCGCTGGCCGTGCTCGCCACCCAGGGCGCCGGTGGACGCGGGCTGGACGCCGTCTCCGCGCTCGCGACCGCCCTGGACACCCACGCCGCCGCGCTCGGCCCCACCGCCCGGGCCCGCCAGTACGGCAGGCTCGCCCGCGCGTACGGCCGCCGGGGCGAGGCCGAACGGGCCGAGGCCGCCGCCGCCCGCGCCTTCGCCGAGCTGGACGGCCTGCCGGGCGCCGAGGAGGCCCGGGCCTCGCTCTCCGGGATGGTGGGGGAGGGGCGGCTGGCGCTCGGCCAGCACCGGTTGGCCAAGGTGCTGCTCGCCGAGGCCGTGGCCGGGCTCGGGCCGGGACGGGCGCGGACCAAGGCGCTGCTGATGGTGCGCCTCGCCGAGGCCCACCGCAGGCTCGGCGACCAGCGGGAGGCGGCCCGCACCGCCTCGCTGGCGCGCTCGCTCGCGGCCGGGATGCAGTCGGAGCGGCTGGCGAAGGCGCTGCGGGAGTTCGACGCGGCGGGGCGGGCGGGGGCGGCGCGGTAGGGCGGGCGGGGCTGCGGTGCGGGCCGGGCCCGGGGCTGGTGCCGGGCGGGCCGCGGCCCGGGGCTGCGGGACTGGTGCCGGGCGGGTGGGGGCGCCCCGGGCGGGTGTCGGGCGGCCCCGGCCCCCGCCCCGCGGTGTACCCCGTGGCCCGTCGAGCCGCTTGCGGTACCCTGAGCCCATGCGAACCGTGCGCCTGCTCCTTAGCCGGCCGCGCTGACCAGGACCGGCTGAGCCCTCGGGCGGTGCCGGAGTCGGCGTGGCGTCCCCTCCTGCGAGGGGATTTTTTGTTTTCCGCCCCCCGCCCCCGTCCCGGGCCGGGTCCACGGTCCGGCCGCCTGTGCGGTTCGCCAACCGACATCGATGGAGCTTGAAGGACCATGAGCGAGACGACCCCTGCGTCCGGCGCGGCCGAGACCGCGACCGAGCCGTTCCGGTACAGCGCTGCGCTGGCGGCCGAGATCGAGTCCCGCTGGCAGGACATCTGGGAGAAGGAGGGCACCTTCCAGGCCCCCAACCCCACCGGCGCGCTGGCCGACCCGGCGGCCGGCGACGTCGCCGCGAAGCCGCACAGCTTCATCATGGACATGTTCCCCTACCCCTCGGGCGCGGGCCTGCACGTCGGCCACCCGCTGGGCTACATCGCCACCGACGTCTTCGCCCGCTACCAGCGGATGACCGGCCACAACGTGCTGCACACGCTGGGCTACGACGCCTTCGGCCTGCCCGCCGAGCAGTACGCGGTGCAGACCGGCACCCACCCGCGGGTCTCCACCGAGGCCAACATCGCCAACATGCGCCAGCAGCTGCGCCGGCTGGGCCTGGGCCACGACCCGCGCCGCTCGATCTCCACGATCGACCCGGAGTACTACCGCTGGACCCAGTGGATCTTCCTGCAGATCTTCGACTCCTGGTACGACGCGGACGCCCGCAAGGCCCGTCCGATCGCCGAGCTGGTCGCCGAGTTCGAGTCCGGTGCGCGCGAGCTGCCCGGCGGGCGCGACTGGGCCGGGCTGACCGCCGCCGAGCGCGACGAGGTCCTGGGCGAGTACCGGCTGGCCTACGCCAAGGAGGTGCCCGTCAACTGGTGCCCCGGCCTGGGAACCGTGCTGGCCAACGAGGAGGTCACCGCGGACGGCCGCTCCGAGCGCGGCAACTTCCCGGTGTTCAAGTCCAACCTGCGCCAGTGGATGATGCGCATCACCGCGTACTCGGACCGGCTGATCGAGGACCTGGACCTGCTGGACTGGCCCGAGGCCATCAAGCTGCAGCAGCGCAACTGGATCGGGCGCTCCGAGGGCGCCCGGGTCGACTTCGCGGCCCCCGGCGACGAGAAGATCACCGTCTTCACCACCCGCCCCGACACCCTGTTCGGCGCCACCTACATGGTGCTGGCCCCCGAGCACGGCCTGGTCGACACCATCGTCCCCGCCGCCTGGCCCGAGGGCGTGCCCGCCGAGTGGACGGGCGGCGCCGCCACCCCCGCCGAGGCCGTCGCCGCCTACCGCGCCGCGGCCGCCGCCAAGTCGGACGTCGAGCGGCAGGTCGACGCCAAGGTCAAGACCGGTGTCTTCACCGGCGCCTACGCCGTCAACCCGGTCAGCGGCGAGCCCGTCCCGGTGTTCATCGCCGACTACGTGCTGATGGGCTACGGCACCGGCGCCATCATGGCCGTCCCCGCCCACGACCACCGCGACTTCGCCTTCGCCCGCGCCTTCGCGCTGCCGATGCGCTGCGTCGTCGAGCCCACCGACGGGCGCGGCCCGGACCCGGCCGAGTGGGACGACGCCTTCGACACCTACGACTCCGTCATCGTCAACTCCGCCCGCCCCGAGGGCGACCTGTCGCTGGACGGGCTGAGCGTCGTCGAGGCCAAGGCCGCCGCCACCGCCTGGCTGAGCGAGCGCGGCATCGGCGAGGGCACCGTCAACTACCGCCTGCGCGACTGGCTGTTCAGCCGCCAGCGGTACTGGGGTGAACCCTTCCCGATCGTCTACGACGAGGACGGCGTGATGCACGCGCTGCCCGAGTCGATGCTGCCGGTCGAGGTCCCCGAGGTCGACGACTACTCGCCGCGCACCTACGACGCGTACGACGCCGCCTCCTCGCCGGAGACCCCGCTGTCGCGCAACGAGGCCTGGGTCAACGTCGAACTGGACCTGGGCGACGGGGTCAGGAAGTACCGCCGCGAGACCAACACCATGCCCAACTGGGCCGGCTCCTGCTGGTACGAGCTGCGCTACGTCGACCCGTCGAACTCCGCGAAGGTCGTCGACCCGGCCAACGAGGCGTACTGGCTGGGCCCGACGGAGACCAAGCCGGCCGGCGGCGCCGACCTGTACGTCGGCGGTGCCGAGCACGCCGTGCTGCACCTGCTGTACGCGCGCTTCTGGCACAAGGTGCTGCACGACCTGGGCCACGTCTCGTCCGTCGAGCCGTTCCACAAGCTGTTCAACCAGGGCATGATCACCGCCGACGTCTACCGCGACGAGCGCGGCTTCCCGGTGCCCGCCGCCGAGGTCGAGGAGCGCGACGGCCGGTACTTCTGGCAGGGCGAGCCGGTCAAGCGCGAGGCCGGGAAGATGGGCAAGTCCCTGAAGAACGCCGTCGCGCCGGACGACATCGCCGACGAGTACGGCGCCGACACGCTGCGCCTGTACGAGATGTCGATGGGCCCGCTGGACGTCTCCCGCCCGTGGGACACCCGCGCCGTCGTCGGCTCGTACCGCTTCCTGCAGCGCCTGTGGCGCAACATCGTCTCGGAGACCACCGGCGAGCTGGTCGTCACCGAGGAGGAGCCGGACGAGGCGACGCTGCGCGCCCTGCACAAGACCATCGACGGCATCCGCGGGGACATGGCCGGGCTGCGGTTCAACACCGCCGTCGCCAAGGCCATCGAGCTGAACAACTACCTGGTCAAGCGCGGCTCCACGCCGCGCTCCGTGGCCGAGCAGCTGGTCCTGATGGTCGCGCCGCTGGCCCCGCACGTCGCCGAGGAGCTGTGGCGCCGACTGGGCCACGGCGAGTCGTTGGCGCACGCCGACTACCCGGTCGCCGACCCGGCGTACGTGGTGGACGAGACGGTGACCTGCGTCGTCCAGATCAAGGGCAAGGTCAAGGCGCGGCTGGAGGTGTCGCCGGGCATCTCGGACGCCGAGCTGGAGGCGCTGGCGCTGGCCGAGCCGGCGGTCGTCGCGGCCATCGGCGGGGCCGAGGTGCGGAAGGTCATCGCGCGGGCGCCGAAGCTGGTGAACATCGTCACCGGCTGAGCCGGGTGCGGCTGCGGCGGGAGTCGCGGCGGTGAACGGGCGGGCGTCCTGCGGGGCGCCCGCCCGGCGTTTTGTCCGGGCGGGGGTGGTGTAGCGGGCGTTCGGGGCGCGGGGGGCTGCGCTCGACGGGGCCGGGGGCGGGGCCGGGCGGGGCCGGGCGGGGCCGGGGGCGTGCGGGGCGGCGCTCGCCGGGGGCGGCGTTTGCACGGCGCTTGCGGGGGGCTTCCAGGGTGGTCGGGGGCCCTCGGGGTGATCCCGGATCTGACCCTGATCTCCGGCCGCGAGGGGCGCTCGGGCCGCCCCGGGACGGGATCCGGCGGCTACCGTGGAACCCTCGGCGATGCGGCCCGCGTTGGGCCCGGTGGGGGCCGGAACGACGGCGGAAGGTGGCGCGCGATGGACGTGTTCGGCGTGATGATCGGGCTGGTCCTGCTCTTCGGGGTCGCGGTGATGGTCCTGGCCGTGATCGGCACGGTCAAGGCGGCCAAGGCCGTCGGCGCGAGGATCGAGAAGCACGAGGCCAACGCCCGGCGCGCCGTGGAGAACGCCGCCCTCAAGGCGAAGACGTACACCAGGGTCGGCCCGCCCGCGCAGATCGCCACCGTCCGGCTGGGCTTGCGGACCTCGCTCGACGGCACCCGGCAGGTGCTGGAGGGCGGGCTCGCGCAGGACGGCCAGCTCGGCGAGGCGCTCGCGCTGCTCGACCGGCTGGACGCCCACGCCGCCGAGCTCGACGGCGAGCTGCGGATGCTGGAGCGCGAGCCGGACACCGCGCGGGTCGCCGCCAAGCTGCCGGAACTGCGCGAGCGGGCGGAGCGGATCACCCACTCGGCGGAGACCATGCGCTGGGCGGCGCAGGACCGGATGCACCGGTTCGCGGACGACGAGCTGAGCCGGCTGAGCCAGGAGTGCGAGAGCGAGGCGGGGGCGCTGCGGCACTGGGACGTCGCGGGGGGCGGCTCCGCGGGCGGTGCCTCCTCGGGTGCTGCTTCCTCGGGCGGTACCGCGGGGGCCGGGGGTTCCGGGGGCGCGGGCCGGGGTGCCGCGGGGTCCGCGGGTGCGGCCCGGGGTGCGTCGGGTACGGCCCGGGCCGGGCTGACCGACGGGAAGGGGCGCCCGAGCGCGGAGGAGCTGCTCGGGCTCGCCGACCCGCTGGCCAAGCTGGCGCAGCGGCTGCGCAAGCCCTCGGCCGGGCCCTCGGCGGGCTGATCCGGCCGCGCCGCGCGGGCCCGCGACCGGTGTCCGGGGCGGGGCGCCGTCCCCGGGACCGGCCGCTGTCCTCCCGGACCGACGGGGGGTAACCTCCGGCTCATGCCCTCCGACCTCGCGCTCGTCACCGATTCCACGGCCTATCTGCCGCAGGAGGCCCTCGACCGGCACGGGATCACGGTGGTCCCGCTGAGCGTCGCGGTCGGTGACTCGGTCCTGAGCGAGGGCGTCGAGATCTCCCCGAAGGACGTCGCCGAGGCGCTGCGCGGCAAGCAGCGGGTGACCACCTCCCGGCCGAACCCCGAGGCCTTCGCCGCCGCGTACCGGGCCGCCGCCGAGGCCGGGGCGGAGGGGATCGTCTCGGTGCACATCTCCGGCGAACTGTCCGGCACCGTCGAGGCCGCCCGGCTGGCCGCCGCCGAGGCGCCCGTACCGGTGCGGGTGGTGGACAGCCGGCTGGTCGGGATGGCGCTCGGGTACGGCGTGCTGGCGGCGGCCGAGGCGATCGCGGCCGGCCGGGGCCTGGCCGAGGCGGCCGAGGCGGCCGACCGGCGGGCCGCCGCCACCAGCGGGTTCTTCTACGTCGACACCCTGGAGCACCTGCGCCGGGGCGGCCGGATCGGCGCGGCGCGGGCGCTGCTCGGCTCGGCCCTGGCGGTCAAGCCGCTGCTGCACCTGGACGGCGGGCGGATCGAGCCGCTGGAGAAGGTGCGGACGGCGTCGCGGGCGATCGCGCGGCTGGAGGAGATCGCCGTCGAGCGGTCCGGGCAGCGGGACGTCGACATCACCGTGCACCACCTGGCGGCCGAGGAGCGGGCCGAGCCGCTCGCGGAGCGGCTGCGGGCCCGGGTGCCGGGGCTGCGGGAGCTGTACGTGGGGGAGGTGGGGGCGGTGATCGGTGCGCACGTCGGGCCGGGGCTGCTGGCGGTGGTGGTCGCTCCGTCAACTTCCGGTGGTCCTTCTCGCTCCTGTGAGTGACGTTTTTTGTCCACAGCCCCCGGGTTGTCCACAGGGTTCCGTTGATTCCCGCGCGTTCGCCGAAGGGCTCCTACCGTCCTCGGCATGACGACCATGAGCCTGGGCGCGGCGAAGCGCCACGCGATCGAGGAGACGGTGCGGCGGCGGATGGCCGCCCTGCTGCCGACGGAGGACGAGCCGGAGGGCGGCGCGGGCGGAGGCGCCCCGCCCGCGACGGCGGGGGAGCGGGCGGCGCCCGCCACCGGCCCGCCTGCGCCTGCCGCCGGCCCGCCTGCGCCCGCCACCGGCCCGCCTGTGCCTGCGCTCCCGCCCTCGGCCGATGGGGGAGGCGATCCACCGGGGGGCGGGGCGGGCCCGGTGACGTCCCCGTCCCCCTCCTTCCCCGCCGTCCGCTCGTTCGCCGCCGCGGTGGCGCTCGACCGGCGTGCGGTGGCCGGGCTGACCATCCTGCTGCTGTTCGCGGTCGGCTACGCCGTGCAGCACTTCTGGCTGGGCCGGCCGGAGGCGGTCGCGGTGCCCGCGCTCGCGGCGGCCGCGGCGCCCTCGGGAGCCGATCCCGCCGTCCCCGCGGTCCCCGGTGACACCTCTGCCGCCTCTGCGGTCTCTGCTGCCGGGGCCGGTGTTGGGGCCGGTGTTGGTGCGGGCGTTGGTGCCGGTGCCCCGCCCGTCGTCGTGGACATCGGCGGGCGGGTCCGCCTCCCGGGCCTGCACACCCTGCCAGCCGGCTCCCGGGTGGCCGACGCCCTGCGGGCCGCGGGCGGTCCGCTCCCGGAGACGGACACCCGGAGCCTCAACCTGGCCCGCGTCCTGACGGACGGTGAGCAGATCCTGGTCGGCGAGCCGGCGCTCGCCCCCGCCCCGCTCGCCGGAGGCGCGAGCGGGCCGCCGGGCCCCGCCCCACCCCGACCACCCGTCAGCCTCAACCGCGCCACGCTCGAACAGCTCGACGCCCTCCCCGGCGTCGGCCCCACCCTCGCCCAGCGCATCGTGGCCTACCGCGCCTCGCACGGCTCCTTCCGTTCCGTCGACCAGCTCCGGCAGGTCAGCGGCATCGGTGCGCGCACCTACGCGGAGCTGCGTCCGCTGCTCACCCTCTGACACCTCAGCCACTCCTGCTCCCGCCCCTGCCGGCTTCCGGCTTCCGGCTTCCGGCTATCCCCGCCATCGAAGGGAGGTACCGCCATGTCCGCCGCCGGCCCGCCGACCGCGTCAGCCGCTCCGACCACGCCGACCGCTACCGCTCCGGCCGCCGCGCCCCGCTCCCGGGGCGCCGACTCCCGGCTGCTGCTGCCCGCCGTCTCCGCCTGGGCGGTCACGGCGGCGCTCCTGCGGCTGGAGCCCGGGCGCGGGGCCCTCGCTCTCGTCCTTGCCGCGGCAGGCGCCGCCGCGCTCGCGGCCGTCCCGCTGCTCGCCCGGAAGGGCGGCCCGCGCCGGCCCGGGGCCGCGGCGACGCTGGCCGCCGTCCTGCTCACCGGTGCGGCGGCCGCGGTGGCCACCCCGCTGCACACCGCCGACCTCCACCGGGGGCCGCTCCCGGAGCTCGCGCGAGCGTCCGCGCCCGCCCCGGCGGTGGAGGTCGAGCTGACCGTCGCGGGGGACCCGAAGGTCCACACCGTGCGGGGCGGCACCGCCGGCGGGCACACGCTCCTCACCGTGGACGCGGTGGCCGACCGCGTCACCGTGCTCCCGGACGGGCGGAGCAACCGCACGCACACGCCGGTGACGGTCATGGCCCGAGGGGCGGAGGGCGAGCCCTGGAAACGCCTGCTGCCGTCCCAGCGGCTGGCCGTGGAGGCCGAGGTGCGGCCGGCCGGGGAGGGCCACGACGAGTCCGCCGCGCTGCTGGTCGTCCACGGCGCGCCCCGGCAGCTGGCGCCGCCGAGCCTGCCGCAGCGGATCGCCGGGCGGCTGCGCGCAGGCCTGCGCACGGCCACCGACGGACTTCCCGCGGACCAGCGGGGGCTGCTCCCGGCGCTGGTCGTCGGCGACACCTCGCGGCTGCCCGACGACCTCGACGACGCCTTCCGGGCCACCGACCTCGTCCACCTGGTGGCGGTCAGCGGAGCCAACCTGGCGATCGTCCTCGGCGCGCTGCTGGGCCCGCCCGGGCAGGCCGGTACCCCCGAACGGCGCGGACTGGCCGCGGTGCTGGGGCTGCCGCTGCGTACCGCCGCACTGCTCGGCACGGCGCTGACGCTGGCCTTCGTCGCCGTCTGCCGGCCCGAACCCAGCGTGCTGCGGGCCGCCGGGACGGGGCTCATCGGGATGCTGGCCCTGGCCACCGGCCGTCCCCGCAAGGCGGTGCCCGCGCTCGCCGGAGCGGTCCTGGTCCTAGTCCTGCTGGACCCGTTCCTGGCGCGCTCGTTCGGCTTCCTGCTCTCGGTGCTCGCCACCGCCGGGCTGCTCGTCCTCGGGCCGCACTGGGCCGAAGCCCTGCGGGCCCGGCGGTGGCCGCACCACCTGGCGGGCGCCTTCGCCACGGCGGCGGCCGCCCAGGCGCTGTGCGCGCCGGTGACGGTCGTGCTGTCCGGGCACGTCAGCCTGGTCGGGATCCCCTGCAACCTGCTGGCCGAACTGGCGGTGGCCCCGGCGACCTTGCTCGGCTTCGGGGTGCTCGCCCTGCAACCGCTCCTCCCGGGGGCGGCCCATCTGCTCGCCTACCCGGCCGGGCTGCCGGCCGGCTGGCTCGCCCTGGTGGCACGGCGCGGCGCGGACCTCCCGGGCGGCCAACTGGCCTGGCCGACAGGGCTGTTCGGGACGGCGACAGTGGCGTTGGCGGTGCTGGCGGCCTGCTGGGCGGCGCCGCTCCTACTGCCCCGGCGCGCCGA
Organism: Kitasatospora sp. NPDC018619; assembly: GCF_044391605.1. Lineage (NCBI taxonomy): Bacteria > Bacillati > Actinomycetota > Actinomycetes > Kitasatosporales > Streptomycetaceae > Kitasatospora > Kitasatospora sp. NPDC018619. The sequence continues at coordinate 120,514 of NZ_JBISAI010000006.1, forward strand.
GCCGGGCAGACCAGGGCGGGTGCCCGGCCGGCGACGGTGGGCCCGGGCCCTGGTGACGGGGGCGCTGACGGTGGTCCTGCTGGCCGTGCTGCTGCGCCCGCCGCAGCTCGCCCGGATCGCCACCGGCTGGCCGCCGCCGGGGTGGCGACTGGTGATGTGCGACGTCGGGCAGGGGGACATGCTGGTCCTGGCGGCAGGGGAGCCGGACAGCGCGGTGGTGATCGACACCGGGCCCGACCCGAAGGCCGCCGACAGGTGCCTGCGCGAACTCGGCATCACCACGGTCCCCTTACTGCTCCTGACGCACTTCCATGCCGACCACGTCGAGGGCGTGCCGGGGGTGCTGCGGGGGCGCAGGGTCGGCGCGGTCGAGGGCACCCCGCTGGACGACCCCCCGGGCGAGGCAGCCCGGGTGACGGGCTGGGCCGCAGCCGCCGGCCTTCCGCTTCTGAGAGCCGGCCGGGGTGAACGGCGGTCACTGGGAGCGCAGTTGGCCTGGGACGTGGTGTGGCCGGTCCCCGGTGCGGCCGCCGGGGCGCCGGGGCCCAACAACGCAAGCGTCGCCTTGATGGTGTCACTGACAGGAGGACTACGGATGGCACTGCTCGGAGATCTCGAACCGCCGGCGCAGTCGGCGCTGCTGGGCCGACTGGGACGGGCCGACGTCCTGAAGGTGGCGCACCACGGATCGGCCCACCAGGACTGGGGATTGGCGGCTGCCCTGCGGCCCAGGCTGGCCCTCGTCTCCTGCGGCGAGGGCAACCCGTACGGGCATCCGTCCCCGCGGACGGTCGACCACCTGCGGGCCCTCGGGGCCACCGTGCTGCGCACCGACCGGGAGGGGGACATCGCGGTGACGGGCGACTCCCCGGCCACCCTCGGCGTGGCCGTCCACCCCCAGCCCGCCCACCCGGGCCGCCACAGCCGGTCGGGCGCCCGCACCCCTGCCGCCCACCCCCGCCCCGAGCTGACCTCCGCCGCCCCGCGGGCCCCGCCCGCCTGACCTTCCCGCGCTGACCTCCTCCCATCAACCAGGTGGGGCTAGGAAGGGGGAAGGGGTGGTGGGAGGAGGCGCGGCGCAAAGCTGGCAGAAACGTTCCGGCGCGCTCCGGGCAGGCCCGGAGCGAGCCGGAGAAGAACCACGAGTACGGAATGCGGCCACCGGCGCAGTGCTGTACCGGCGCGCAAAGGCCGGACAGGCGGTTGCGGCGCGCTCCGGGCGGGCCCGGAGCGCGCCGCGGAGAAGCCTCGTCCGATGCTTCCGATGCCGGGGGAGCGTGCCCGCGAGGTGGCCGGCCCGAAGCCGGGAGCGAGTGGAAGCGGTCTTCGGCGGTCAGGTCAGGGCGGCGGCGGCCAGGGCCCGGGCGGCGTTCGGCGGTCGGGGTCGGGAGGTGGGGACGGCAGGCGGCCGAGGGCCGTCGAATGTCCGGTTTGTCGGGGATGCGTGGGGGCCTTCGGGGTTCAGCAACGCACGATCATGAACCCCCGGGGCGGGTTCCGGTGGGATGCGGGTGGGCGCATCCTCGTGGGGCGGGTGTCGGGGCCGGGATGGCGGCCGGGCGTCCCGTGCCCGAACTCGCCGACCGGTGATTTCGGCGTGCCGGTTGACCGGGGGAGTTCCCGGGACGGCCCCGGTTCCGCCCGGGCCGTCCCGGTCGTTTGCCGTCTGATTCTCGGGGTGCATCGATGATGGACAGTGCTGGTTGTCGTGGTGTGCGGGACCTCCCGGCGCGTGCGGTCGCGGTGGTCGGGATCGGCTGCCGCTTTCCGCAGGCGGACGGGCCGGAGGCGTTCTGGCGGCTGCTGCGCGGCGGCGCTGACGCGGTGTCCGGGCGGCGGGGCGAGCGGGGGCCGGCCCGCGGCGGGTTCCTGGAGCGGGTGGACGGGTTCGATCCGGCGTTCTTCGGCATCTCGCGGCGCGAGGCCGTGGCGATGGACCCGCAGCAGCGGCTGGCCCTCGAACTGGCCTGGGAGGCACTGGAGGACGCCAGGACCCTGCCGGGCGGCCTCCGGGGCAGCCGGACGGGCGTGTTCCTGGGGGTGATCGCGGACGACTACGCGACGCTGGTGCACGGCCTGGGCCCCGACGCCGTGACCGGGCACACGCTGACCGGCCTGCAGCGCGGGGTGACCGCCAACCGGATCTCGTACACCCTGGGCCTGCACGGCCCGAGCCTGGTGGTGGACACCGGCCAGTCGTCCTCGCTGGCTGCCGTGCACCTGGCGTGCGCGAGCCTGCGCAGCGGCGAGTCCGAGCTGGCGCTGGCCGGCGGGGTGAGCCTGATCCTCGCGCCGGAGAGCACCCGGGCGCTGGAGCGGGCCGGGACGCTGTCGGCGGACGGGCGCTGCTACACCTTCGACGCCCGCGCCGACGGCTACGTCCGCGGCGAGGGCGGCGGCGTGGTGGTGCTCAAGCTCCTGGAGGCCGCCGTCCGGGACGGCGACCGCATCCACGCCGTCATCCGCGGCAGCGCGCTGAACAACGACGGCGCGACGCAGTCGCTGCCGACGCCGGGCCGGGCGTCGCAGGAGCGGGTGCTCCTGGAGGCCTGCGTGGACGCCGGCGTGGAGCCGGGCGAGGTCCAGTACGTGGAACTGCACGGCTCGGGCACGCGGGCCGGCGACCCGGTCGAGGCGGCCGCGCTCGGCGCCGCGCTGGGCTCGGCCCGCGCCGAGGACGCCCCGCTGCTGGTCGGGTCGGTGAAGACCAACATCGGCCACCTGGAGGGCGCCGCCGGGATCGCCGGGTTCATCAAGACCGTCCTGTGCCTCGGCGAGCGGGAGCTCGTGCCCAGCCTGAACCACGTCGGGCCCGGCGAGCGCATCCCGCTCGACGCGTTGCGGCTGCGGGTGAACACCGAGACCCGGGACTGGCCCGCGCCGCACGGCCAACTGGTCGCCGGGGTCAGCTCGTTCGGGATCGGCGGCACCAACTGCCATGTGGTCCTGTCGGACTGGCCGAGTGCCGCGAACGCCGCGACGGAGACCGCCGAGGCGGCGGAGGCGGCGGCGGGCACCGTGCCCTGGGTGCTGTCCGGGCGGGACGGGGCCGCGCTGGACGAGCAGGCCGAACGGCTGCGCGCCCGGGTGGCGGCGCGCCCCGAGCTCGGCGCGGCCTCGGTGGGCCGCTCGCTGGCCGTCACCCGGACGGCCTTCGAGCACCGCTGCGTCGTCGTCGCGGACGGCCGGGACGGCCTCCTCGCCGAGCTGGCGGGCCGGTCGGCGGGGCAGCCCTCAGCGGCCGTGGTCGAGGGCCGGCACGACGGGCCGCCGGTGCGGCCGGTGTTCGTCTTCCCCGGCCAGGGCTCGCAGTGGACGGGCATGGCGGCGGAGCTGCTCGACACCTCGCCGTTCTTCGCCGAGCGGATCGACGCGTGCGCCGAGGCCCTGCGCCCGTACGTGGACTGGTCGTTGACCGATGTCCTGCGCGGGGCCGCCGGAGCGCCGCCGCTGGAGGGCGACGAGGTGATCCAGCCCGCGCTGTGGGCGGTGATGGTGTCGCTGGCCGCGCTGTGGCGCTCGGTCGGGGTGGAGCCCGCCGCCGTGGTGGGCCACTCGCAGGGCGAGATCGCCGCCGCGACGGCGGCGGGAGCCCTGTCGCTCCGGGACGGCGCCCGGGTCGTGGCCCTGCGCAGCCGGGTGCTGAAGCGGATCGCGACCGGCGGCGGCCTGTTGGCGGTGGACCTCCCGGCCGGGCAGGTGGAGCGGGACTTCGCGGCGGCCGGCGCCCCCGGCCTGTCGGTCGCGGCGGTCAACGGCCCCGCGCACACGGTGGTGGCCGGGCCGGGCGCCGCACTCGACGCGCTGGCCGCCCACTACGGGCAGCGGGTGCGTACCCGGCGGCTCACGATCGACTACGCCTCGCACAGCCCGGCGGTCGAGGAGCTGCGGGACGGCCTGCTCGCCGCCTTCGAGGGGATCGCCCCGCGCTCCACCGACGTGCCGTTCCACTCGACCGTCACCGCCGCGCCGATCGACACCGCCGAACTGGGCCCCGGGTACTGGTTCCGCAACCTGCGCGAGCCGGTGCGGTTCGGGCCGGCCGTCGAACGCCTGCTGGACGCGGGCCACTTGACCTTCCTGGAGGTCAGTCCGCACCCGGTCCTGGCGATGGGCGTCCGGCAGGCGATCGACCTGCGCGGCGGGGACGGTGCCGCGCTGAGCACGCTCCGGCGCGGCCACGGCGGCCGTCGCCGCTTCCTGACGGCGGCGGCCGAGGCCTTCGTCCGGGGCGTCGCGGTCGACTGGTCCGCCCTGCTGCCCGCCTCGGCGCCGCTCGTCGACCTGCCGACCTACCCGTTCCAGCGCCGCTCCTGCTGGCCGTCCGGCCTGCCGGGGGCGACCGGCGTCGAGCAGGCACCCGAACCGCTGACGGTCCAGCACCCGCTGGCGGCCCAGGACTTGCCCCCGGCCCAAGACCCGCTGACGGCCCAGGACCCGGCCCCGGCCAAGGCCCCCGACCGGCGCTCGGCCCTGGAGCTGGTCCGGAGCCTGACCGCCGTCGTGCTGGGCGAGGGCTCGGCCGCCGACGTCCGGCCCGGGCGGACCTTCCGCGAACTGGGCCTGGACTCCGCCATGACCCTCGAACTGCGCGACCGCCTGGCGGCCGCGACGGGGCTGGACCTGGAGAGCACCGTCGTGTACGACCACCCCAGCCCGGCCGACCTGGCCGCCGTGATCGACGCGTCGAGCGCCGCGGCCCGGGCGGCCGAACCCCCGGCACCCGAAGCGACCCGCCTCCCGGCCCACGCGCCGGACTCCGGGCCGGCACCCGGGCCGGAGGCCGACGACCCCGTCGTCATCGTCGGCATGGCCTGCCGCTTCCCCGGCGGCGTGCGCTCGCCCGAGGACCTGTGGGACCTCGTCGCCACCGGCACCGACGCCACCGGCGACTTCCCCGACGACCGGGGCTGGGACCTGGCGGCGCTGCACCACCCGGACCCGGACCGGGTCGGCACCTCCTACGTCCGCCGCGGCGGGTTCGTCCGCGGCGTCACGGACTTCGACGCGGAGTTCTTCGGCATCAGCCCGCGCGAGGCCCTCGCCATGGACCCGCAGCAGCGGCTGCTGCTGGAGGTCGGCTGGGAGGCGCTGGAGCGCGCCGGGATCGACCCCACGGCGCTGAAGGGCAGCCGGACCGGCGTGTTCGCCGGGGCGATGCACTCCGGCTACGGGCCGAGCATGGAGTCGGCCGGGCACGGCGTCGCGGGCCACCTGCTGACCGGCACCAGCATCAGCGTGGTCTCCGGCCGGATCGCGTACGTCCTCGGCCTGAACGGCCCGGCGCTGACGGTGGACACCGCCTGCTCGGCCTCGCTGGTCGCGCTGCACCAGGCGGTACGGGCGGTGCGGGCCGGGGAGTGCTCGCTCGCCCTGGCCGGCGGCGTCACCGTGATGGCGACCCCCGGCATGTTCGTGGAGCTGTCCCGCCAGCGGGTGCTGGCCGCGGACGGCCGCTGCAAGGCCTTCTCCGCCCGGGCGGACGGCACCGGCTGGGGCGAGGGCGCGGGCATGGTGGTCGTCGAGCGGCTCTCGGACGCCCGCCGCCACGGCCACCCGGTGCTGGCGGTGGTGGCCGGCAGCGCCGTCAACTCCGACGGCGCCTCCAACGGGCTGTCGGCGCCCAGCGGCACCGCCCAGCAGCGGGTGATCGAGGACGCGCTCGCCGACGCCGGGCTCGCGCCGCAGCAGGTCGACGCCGTGGAGGCGCACGGCACCGGCACCGCCCTGGGCGACCCGATCGAGGCCAACGCGCTGCTGGCCGCCTACGGGCAGGGCCGGGAGCGGCCGCTGTGGCTCGGCTCCCTCAAGTCCAACATCGGGCACGCCCAGGCCGCGGCGGGCGTCGGCGGCGTGATCAAGATGGTCCAGGCGATCCGGCACGGTGCACTGCCCGCCACGCTGCACGTCGACGAGCCGTCCCCGCACGTGGACTGGACGGCCGGCTCGGTGGCCCTGCTCGACCGGGCCCGGCCCTGGCCGAAGACCGGCGGGCCCCGGCGCGGCGGCGTCTCCTCGTTCGGGATCAGCGGCACCAACGCGCACGTGATCCTGACCGAGCCGCCCGCGGAGCCCGGTGCCGAACCGGGCGGCGGGCCCGGGAGCGCCGAGCGCGGCAACGGACCCGGTGGCGCCGAAGGCGGCAACGACCCCCGTACCGCCGGCCCGGCGCGGCCGCCCGTGGTGCCGGTCGTCCTGTCCGCCCGCACCCCGCAGGCCCTGCGCGAGCGGGCCCGCGGGCTGGCCGGGGGACCGGTCGACCCGGTCGCCGCCGCGCGGGCCCTGACCGCCCGCACTGCCTGGGACGAGCGCGCCGTGGTGGTCGCCGCCGACCGGCCGGAGGCCGAGCGGGCGCTGGCGGCGCTGGCCCGCGGCGAGGAGGCCCCCGGCCTGGTCACCGGCCGGGCCGCGGAGCCCGGCCGGACGGTCCTGGTCTTCCCCGGCCAGGGCGGCCAGTGGCGCGGGATGGCGGCGCGGCTCGCCGCCGAGAGCCCGGTGTTCGCGGCCCGCCTCGCGCAGTGCGAGCGGGCGCTCGCCCCGTACGTCGACTGGTCGATGGCCGACGTCCTGGCCGGCGAGCCGCTGCTCGACCGGATCGAGGTGGTGCAGCCCGCGCTGTGGGCGGTGATGGTGTCGCTGGCCGAGCTGTGGCGGGAAGCCGGGGTCGTCCCGGACGCCGTGGTCGGCCACTCCCAGGGCGAGATCGCCGCGGCGGTGGTGGCCGGGGCGCTGTCCCTGGAGGACGGTGCCCGCGCGATCGCGGTGCGCAGCGCCGTGGCCGTCGACCTGATGGACCGGGGGATGATGGCCGTCGTCCCGCTGCCCGCGGCGCGGGTGCGCGAGCGGCTCGGCACGCTGAGCGTCGCCGCGGTCAACGGGCCGGCCGCCACCGCGGTGGCGGGGGACCCGGACGCGATCACCGCGCTGGTCGACGGGTACCGGGCCGAGGGCGTCAACGCCCGGGTGATCCCGGCGGCCTACGCCTCGCACTGCCCGGCGGTCGAGCCGATCAGGGAGCGGATCCTGGCCGGGCTGGCCCCGCTGGCGCCGCGCGCCGCGCAGGTCGCGCTGATGTCCTCGGTGACGGCCGACTGGCAGGACGGCGCCGGGCTGGACGCCGCCTACTGGTACCGGAACCTGCGGCACACCGTGCGCTTCCAGGAGGCCGTCGAGGCGCTGGTCGCCTCCGGCCACACCACCTTCGTCGAGGTCGGCCCGCACCCGGTGCTGTCCGGCAGCATCGGCCAGATCCTGGAGGAGGCCGGCGTCGAGGGGATCGTGACCGGTTCGCTGCGCCGCGACGACGGGGGCCTGCGCCGCTTCCTCACCTCCGCCGCCGAGGCGCACGTGCGCGGTCTGCCGATCGCCTGGGAGCGCCTCACCGGGCCGGCCGCCGGCGTGCCCGACCTGCCCACCTACCCGTTCCTGGGCCGCCGCTACTGGCTCACCGGCTCGGCCGGGCCGTCCGGCACGGCGGACCTCGGCCAGGCGCCCGCCGACCACCCCCTGCTCGGCGCGGCCGTCGAACTCGGGGACGGCGAGACGGTGTTCACCGGACGGCTGTCGGCCCGCAGCCACCCCTGGCTGGCCGACCACGTCCTCGCCGGGACGGCCGTCCTGCCGGGCACCGCGTTCCTGGAACTGGCCCTGCACGCGGGGGCGAAGGCCGGGACGGCGCGGATCGAGGAGCTGACCGTCACCGCCCCGCTGGAGCTGCCCGCGGACGGCGCCGTCGACCTGCGGGTCCGGGTGTCCGGTCCGGACGGCGAGGGGCGGCGGACCTGCCGCATCGCGGGCCGGGCGACCGGCGGGGAGTGGGTCGAGCACGCCACCGGCACACTGGGCGCCGAACCCGCCGGACCCGCCGGACCCGCCCAGCCCGGCGGACCGGCCGACCGCGCCCCGGCGCCCCTCCCGGCCGGGGCCCCCGCCGGGTGGCCGCCGGCCGGTGCGACCCCGGTGCCGCCGGCCCGGACGCAGGAGGACCTCGCCCTGCGCGGCCACCGGCACGGGCCGGCCTTCCAGGGGCTGCGGGCCGCCTGGCGGGGCGCCGACGGCGAGCAGTACGCCGAGGCCGTGCTGCCCGAGCCGGCGGCCGCCGACGCCGGGGCCTACCGGCTGCACCCGGCCCTGCTCGACGCCTCCCTGCACGGTGTGCTCGCCGCCGCCGCGGGCCACGAGGGGCGGCCGGTCCAGCCGTCGCGCTGGCGCGGGGTGTCCCTGACGATCCGTCCGGCCGGTCCGGCCGGTGGACAGGCGGCCGGACCGGCCGCCCTGCGGGTGCAGGCCGGGCCCGCCGTGGACGGGGGCCTCCCGCTGGCCCTGTTCGACGCCGCCGGAGCGCCGGTGGGGGCGGTCGAGGCGCTGGAGCTGGCCCCGGTCGCGACGGGCCGCCCGCTCGACCCGGCCGCCGCCGCGCGCGACTCCCTCTTCGCCCTCGCCTGGGAGCCGCTGCCGGAGCCCGCGACGCAGGCGCCGGGCACGCTGGTGGCGCTCCCGTGGGACGCCCTGGACCCGCGGGCGCCGTACGCGGCGGCCGGGCCGGACGGGACCACTGTGGTGAGCTGCCCGGAGGCCCAGGAGGGCGCGGACCCGGCGACGGCCGCCCGGGACGCCGTCCACCGGACCCGGGAGCTGCTGGCCCGGTGGCTCGCCGAGGACGGGCCCGCCGACGGCGAGCAGGACGCGGACGGTCGCGCCGGGCACCGGCTGGTGCTGGTCACCCGCGGGGCGGTCGCCGTCCGTCCCGGCGAGACCGTCCGGGACCTCGCCCAGGCCGCGGTCTGGGGCCTGGTGCGCACCGCCCAGGTCGAGCACCCGGGCCGGTTCACCCTGGTCGACCTGGCCCCGGGCACCCGGACGCCCGAGGTCCCGGCCGCCGCACTCGCGCCGGGGGAGCACCAGGCGGCCGTCCGGGACGGCGCCGTCCTGGTGCCCCGGCTGGTGCCCGCCGCCGCAGACCCCGCGCTGCGGCCCCCCGAGGACGAGGCCCACTGGCACCTGGACATGACCGAGCGCGGCACCCTGGCCGGCCTGGAGCTGCGCCCCTGCCCCGAGGCCGCCGCCGAACCCGGCCCCGGCCGGGTGCGGGTCGCGGTCCGCGCCGCCGGGGTCAACTTCCACGACGTCCTGGGCGCGCTCGACATGCACCCGGACGACCCGGGCCCGCTCGGCCTGGAGGGCGCCGGCGTGGTCACCGCGACCGGCCCCGGGGTGACCGGCCTGGCCGTCGGCGACCGGGTGATGGGGCTGCTCCCCGCCGCGTTCGGCACGGCGGCCCAGGCCGACCCGCGGACCCTGGTCAGGATCCCGGACGGCTGGTCCTTCACCCGGGCCGCCGCCGTGCCGGTCGCCCATCTGACGGCCCTGCACGCCCTGGTCGAACTGGGCGGCGTGGGCGAGGGGGACCCGGTGCTGATCCACGCCGGGGCGGGCGGCGTCGGCCTGGCCGCCGTCCAGCTGGCCCGGCACCTGGGCGCGGAGGTCTTCGCGACCGCCAGCCCCGCCAAGTGGCCCGCGCTGCGCGCCCTCGGCGTCGACGACGACCACCTCGCCTCCTCCCGCGAGCCCGGCTTCGGCGCCCGCTTCGCCGCCGTGCTCGACGCCCGCGCCGACGCCGACGCCCGGAGCGACGCCCGGAGCGACACCCGGCCCGGCACCCCCGGCCGGCGCATGGCGCTCGTCCTGAACTCGCTGACCGGCGAGCTCGTCGACGAGTCGCTGCGGCTGCTGCGCCCCGGCGGGCTCCTGGTCGAGCTCGGCCGGACCGACCGGCGCGACCCCGCCGAGGTGGCCGCCGCGCACCCCGGCGTGCACTACCGGACGTTCAACCTGCTGGAGCTGCCGCCCGAGCACCTGGCCCGCCTGCTGGCCCGTACGGTCGAGCTGTTCGACCGGGGCGCGTTCGGCTGGCCCGCCGTCACCGACCTGGACGTCCGGCGGGCGCCCGAGGCCTTCGGGCTGCTGCGGCAGGGCAGCCACGTCGGCAAGGTCGTGCTGACCGTGCCGCCGGTCCTGGATCCGGACGGCACCGTCCTGATCACCGGCGGGACGGGCGCCATCGGCCGGGCCCTGGCGCGGCACCTGGTCACCGGGTACGGCGCCCGGCGGCTGCTGCTGGCCGGCCGCCGCGGCGGGGACGCCCCGGGGGCCGCCGAGCTGGCGGCCGAACTGGCCGCGCACGGCGCCGAGGTGGCCTTCGCGGCCGTGGACGTCGCCGACCGGGCCGCCGTCGCGGCGATGGTCGAGGCCGTCCCGGACCGGCACCCGCTGACCGCCGTGGTCCACGCCGCCGGGGTGGTGGACGACGCGCCGGTCACCTCGCTCACCGACGCCCAGATCGACCGGGTGATGCGGGTCAAGGCCGACGGCGCCTGGCACCTGCACGAGCTGACCGCCGGTCACCCGCTCACCGCCTTCGTCCTGGTCTCCTCGGTGATGGGCACGCTCGGCGGCGCCGGGCAGGGCGGCTACACCGCCGCCAACGCCTTCCTCGACGGCCTCGCCCGGCACCGCCGCGCCCAGGGCCTGCCCGCCCTGGCACTGGCCTGGGGCCTGTGGGGCGACCGGGACGGCATGCTGGGCGCGCTCGGCGAGGCCGACCGGGCCCGCTTCGCCCGGGCCGGGCTGGTGGAGATCGCCCCCGCACACGGCCTGGCCCTGCTGGACGCGGCGCTGCCGTCGCCGCACGCCGTCCTGGTGCCCGCCCGGCTCGACCGCGAGGTCCTGCGCGAGCTCGGCCCGGACCTCCCGCCGGTCCTGCGCGGGGTCGTGGCCGACGCCGGGGCGTCCCGGGCCGGGGCCGGCTCCGGGACGCGGCGGCACCGCCCGCTGCGCGAGGAGCTGGACGGCCTGACGGCCGAGGAGCGCGCCGGAGTCCTGGCCGACCTGGTGCGCACCCACATGGCGGCCGTCCTGGGCTCCCGGCCGGAGGCGATCCCGGACGACCGGCCGTTCGGCGAGCTCGGCTTCGACTCGCTCACCTCGGTCGAGTTCCGCAACCGCCTGGGCACGGCGACGGGGCTCAAGCTCCCGCTCACCCTGCTGTTCGAGGCGCCGACGCTGCCCGAGCTGGTCGCCGTGCTGGAGGCCGGGCTCACCCCGCCCGCCGCCCGGCCCGTACCCGGCACGCAACCGGCGGCGGGCACGGGTCCGGCCTCCGGTACGCAACCGGCGGCGGGCACGGCGCCCGACGGGGACGTGGCGGCGCTCGTCGACGCCGCGACCGCCGAGGAGCTCCTCGCCTTCATCGACCGCGAACTCATCTGACCCCGCCCCCACCCCCACCCCCATCCCCGCCCCACGACCACGAGCCCACCAGACCCCCACGGAGGACCGGCCCGCCATGGCATCAGCACCGGACGAGAAGCTGCTCGGATACCTCAAGCGCCTCACCCTCGACCTGCACGAGGCCCGCGGGCGCCTGCGCGAACTGGAGGAGGGGGAGCGGGAGCCGATCGCGATCGTCGGCATGGCGTGCCGTTTCCCGGGCGGCATCGACTCGCCCGAGGCGCTGTGGCGGCTGCTGGCCTCGGGCGGGGAGACCGTCGGCGCGTTCCCCCGCGACCGGGGCTGGGAGGAGGGGCTGTACGACCCCGACGGCGGCGGGCGGAGCGTGACCGGCTTCGGCGGCTTCCTCCACGACGTGGCCGGGTTCGACGCCGGCTTCTTCGGCATCAGCCCCCGCGAGGCGCTGGCCATGGACCCGCAGCAGCGGCTGCTGCTGGAGACCGCCTGGCGGGCGTTCGAGGACGCCGGGATCGACCCGGAGTCGGTGCGCGACACCGAGACCGGCGTGTTCACCGGCCTGTCGAACCTCGACTACGGGCTCGGGCGCGGCGAGGTGCCCGAGGAGGCCGAGGGCTTCCTGACCACCGGGACGGTGGGCGGCGCCGCGTCCGGCCGGATCTCCTACACGTTCGGCCTGCGCGGCCCGGCGATCACGGTGGAGACGGCCTGCTCGTCCTCGCTGGTCGCGCTGCACCTGGCCGTCCGCTCGCTGCGCAGCGGCGAGTGCACGATGGCGCTGGCGGGCGGCGCGACGGTGATGTCCACCCCGCAGCTGTTCACCGAGTTCTCCCGGATGCAGGGCGTCTCGCCGGACGGCCGGTGTCGCCCGTTCTCGGCCGGTGCCGCCGGCAGCGGGCTCGCCGAGGGCGTGGGCGTGCTGCTGGTGGAGCGGCTGTCGGACGCGCGGCGGCTCGGCCACCCGGTGCTGGCGGTGGTGCGCGGCAGCGCGGTGAACCAGGACGGCGCCAGCAACGGCTTCACCGCGCCGAGCGGGGCCGCGCAGCAGCGGGTCATCCGCCAGGCGCTGGCGGACGCGCGGCTTACGCCCGCCGACGTCCAGGTGGTGGAGGCGAGCAGCACCGGCACCGAGCTGGGCGACCCGATCGAGGCGCGCGCCCTGCTGGCCGCCTACGGGCAGGACCGGGAGCGGCCGCTGCGGCTCGGCTCGCTCAAGCCCAACATCGGGCACACCCAGGCGGCGGCGGGCGTGGCCGGGGTGATGAAGACGGTGCTGTCGATGCGGTACGGCACGCTCCCCGCGACCCTGTACGCCGACGATCCCACCCCGCACGTCGACTGGTCGGCGGGCGCCGTCGAGCTCGTCACCGAGCCGACGGCGTGGCCGCAGGGCCCCGGGCCCCGGCGTGCGGGGGTGTCCTCGCAGGGCATCAGCGGCACCAACGCCCATGTGATCATCGAGGAGGCCCCGGCCGCCCCGGCGGCGGAGCCCGCCGCGGCGACGGCCCCCGCCGCCGCGGCCGAGCGGGACGGCGGGCCCCGGCTGCTCACCCTGTCGGCCAGGACGCCGGCCGCGCTCGCCGAACTCACCGACCGCTACGCCGAGTTGCTGGCCGAGGAGGACGGCGATGCGGCCGGGCTCGGCGCGCTCTGCCGCGCCACGGCCCTCGGCCGGGCGCACTTCCCGCACCGGTTGACGGCCGTCGCCTCCTCCCGGGGCGGGCTGCGCGAGCTGCTCCTGCGCACCCGCCGTGGCGAGGAGCCGCCGCCCGGCGTCCGGGTGGGCACCAGGACCCCGGAGGGCAGCCGGGGGCCGGTGTTCCTCCTCACCGGCTCCTCCGGTCCGCTGGACGGGCCGCAGGCCGAGGCGGTCGCCGCGCTGGCCGAGGCCGAACCGGTCTTCCGCCGCGCCCTGGAGCAGTGCGCCGGAGCGCCCGCCGCCGGGCACACGCCGCCCGCCGCCGGCCACACGCCGCCCGCCGCCGGCCACACGCCGTTCGCCGTCGGGTACGCGCTCGCCGAGCTGTGGCGCTCGTGGGGCGTGCGGCCCGCCGCCGTCCTCGTCCTCGGCGCCGACCCGGCCGTGGCCGCGTGCATCGCGGGCACCGCGAGCCCGCAGGACGCGGAGCGGGCGGCGTGCCGTGCCGTGCCGGACACCGCCGGGGAGCGCTTCGCCGCCGACCTCGCCGCGCTGCTGCGGGACGGCCACCGCACCTTCGTGGAGCTCGGCCCCGCCTCCGCGCTGCTCGACGGGGCCCGGGCGGCGGAGCACACCGCCGTCCTGCCGTCGCTGCGCCCGGGGGAGGACGCCCGGCACACCCTCCTCGACGGCCTCGGCGCGCTCTACACCCGGGGCGCGCGGATCGACTGGGCGCGGGTGCACGGCGAGCCGGCCGGGCCGCCGGTGCGACTGCCCGGCTACCCGTTCCAGCGCGAGCGCTACTGGCTCTGGACCGGCGCCCCCGGACGCAGCCAGGACCAGCCCCAGGAGGGGGAGTTGGTCGCCCAGGTCCGGCTGGTCGGCCCCGACGGCGCACCGGTGGCGCTCGCCGACGGCGTCCGTCTGGAGGCGGTGCGCGGCCCGGTCGAGCCCGCGCCGGCCCCCGCGGACGCCGCCCCCGCGCAGGCCGCTCCCGGCGACGGGGACCTGGTGGAGCTGGTGGCCGGCATCGTCGGCCGGGCGCGCGGCGCGGCCGTCACCGGCGACGACCGGGACCTGCCGCTGCGGCGCCTGGCCGTCGACTCGCTGATCGCGACGGACATCCGGCAGACCCTCGTCCGGCGGCTCGGGGTGGACGTCCCGCTGCGCGAGCTGCTGGACGGCCGCAGCGTCACCGCGCTCGCCGAGGCCGTCCGGGCCGCGCGCGGCGGCGGTGCCGCCCAAGCCGCCGGAACAGCCCCGGCTCCGGCCCCGGCCCCGGCGGACGGCCCCGGCACGGCCCTGGTCGCCGACCCGGCGGCCCGCCACGAGCCGTTCCCGCTCACCGACCTCCAGCAGGCCTACCTGGTCGGCCGCACGGACGCCTTCGAACTCGGCAACGTCTCCACCTCCTTCCTGGTCGAGGTCGACCTGACGGACACCGACCTCGACCGGCTGACCGCCTCCTTCCGGCAGCTCGTCGACCGCCACGACATGCTCCGCGCGGTCGTCTCCCGGGAGGGCCACCAGCGGGTGCTCGCCGAGGTCCCCGAGTACCGGATCGCCACCGTCGACCTGCGGGACCTCGCCCCGGCCGAACGGGAACGCCGCCTGGCCGCGATCCACCGGGAGATGCGGGACCAGGTCTTCGACACCGAGTCCTGGCCGCTGTTCGACGTCCGGGCGACGCTCCTCGACGCCCGCACCACCCGGCTGCACCTCAACTTCGACGCACTGATCGTCGACGGCCGCAGCTCCGGGCTGCTGTTCCGCGAGTGGGCGCAGGCCTACCGCCACGGGGCCTTCGCGACCCCGGCCCCGGCCGTCACCTACCGCGACTACGTACTCGCCGCCGCCCGGGCGGACGCCGGGCTGCGCGAGGCCTCGCTCGCCTACTGGCGGGCCCGCGTCGACTCGCTGCCGCCCGCCCCGGCCCTGCCGCTGCGCCCGGGCCCGGCCCCCCGGCGGCCGGTGTTCGTCCACCGCACGGCCACGGTCGGGGCCGGGGAGTGGGGGCGCTTCAAGGAGCACGCGGCGGCGGCGGGCCTGTCGCCCTCGGCCGCGCTGTGCGCCGCGTACGCGCAGGTGCTGGGCGCCTGGAGCGCCTCGCCGCGCTTCACGCTCAACCTGCTGGCGTTCCACCGCCGGCCGCTGCACGAGGACGCCGGCCGGGTGGTCGGCAACCTCAGCGCCACCACCCTGCTGGAGGTCGACGCGGCCCCCGGCGAGGCCTTCGCGGCGGGCGCGGTGCGGCTCCAGGACCAGCTGCTGGCCGACCTCGAACACGGCCACGTCAGCGGTGTCGAGGTGCTGCGCGAGCTCAACCGCACCCGGGGCGGGACGGGCCTGGCGGGCATGCCGGTGGTCTTCACCAGCACGATCGGCTTCTCCGGTGCGGCCGGCGCGGCCAGCGCGGCCGGCGCGGACGACGGGGACGCCCACGAGGACGGCGGGCAGGGCCGCGGGGCGCTCACCGCGCTGACCACCCTGGGCACCGCCGGCGAGCTGGCCTCCAGCTCGGTGCGCACCCCGCAGGTGTGGCTCGACCACCAGGCCCTGGAGGAGGCCGGGGAGCTGGTCCTGAACTGGGACGTGGTGGAGGAGGTGTTCCCCGAGGGCGTCGTCGACGGCATGTGGGAGGCCTACCTCGACCTGGTGCGCAGCCTGTGCGACGAGGGGGCGTGGCGCCGTCCGGCGGCCGTGCCCGTCCCGGCGGCCGACCTGGCGGTCCGCCGCGAGGTCAACGCCACCGACGCGCCCGTCCCCGCCGAACTGTTGCACGACGGCTTCCTGCGGCAGGCCGCGGCCCGGCCGGACGCGCCCGCCGTCATCACCGCCGCCCGCACCCTCAGCTACCGCGAGGTGGACCGCCGCTCCGACCGGATCGCCCGCAGGCTGACCGGCTACGGCGCCGGCCCGGGCGCGCTGGTCGGCATCGTGGCGGACAAGGGCTGGGAGCAGGTCGTCGGGGCGCTGGGCGTCCTCAAGGCCGGGGCCGCCTACGTGCCGGTCGACGCCGCCGTGCCCGGCCCCCGGCTGCGGACGATCCTGGAGACCGCCGGGATCGGCGTGGTGCTGACCCGCTCGGAGCTCGCCCCCGGCCTCGACCTGCCGGACGGCGTCCGCGCGCTGCACGTCGACACCGAGCCGGAGGACACCGGCGCGGACGGCCCGCTGCCGCCCTCCCCGGCCCGGCCCGGGGACCTCGCGTACGTGATCTTCACCTCGGGCTCCACCGGGGTGCCGAAGGGCGTGATGATCGAGCACGCCGGCGCGGTCAACACGATCCGGGACGTCAACGAGCGGTTCGGGGTGACGGCGCGGGACCGGGTGCTGGCGCTGTCCGCGCTCAACTTCGACCTCTCGGTCTACGACGTGTTCGGCCTGCTCGCCGCCGGCGGCGCCGTCGTCCTGCCCGACGCCCGAGCGCAGCGCGAGCCGTCCGCCTGGCTGGACCTGGTGACCCGGCACCGGGTGACGGTCTGGAACAGCGTGCCCGCGCTGATGGAGATGTTCGTCGAGCACGTGCGCCCGCTCGGCGGCGCGACCCCGCTGCGGGTGGTGCTGCTGAGCGGGGACTGGGTCCCCGTCACCCTCCCCGGCGCCGTCAGCGCGATCGCGCCGGACGCGCGGGTCACGAGCCTCGGCGGCGCCACCGAGGCGTCCGTCTGGTCGATCCTGCACCCGGTCACGCCGGCGGACCGGGACCGGGCGAGCATCCCGTACGGCCGGCCGATGGCGAACCAGCGCTTCCACGTCCTGGACGGGGCGCTGCGGCCGCGCCCGGCCTGGGTCCCCGGCGACCTGTACATCGCGGGCGCCGGCCTGGCCCGCGGCTACCTCGGCGACGAGCGGAAGACCCGCGCGGCCTTCCTGCGCCACCCGGTGACGGGGGAGCGGCTCTACCGCACCGGGGACCTCGGCCGCTACCTGCCGGACGGCGACATCGAGTTCCTGGGGCGCGCGGACTTCCAGGTGAAGATCCAGGGCCACCGGATCGAGCTCGGCGAGGTCGAGGCGGCGCTGCTGCGCCGGCCGGAGGTCCGGGCGGCGGCCGTGGTGGCCGAGGGCGAGCGCGGCGGCCCGCGCCGGCTCGTCGGGTACGCGGTGGCGGACTCCTCCGAGGAGGAGCTGCGCGCGGCGCTCGGCCGGGAGCTGCCCGACTACCTGGTGCCCGCCCGGATCGTCCTGCTGGCGGAGCTGCCGCTGACCGACAACGGCAAGGTGGACCGCCGCCGGCTGCCCGCGCCCGGGCGCCCGGCCCCGCGCACCGGCGGGGCGGTCGCCCCGCGCGACGCGGCGGAGCGGCTGCTCGCCGGGATCTGGGCCGAGTTCTTCGGGGCCCCGGGCGGGGCCGGCGGCGCCGCGGCCTCCTCCGCCGATGTGGCAGGCTCCTTCGACGTCACCGCGAACTTCTTCGACCTCGGCGGCGACTCGATGCTCGCGGTGCGGATGATGGCCCGGATCCGGCAGTGCACCGGCCGCTCGCTGCCGGTGGCCGCCCTGCTGGCCCGGCCGACCGTCGAGGCGCTCGCCGGGGCGCTGCGGGACGACCCGGCCGGCCAGGAGGGCCGGGAGGCCCTGGTCACCGTCCGGGGCACCGGCACCAGGCCGCCGTTGTTCCTGGTCCACCCGGTCGGCGGCGACGTGCTCTGCTACGCGGGGCTCGCCGCCCTGCTGGACGAGGACCAGCCGGTGCACGCGCTCCAGTACCCCGAGCAGCACGCCGACGCGCCGTCCGCGCCGCGGACCGTGGCCGAGCTGGCCGCGCACTACGCCGACGCGGTCACCGCGCGGTTCCCGCACGGCCCGTACCGGCTGGGCGGCTGGTCGATGGGCGGGGTGATCGCCCTGGAGACCGCCCGGCTGCTCACCGGGCGGGGCGCGGTGGTCGAGCTGGTCGCGGCCGTGGACCTGCTCGAACCGCCGGCGCGCACCGAGCCGGCCGCCGAGCCGGTGCTGCTGGCCCGGTTCGCCCGGGACCTGGCCGGGCTGGCCGGCCGCGACTGGAACCCCGGGCCGGAGGAGTTCGAGCCGCTCGGGGCAACCTCGCCGACCGCGGCGCTGCTGGCCTCGGCCCGCCGGGCCGGCGTCCTGCCGGAGGAGATCGACGGCGCGACCCTGGAGCGGCTCGCGGGCCGGTTCCTGCGCCTGAGCCGGGCGCTGGCCGAGCACGACCCCGTCCCGTACCGGGGCCGGGTCCGGCTGCTGCGCGCGATGGACGGCGCCTGCGCGGCGACCACCCGGCAGTGGCTCGACCTGCTCGGCGAGCGGGCGGAGAGCGTCGACGTGCCCGGCGACCACTACAGCGTGATGCGCGCGCCGTACCTCCAGACCCTGGCGGCCGAGCTCGACAAGGCGCTGAACGACCTGTGACCCGAGACCCGAACCCCCGCAACCGCCCCGCCCACCGACCCCGCCGCACCAGGAGGACCGGATGACCACCCTCGAACTGCCGCCCCGGACCGGACCGGCCGGGACCGGACCGGCCCGCACCGCCGCGGCGGTCCTGGACCGGGTACGGGACTTCGCCGCCGGCCTGCCGGCCACCGCGGCGCAGACCGAGCGGCTGGGCCGGATCCCCGCCGAGGTCCTGGCCGGCCTGAAGGACACCGGGCTGCTGCGGGCCGCCCTGCCGCCGCGGCTGGGCGGGGTCGAGCTGACCGTGCCGGAGACCACCCGGGCGATCGACCTGCTGGCCGAGGGCGACGCCTCCGTCGCCTGGTGCGCGTCCGTCGCGCTGAACGCCTCGCTGGCCGTGGTCTCGCTGCCCGAGGACGTCTTCGCCGAGCTGTTCCCGGACCCCGACCTCGTCACCGCGACGGTGCTGCCGCCGGCCGGGCAGGCGGTCCGGTACGGGGCCGGCTACCTGCTGACCGGCCGCTGGACCCACACCAGCGGGATCGCCCACGCCGACCGGGTGCTGGCCGGCTTCCGGACCCCGGAGGGCACCCCGCGGGTCGCCGTCCTGGACGCGGCGGACGTCCGGGTGCTCGACACCTGGCACACCACCGGGCTGCGCGGCACCGGCTCGCACGACATCGAGGTGGCGGACCTGTACGTCCCGCAGCGGCACACCTTCGGCGTGGCGCCGGCCGCCGGCCGCCCGCACCCGCTGCACCTGCGCGCCGACAACCTCGCGCTCAAGATGGCGGGCGTGCCGCTGGGGATCGGCCGGGCCGCGCTGGCCTGCGCCCGGGAGCTGCTCCGCGCCCGGCGGGCCTCGCCGCCCTACCCCGGGGCCCCGGCCGACCTCGCGCACGCCGAGTCGCTGATCGGCGCGGCGGACGCGTACGTGTACACCACGCTGGAGCGGGCCTGGGCGGCCCAGGCGGCGGGCCTGGCGCCCGAGCGCGGCACCGCGGCGCTGGCCCGCCGGTACGCCCACCGGGCCTGCCGGGAGGCGGTCCAGCTGCTGTACGACGCCGTGGGGTCGGCCGCGGTGTACACCGAGCGCACCCCGCTCGACCGCTGCCTGCGGGACATCGTCACGGCGGGCCGCCACGTGGCCTCGGCGGAGCAGGTCCTCCACGGCGTCGGCGACCTGCGGCTCGGGGGCGCGTCCGACTCCCCGCACTTCTGACCCGGGCCCCCGCGCCTCTGACCGGGCCCCGCGCCTCTGACCGGGCCCCCGGCCCCCGCGCCTCCGGTCCGGCCCGCCGCAAGCGGGCGGCCCGGGGCGGTGTCCGGACACCGCCCCGGGCCCTGGCCGGTCAGGCCTCCTCGCGCCAGCCCTCGTAGCCGGCCGCGAGGGTGTCGAGGAGGTGCAGCAGGGCCGGGGTCCAGCCGCCCTCCGGGGCCTCGGCCACGACCAGCCACTGGGCGTCCTCGGCGTCGTCCTCGCCCGCGAGGGCGTCGCGGACGACCTCGGGCTCGCCGAGGTCGGGCCGGGTGGCGCCGAGTTCCTCGGCGGCCTCCTGCGCGGCGTCGCGGTCGGGCAGGACGAGCAGCTGCCGGGCGTACGGGTCGTCGACGGCCGGGAGGTCGGTGGTGGGGTTCTCGCTCACCGGGCCATTGTCCAGGTCGGGCCGGGCGCCGCGGCGGGCGGGACTGTCCGCGGCGCGTGGGATGCTGGTACGCGATGGCCAGGAAGAGTGCACCCGACGACCTGCTCGCCCCGCTGACTCTCGCGGTCGGCCAGGAGGAGCTGCTGCTGGACCGCGCGGTCGCCCAGGTGGTGGCGGCGGCGAAGGCGGCGGACCCGGACACCGACGTGCGGGACCTCCCGCCCGGCGGCCTCCAGCCGGGCAGCCTCGCCGAGCTGACCACGCCGTCGCTGTTCGCCGAGCGCAAGGTGATCGTGGTCCGGGCCGCGCAGGACCTCTCCGCCGAGTCGGTGAAGGAGGTCAAGGCGTACATCGAGGCCCCGGCCGAGGAAGTGGTCATGGTGCTGGTGCACGCCGGCGGCGCCAAGGGCAAGGGCCTGCTGGACGCCGCGCGCAAGGCCGGCGGGCGCGAGGTGGCCTGCGCCAAGCTGGCCAAGGCCAACGAGCGGCTGGCCTTCGTCAAGGGCGAGTTCCGTGCCCTGGGCCGCTCCGCGACCCCGGAGGCCTGCCAGGCGCTGCTGGACGCGCTCGGCAGCGACCTGCGTGAACTGGCGGCCGCGTGCAGCCAGTTGACCTCGGACGTCGAGGGCACGATCGACGAGACGGTGGTCGCCCGCTACTACAGCGGACGGGCCGAGGCGACCGGCTTCGAGGTGGCCGACCTGGCCGTCACCGGCCGGGCCGCGGAGGCGCTGGAGCGGCTGCGCTGGGCGCTGGCCGTCGGCCAGCCGCCGACCGGCATCACCTACGCGCTGGCCTCCGGCGTGCGCGGGATCGGCCGGCTGGCGAGCGCCGGGCGGAACATGCGCCCGGCCGACCTCGCCCGCGAGCTGGGCATGCCGCCGTGGAAGGTCGACCGGGTCCGCCAGCAGATGCGCGGCTGGACGGGCGACGGCGTGGCCACCGCGCTGACCGCGATCGCCCAGGCCGACGCCGCCGTCAAGGGCGGCTCCGACGACCCGGCCTTCGCCCTGGAGCGCGCGGTGGTGGCCGTGGCCCGGGCCGCCCGGGCCGGCTCCCGGCCCCCGTACTGAGATCCCCCGTACCGGGCGGCGCTACTTCCTCATCGCCCGGACGGCGTCCTGCCCGTCGGACTGCAGGGCGCTGCGCAGCTCCTCCCGGGACGGCGGCTTGGCCTTGCCCTCGGTGTAGTTGGCCGTGTAGGTGACGTAGTACGTCATCCCGCCGTCGCGGATGTCCAGCTCGGCGTAGACGCTGTGGTACTGGTCCGAGGGGTCGTCCTTGTACAGGAAGTACGCCTCCTCGCCGAGCCCCGGGACGTCGGTGACCTGGTAGCCGCGCGCCCGGTAGAGCTCCTTGTTGGCCTCCAGCTCGGGCGCCGGGTTGACGGCCTTGTGCAGGTCGGCGCGCATGTAGAGGCTGGCGTACTCGCTGTCGCTGGTGCCGCCGGTGCGCTTGAGCGACATCGAGCAGTTCATGCTGTCCAGCGCCGGGTGCCGGTCGGTGTGGTGGGTCGGCTTGGAGGTGTCCGAGACGGAGTACGTCTGGAGGATCCTGGTGGGCTTGCCGGTGGTGCAGAAGTCGTCGGAGAGGTGGTAGCCGCGCAGGTCGCGCGGCGAGGAGTCGCTGCCGACCAGCCCGGGGACGGCCAGCACGGCGGCGGCCCAGCCGACCGAGACGGTCACCGCGCCGACGAACGCCCAGACGGCGTTGCGCCGCAGGTTCCCGCCGCGCGGGGCGGCCGGTGCCGCCGGGGCGGGGCCGTGGCCGGGTGCGGGCGGCAGCCCGGGCGGCGGCCCGTAGCCCCCGGGCCCCGGCTGCTGCTGCGGGAAGCCGTACCCCGGTCCGTGCGGTGCCGGCGGCTGCGGTGGCGTGGTCATGGAATCCCCCCTGGACCTGGCTCCGGAGTGCTCCCCGCACCCCGGTCGGACCCGACCGACCCTAGCGGCCGGACCGCGGAACGCGACAGGCGCCGCAGCGGTCCCGGGGAAGGGACCGACTGCGACGCCTGCCGCACTGCTTCGTTGCACCGCACCCGCGTGGCGAACGCAGGCCGCGTGCGGTGCGAGTCATGCGCGCCTCGGGGGTCCGGGTAGAGGGCCGGGTCGTCCCGAAGCGGTGGGGGCCGGGCCCCCGGGGCGTCAGGCCTGGGCGGCCGCGTTGACGCGCTTGGTGATGGCCGACTTCTTGTTGGCGGCCTGGTTGGCGTGGATGACGCCCTTGCTCACGGCCTTGTCCAGCGCCTTGGAGGCGGCGCGGGCCAGCTCGGTGGCCTTCTCGGTCTCGCCGGCGGCAGCGGCCTCGCGGGCCTTGCGCAGAGCGGTCTTCAGCGAGGACTTGACGGCCTTGTTGCGCAGGCGCGCCTTCTCGTTGGTCTTGTTGCGCTTGATCTGGGACTTGATGTTCGCCACGAAGGAGCCTCAGTCTGTCTGAAAGGTCTGAACGGGTTCGCACCCGCGGCCGTCCGTCCTGCTGAGAGGGCATGCCGGAAGCCGGGTGCAGCAGCCCACGCTACCAGGGGCCCGCAGCCCGCCCCAAACCGGGCCGCCGGGCGACCGGGAGCGCCGGCCGCGGCGGGCCGGGCGGTGCCCGGACGGCGGGCCGCCCCGCGCTCGTGGGAAGATGGCAGGGACTATTTCGATCGGACGAGACCGTCCGGTCCCCGGGAAACCGGTCAGCGATGACCCGGACACCCCCGGCCCCGGACCAACGGAGAATCGGACCAAGGTGCCCGCGACCCCCAGCAATGTGCCAGAGCCCAGCCGTACCGACCCGGCGCTGATCCGCAACTTCTGCATCATCGCCCACATCGACCACGGCAAGTCGACGCTCGCAGACCGGATGCTGCAGATCACCGGCGTGGTCGACCCCCGGCAGATGCGCGCCCAGTACCTCGACCGCATGGACATCGAGCGTGAGCGCGGCATCACCATCAAGTCGCAGGCGGTCCGCCTCCCGTGGGCCCCCAGGACCGGTCCGAACGCCGGGACGACGCACATCCTCAACATGATCGACACCCCCGGCCACGTGGACTTCACGTACGAGGTGTCCCGCTCCCTCGCCGCGTGCGAGGGCACCATCCTGGTGGTCGACGCGGCCCAGGGCATCGAGGCGCAGACCCTCGCCAACCTCTACCTGGCGCTGGAGAACGACCTCACGATCATCCCGGTCCTCAACAAGATCGACCTCCCGGCCGCCCAGCCGGAGAAGTACGCGGCCGAGATCGCCCACATCATCGGCTGCGACCCCTCCGACGTGCTCCAGGTCAGCGCCAAGACCGGCCTGGGCGTCGAGGACCTCCTCGACCACATCGTCAACACCATCCCGGCCCCGGTCGGCGTCAAGGACGCCCCGGCCCGCGCGATGATCTTCGACTCGGTGTACGACGCCTACCGCGGCGTGGTCACCTACGTCCGTGTCGTGGACGGCCGGCTCACCAAGCGCGAGCGCATCGCGATGATGTCCACCGGCGCCACCCACGAGCTGCTGGAGATCGGCGTCATCTCGCCGGAGCCGAAGGTCGCCGACGGCCTGGGCGTCGGCGAGGTGGGCTACATCATCACCGGTGTGAAGGACGTCCGGCAGTCCAAGGTCGGTGACACGATCACCTCGATGCACAAGGGCGCCACCGAGCCGCTCGGCGGCTACAAGGACCCGCGCCCGATGGTGTTCTCCGGCCTCTACCCGCTGGACGGCTCGGACTACCCGCTGCTGCGCGACGCCCTGGACAAGCTGCGGCTCAACGACGCCGCGCTGGTGTACGAGCCGGAGACCTCGGTCGCGCTCGGCTTCGGCTACCGCTGCGGCTTCCTCGGCCTGCTGCACCTGGAGATCATCCGGGAGCGCCTGGAGCGCGA
Source organism: Kitasatospora sp. NPDC018619 (assembly GCF_044391605.1). Taxonomy (NCBI): domain Bacteria; kingdom Bacillati; phylum Actinomycetota; class Actinomycetes; order Kitasatosporales; family Streptomycetaceae; genus Kitasatospora; species Kitasatospora sp. NPDC018619. The sequence goes on from NZ_JBISAI010000006.1 coordinate 144,264, forward strand.
GTTCAACCTCGACCTGATCTCCACCGCCCCCAACGTGATCTACCGGGTGATCATGGAGGACGGCTCCGAGCACACCGTCACCAACCCGAGCGAGTTCCCGGTCGGCAAGATCGCCGAGGTGTACGAGCCGGTCGTGCGCGGCACCATCCTCGCGCCGAACGAGTTCGTCGGCGCGATCATGGAGCTCTGCCAGTCCCGCCGCGGCAACCTCCAGGGCATGGACTACCTGTCCGAGGACCGGGTCGAGCTGCGCTACACCCTGCCGCTCGCGGAGATCGTCTTCGACTTCTTCGACCAGCTGAAGTCCAAGACCCGCGGCTACGCCTCGCTGGACTACGAGCCCGTCGGCGAGCAGACCGCCAACTTGGTGAAGGTCGACATCCTGCTGCACGGCGACGCGGTGGACGCCTTCTCCGCGATCGTGCACAAGGACAAGGCCTACAACTACGGCGTGATGATGGCGGGCAAGCTCCAGAAGCTCATCCCCCGCCAGCAGTTCGAGGTGCCGATCCAGGCGGCCATCGGCTCCCGGGTGATCGCCCGTGAGACGGTCCGCGCGATCCGCAAGGACGTCCTCGCCAAGTGCTACGGCGGTGACATCTCCCGCAAGCGGAAGCTGCTGGAGAAGCAGAAGGAGGGCAAGAAGCGGATGAAGATGGTCGGCCGGGTGGAGGTCCCGCAGGAGGCCTTCATCGCCGCGCTGTCCACCGACGCCGAGCCGCCGAAGGAGAAGAAGTAACGGCGGCGGGCGGCGGTCCGCCGGGAAGGGCCCGGGCGCTGCGCCCGGGCCCTTCCCGCGTCCGGAGGGGGCCGTTGCGGGCCCCGCTCCGCGGGGGTCAGTCCACCTCGACCGCGGCCTCGGCGAACTGCGCCTGGTAGAGCCGGGCGTAGGCGCCGTCGGCGGCGATCAGCTGGTCGTGCGAGCCCTGCTCGACGATCGAGCCGTTCTCCATCACCAGGATCACGTCGGCGTCCCGGATGGTGGAGAGCCGGTGGGCGATCACGAAGCTGGTGCGGCCGGTGCGCAGCCGGGCCATGGCCCGCTGGATCAGCACCTCGGTGCGGGTGTCGACGGAGCTGGTCGCCTCGTCCAGGACCAGGATGGACGGCTGGGCGAGGAACGCCCGGGCGATGGTGATCAGCTGCTTCTCGCCGGCGCTGACGCCGGTGCCCTCGTCGTCGATGACGGTGTCGTAGCCGTCCGGCAGGGTGCGCACGAAGCGGTCGACGTGGGCGGCCCGGGCGGCCTCCACGACCTGTTCGCGGGTGGCCGACTCGGCGCCGTAGGCGATGTTGTCGGCGATGCTGCCGCCGAACAGCCAGGTGTCCTGGAGCACCATGCCGATGCCGGAGCGCAGGTCCTCTCGGGACATCGCGGCGATGTCCACCCCGTCGAGGGTGATCCGCCCGCCGCTGACCTCGTAGAACCGCATCAGCAGGTTGACCAGGGTGGTCTTGCCGGCGCCGGTGGGGCCGACGATGGCGACGGTCTGGCCGGGCTCGACCTTGAGCGAGAGGTCCTCGATGAGCGGCTTGTCGGGGTCGTAGCGGAAGGACACGTCCTGGAAGGCGACCCGCCCGCGCAGCACGTCGGGCCGTTCGGGCCGGGCGGGTTCGGCGCTCTGCTCGGGGGCGTCGAGCAGCTCGAAGACGCGCTCGGCGGAGGCGACGCCGGACTGCACCAGGTTGGCCATGCTGGCGACCTGGGTGAGCGGCTGGCTGAACTGGCGCGAGTACTGGATGAACGCCTGGACGTCGCCGATGGACAGCGCGCCGCCGGCGACCCGCAGGCCGCCGACGACGGCGACCAGCACGTACTGGAGGTTGCCGATCAGCATCATCGCCGGCTGGATGATGCCGGAGATGAACTGGGCCTTGTAGCTCGCCTGGTAGAGCGCCTCGTTGTGCTCGCGGAAGGTCTCCGCGGACTCCCGCCGGCGCCCGAACACCGTGACCAGGGTGTGGCCGGTGTACATCTCCTCGATGTGGGCGTTGAGCTGGCCGGTGGACTTCCACTGCTGGACGAACTGCGGCTGGGCCCGCTTGCCGACCTTGGTGGCGACGACCACCGAGACGGGCACCGAGACCAGCGCGATCACCGCGAGCAGCGGGGAGATCCAGAACATCATCGCGAGCACGCCGACCACGGTGAGCAGCGAGTTGACGACCTGTCCGAGGGTCTGCTGCATGGACTGGCCGATGTTGTCGATGTCGTTGGTGACGCGGCTCAGCACCTCGCCGCGCGGCTGCTTGTCGAAGTAGCTGAGCGGCAGCCGGGCGAGCTTGGCCTCGACGTCCTGGCGCAGCCGGTAGCCGGCGGCCTGGATGGCCCGGGTGGCCAGCCGGCCCTGGAGGACGCCGAAGACGGCGGAGGCGACGTAGACGCCGAGCACCCAGAGCAGGACGGTGCCGATGGCGCCGAAGTCCATGCCCTGGCCGGGGGTGAAGTGGACGGAGGAGAGCAGGTCGGCGACGCCGCCCTCGCCGTGGGCGCGCAGCCCGTCGACGACCTGTTCCTTGGAGGTGCCGGCCTGGAAGCGGGCGCCGACCACGCCGGCGAAGATCAGGTCGGTGGCGTTGCCGAGGATCTTGGGGCCGATGACGGCGCAGCCGATGCCGAGCACGCCGAGGAGCAGGACGCCGACCAGGGTGTTGCGTTCGGGGCGCAGCAGGCCGAGGACGCGCTTGCCGGAGCCCTTGAAGTCCATGGACTTCTCGGCGCCCTGGCCGCCCATGAAGCGGCCGGGGCCGGCCGGGCCGCGGCGGGCGGCGGCGGCCTGGGAGTCGCTGGACAGCCCGGCGTCCTTCCGCGGGCCGCCCCCGGGGGCGGTGCCCTGCGGGGCCGCCTTGGACAGGTCGGGCTTCTTGCCGGGGGTGGTCATGCCGCCTCCTGCTCGGTGAGCTGGGAGAGCACGATCTCCCGGTAGGTCGGGTTGTCGGCCATCAGCTCGTGGTGGGTGCCGGTGCCGACGACGGCGCCCTCGTCGAGGACGATGATCCGGTCGGCGTCGCGGATGGTGGACACGCGCTGGGCGACGATCAGGACGGTGGCGTCGGAGGTCTCGCGGGCGAGGGCCTTGCGGAGCTTGGCGTCGGTGGCGTAGTCGAGTGCGGAGAAGGAGTCGTCGAAGAGGTAGACGGAGGGCCGGCGCACCAGTGTCCGGGCGATGGCCAGGCGTTGGCGCTGGCCGCCGGAGACGTTGCCGCCGCCCTGGGCGATCGGGGCGTCCAGGCCTTCGGGCAGCTTCTCGACGAACTCCTTGGCCTGGGCGGTCTCCAGGGCGTGCCAGAGCTCCTCGTCGGTGGCGTCGGGCCGGCCGTAGCGCAGGTTGCTGGCGACGGTGCCGGAGAAGAGGTAGGGCTTCTGCGGCACGATGCCGACGCGCTCGGCGAGCGTGTCCTGGTCGAGGTCGCGGACGTCCACGCCGTCGAGCAGGACCCGGCCGGAGGTGGCGTCGAAGAGCCGGGGGACGAGGCCGAGCAGGGTGGACTTGCCGCTGCCGGTGGAGCCGATGATGGCGGTGGTCTGGCCGGGGCGGGCGGTGAGGTCGATGCCGCGCAGCACCGGGGCCTCGGCGCCGGGGTAGCGGAAGTCGACGCCGCTGAGCTCCAGTTCGCCGCGGCGCGGCAGCTCGGTGACGGGCGCGGCGGGCGGCACGACGCTGCTGCTGGTGCCGAGGACCTCGTCGATGCGCTCGGCGCAGACCTCGGCGCGCGGCACCATCATGAACATGAAGGTGGCCATCATGACGCTCATCAGGATCTGCATCAGGTAGGAGAGGAAGGCGGTGAGCGCGCCGATCTGCATGGCGCCGCTGTCGATCCGGTGGGCGCCGAACCAGAGCACGGCGACGCTGGAGACGTTCACCACCAGCATCACGGCGGGGAACATGATCGACATCAGCCGGCCGACCTGGCGGGCGACCTGGGTGAGGTCCTCGTTGGCGTCGGCGAAGCGGGCCTGCTCCCGGCCGTCCTTGACGAACGCGCGGATGACCCGGATGCCGGTGATCTGCTCGCGCAGGACCCGGTTCACGGTGTCGATCCGCTCCTGCATGCTGCGGAAGCGGGGGCGCAGTGCGCGGACCAGCAGGACCACGACGACGCCGAGCGCGGGGATGACGGCGAGCAGCAGGCCGGACAGCGGGACGTCCTGGTTGAGCGCCATGATGATGCCGCCGACGCACATGATCGGCGCGGCGACCATGAGCGTGAAGCTCATCAGGGCGAGCATCTGGACCTGCTGGACGTCGTTGGTGGTGCGGGTGATCAGGGAGGGCGCGCCGAACTGGCCGACCTCGCGGGCGGAGAAGCTCTGCACCCGGTCGAAGACGGCGGCGCGCACGTCCCGGCCGAAGGCCATGGCGGTGCGGGCGCCGATGAAGACGGCGCCGATGGCGCAGAGGGCCTGGACGAGGGTCACGCCGATCATCACCCCGCCGACGCGCAGGATGTAGCCGGTGTCGCCCTTGACCACGCCGTCGTCGATGATGTCGGCGTTCAGCGTGGGCAGGTAGAGCGCCGCGAGGGTGGACACCAGCTGGAGCAGCACCAGCAGGGTGATCGGTCGGGAGTACGGGCGCAGGTACGCCCTCAGGAGTCTGATCAGCACTGGCACACTCTTGTCGTCGCCGGTCGGGTTCGCATCCCAATTCTGGGTGTTCTGTAGCGTCGTACAGGCCATTCGGCGTGTGGGAGGCCGAGGTTTGCCGGGCCTTTGCCGAAACGGCCGGACGACGGCGCCGGGCGGGGCGCCGGACGACGGCGCCGTGCGGCACCGCCGGGGCGCGGGCGTGCCGCCGGGTGCGGCCCCCTTACGGAATGACCGGTTTCCCCCTAGGCTGCTGGTTGCCCCTTTGTTACTGACCGGTACCGCTCAGGTGAACCGGGGGCCCGGCGACCGCCCCCACGGCCGCCGCGACAATCCCTCAGACGGCCACCCGCCACCGGAGGTCCTCGTTGAGTTCCGCGCAGTCCCTGATCGGCTCCGGCAGGCCCGACCTCGTCGCCGGGCGCCCCGCCTCCGTCGCCCACCTGTTCCTGGAGCGGGTCGCCCTGACCCCGAACGCCGAGGCCTACCGCTACCCCTCGCCCGTGGACGAGCAGGCCGCCGACGGCGCGCCCGGTGCCGAGCAGTGGCGCTCGCTCACCTGGGCGCAGACCGCGGCGCGGGTCCGGGCGGTGGCCGCGGGCCTGATGGCGCTCGGCATCCGGCCCGAGGACCGGGTGGCCCTGGCCTCCTCGACCCGGCTCGAATGGATCCTCGCCGACCTCGGCGCCATGTGCGCGGGCGCCGCGACCACCACCGTCTACCCGAGCACCAACGCGGACGAGACCGCGTTCATCCTCTCCGACTCCGGCTCGCGGGCGCTGTTCGCCGAGGACGCGGCCCAGCTGGCCAAGGCCGTCGAGCAGATCGACCAGCTGCCCGAGCTGCGCACCGTGATCCTGTTCGACGCGCCCGCCGAGGCCCCGGACGGCGCCGGCCTGGAGCTGCTCACCCTCGCCGAGCTGGAGGAGCGCGGAGCCCGGTACCTGGCGGAGCACCCGGAGGCGGTGGAGAAGGCCGTCGACGGGCTGGACAGGGAGCAGCTCGCGACCCTCATCTACACCTCCGGCACCACCGGCCGCCCCAAGGGCGTGCGCCTGGTGCACGACTGCTGGGCGTACGAGGGCCGGGCGCAGGAGGCCAGCGGGCTGCTGGGCCCGGACGACGTGCAGTTCATGTGGCTGCCGCTGTCCCACGTGTTCGGCAAGACGCTGATCTCGGGGCAGATCGCCACCGGGCACGTGATGGCGGTGGACGGCCGGGTGGACCGGATCATCCACAACCTGCCGGCGATCCGGCCGACCATCATGGCCTCGGCGCCGCGCATCTTCGAGAAGGTCTACAACGGCATCGCGGGCCGGGCCCGGGCCGAGGGCGGCGCCAAGTACAAGATCTTCATGTGGGCGGCCGGGGTCGCCCGCGAGCACGCCCGGGTGGTCCAGGAGAGCAGGGTCGCCACCGGCACCGGCTCCGCCCCGCTGGGCCTGCGGGTGCAGCACGCGCTGGCCGACCGGCTGGTGTACGCGAAGATCCGGGCGGCCTTCGGCGGCCGGCTGCGCGGCGCGGTCTCCGGCAGCGCCGCGCTCGCCCCGGAGATCGGCTACTTCTTCCTCGGCGCCGGGGTGCCGATCCTGGAGGGCTACGGCCTGAGCGAGACCAGCGCCGGCTCCTGCGTCAACCGCGCGGAGGACGTGCGGATCGGCACCGTGGGCCGCCCGCTGCCCGGCACCGAGGTGCGGATCGCCGAGGACGGCGAGATCCTGCTGCGCGGCCCGGGCGTCATGCGCGGCTACCACAACCTGCCGGAGAAGACCGCCGAGGTGCTGGAGCCGGACGGCTGGTTCCACACCGAGGACATCGGCGAGCTCACCCCGGACGGCTTCCTGCGGATCACCGACCGCAAGAAGGACCTGTTCAAGACCTCCGGCGGCAAGTACGTGGCGCCCAGCGAGGTCGAGGGCAAGTTCAAGGCGGTCTGCCCCTTCGTCAGCAACATCCTGGTGATCGGCAACGGCCGCAACTACTGCACCGCGCTGATCGGCCTGGACGAGGCGGTCCTGCTGCCCTGGGCGGCCGAGCACGGCCTGGCCGGCCGGAGCTACGCCGAGCTGGCCGCCGAGCCGGCCGTCCACGAGCTGGTCGAGGGCTTCGTCAAGCGGGTCAACGCCGACCTCCAGCGCTGGCAGACGATCAAGAAGTTCCACCTGCTGCCGCGCGACCTCGACATCGAGCACGGCGAGCTCACCCCGAGCCTGAAGATCAAGCGCCCGGTGGTCGAGCGGACCTACGCGGACGCGGTGAGCGCCATGTACGCGGGCGCCAACGAGGCCTGAGCCGCCCCGCCCGTACGGCTCACCCGAAAGGGTGGGCCGTACGGGACAATGGGCGCATGCCCTCCGCACTCCCCGACGGCGAACCCGTGCCGTCCGACGGTTCCCTGCCCGCGCACGCCCTCGACGGGCTGGGCTCGCGGCCGTTCGGCTTCTACCTGCACGTGCCCTACTGCGCCAGCCGCTGCGGCTACTGCGACTTCAACACCTACACCGCCACCGAGCTGCGCTCCTCCGGGGCGGTCGCCTCGCAGGAGACGTACGCGGACAACGTGGTCGCCGAGATCCGCCACGCCCGCGCGGTGCTGGGGGACGCGGACCTCCCGGTGCGGACCGTCTTCCTCGGCGGCGGCACCCCGACCCTGCTGCCCGCCCGCGACCTGGTGAGGATGCTCGCCGCGATCCGCGAGGAGTTCGGGCTCGCCGAGGACGCCGAGGTCACCACCGAGGCCAACCCGGAGTCGGTGGACCCGGCGTACCTGGCCGAACTGCGCGAGGGCGGCTACAACCGGCTCTCCTTCGGCATGCAGAGCGCCCGGCCGCACGTCCTGCGGCTGCTCGACCGCCACCACACCCCGGGCCGCCCCGAGGCCTGCGTGGCCGAGGCCCGCGCGGCCGGCTTCGAGCACGTCAACCTGGACCTCATCTACGGCACCCCGGGGGAGTCCGACGACGACTGGCGGGCCTCCCTGGACGCCGCCGTCGGCGCCGGGCCCGACCACGTCTCGGCGTACTCGCTGATCGTCGAGGAGGGCACCCGGCTCGCCGCCCGGGTCAGGCGCGGCGAACTGCCGATGATCGACGACGACGTCCACGCCGACCGCTACCTGATCGCCGAGGAGGCGCTCACCGCCGCCGGTTACTCCTGGTACGAGGTCTCCAACTGGGCCACCGCCGCCGAGGGCCGCTGCCGCCACAACGAGCTCTACTGGACCGGCGCCGACTGGTGGGGGGCCGGCCCCGGCGCCCACAGCCACGTCGGCGGCGTCCGCTGGTGGAACGCCAAGCACCCCGCCGCCTACGCCCGGGCCCTGGCGGAGGGCCGCACCCCGGCCCAGGCCCGCGAGGTGCTGGCGGAGGAGGACCGCCGGGTCGAGCGCATCCTGCTGGAGCTGCGCCTGGTCGAGGGCGTCGCCCTGGACCTGCTCACCGCCGCCGGCCGCGAGGCCGCCGCCCGGGCCCTCGCCGACGGCCTCCTCGCCGCCGGGCCGTACGAGCGGGGCCGCGCCGCCCTGACGCTCCGCGGGAGGCTGCTGGCGGACGCGGTGGTACGCGACCTGGTGGACTGACAGCCGTCGACGTGGTGCCGGCCGGCGGAGGGAGCGCCCAAGGACCGCCGCCGTCGACCTACGCCTGATCCGGCAGCGTCACGAAGTCGATCAGCTCCTCGACCCGGCCCAGCAGTGCGGGCTCCAGGTCCTTGTAGCTGTCCACCTTCGCCAGGATGCGCTTCCAGGCCGCCGGGGTGTCCACCGGCCAGCCGAGGCGGCGGCAGGTGCCCTCCTTCCAGTCCTCGCCCATCGGGACGTCGGGCCAGCCGGGGATGCCCACGCTCGACGGCTTCACGGCCTGCCAGACGTCGATGTACGGGTGGCCGACGACCAGCACCGCGTCCCCGGTGACCCGGGCGGCGATGCGGTGCTCCTTCGTCCCCGGGAGCAGGTGGTCGACCAGGACGCCGAGGCGCCGCCCCGGGCCGGGCGCGAAGTCGGCGACGATCGCGGGCAGGTCGTCGATGCCGCGCAGGTACTCGACCACCACGCCCTCGATCCGCAGGTCGTCGCCCCAGACCCGCTCCACCAGCTCCGCGTCGTGCCGCCCCTCGACGTAGATCCGGGACTCGCGGGCGACCCGGGCCCGGGCGTTCGGGACGGCGAGCGAGCCGGAGGCGGTGCGGGCCGGGGTGCGCGGCGCCGCCGGGCCGGCCGGCCGGACCAGGGTGACGACCCGGCCCTCCAGCAGGAAGCCGCGCGGCACCAGCGGGAACACCCGGTGCTTGCCGAAGCGGTCCTCCAGGGTGACGGTGAACCCCTCGGCGGTCTTCTCGCAGCGCACCACCGCCCCGCAGAAGCCCGTCCCCGCCTCCTCGACCACCAGGTCCCGCTCGGCGGGCACCTCCGGGGCGGGGGCCTGCTTCTTCCACGGCGGGGTCAGGTCGGGTCCGTACGGGCGGCTGCGCATACGGGTGATCATAGGGACGGCGGGCGGCGCGTCAGAGGCCCGGCGCGCCCCAGACCGGGAACCAGCGGCCCAGGTCCTTCTCCAGCCGCAGGTCGTTCCCCAGCATCGCGTTGACCTGGAGCTCCAGCGGGCTGTTGCGCCGCTCCCCGCCGCCCGGCACCGGCGCGAAGGGGTAGAACGTGCCCCGCTTGTAGAGGTAGACCAGGGCCAGCGACTGCCCCTGCGGATCGCGGAAGCCGACCAGTGAGCAGAGCAGCTGCGGGCCGAAGCCGTTCGCCTCCAGCTCGCTGTTGACCGCGTGCAGGTCGTTCACCAGCTCCGGCAGCTCCCCGGGGGCGTGCCGGGCGAGCAGCCAGGAGTAGCCGTAGCCGTCCTTGGAGGCCTCGACCGGGACGCCGCCGCGCCCGGTGTCCGCGTCCAGCAGCGCCCGGACCTGCTGCTCGACCTGCACGAAGGCCGCCCCCTCGACGGCGGCGAAGCAGACCGAGCCGAGCCCGGTGGGCAGGAACCCGGCCCCGGCCTCCAGGGTGAGCGCGGCGGACGGCACACCGAACAGCTGGTCGAGGTCGGGCTTGACGGGCTTGGTGCGGCCGAACAGGGTGTCCAGGAATCCCACGGCGGTCCTTTCGGGGCTCAGGGGCGCAGGGGCACAGGGTCAGCGGCCGAGCTGCTCGGAGATCCGCGCGAGCTGCTCCAGCCGCTTCTCCAGGCTCGGGTGGGTGGAGAACAGCTGGGTGGCGCTCTCCCGGGCGCTCAGCGCCGGGGCGAAGTAGAAGGCGTTGTACGGCTGCGCCTGGCGCAGGTCCCTGGTGGGGATGGCCGCGATCTGCCCGGTCACCTTGGTGAGGGCGGAGGCCAGGGCGCTGGGCCGGCCGGTGAGCTGGGCGGCGGCCCGGTCGGCGGCGAGCTCGCGGTAGCGGGACAGCAGCCGGGTGAGCAGGAAGCTGACCGCGTAGACGACGATCGACACCAGCGGGATCACCAGCGCCAGGAGGGCCGCGTTCTGGTCGTTGTTGTTGCGCCCGCCGCCCATGAAGCCGCCGTACACGGCGATCCGGGTCATCGCCCCGGCGAGGACGCCGAGGAAGCCGGCGATCGTCATCACCGCGACGTCCCGGTGGGCGACGTGCGACAGCTCGTGCGCGAGGACGCCCTCCAGCTCCTCGGGCTCCAGCCGGCGCAGCAGCCCGGTGGTCACGCAGACCACCGCGTTCTGCGGGTTGCGGCCGGTGGCGAAGGCGTTCGGCATGTCGTTGTCGGCGACCGCGACCCGGGGCTTGGGCATGTCGGCCAGGGCGCAGAGCCGGTCGACGGTGCCGTGCAGCTGGGGGAACTGCTCCGGGGACACCTGGTGGGCGCCCATCGCCCGCTCGGTGATCTTGTCGCTGAACCAGAACTGGGCCACGAACAGCCCGCCGGAGATCAGGACGATCAGCGGCCAGGCGCCGCGCAGCAGCGCGATCAGCAGTCCGGTGAAACCGACGTACAGCAGCCCGATCACGAACATCGTCGCGACCATGCGGCCGGTCAGGCCGCGGTCGGGTGCGAAGCGGGTGTGCTGGCCCGAGCTCGACATCGCTTGCTCCTCCGTTCGCCGTCGCTTTCGATGCTGCCACCCGGACGGCCTCCCGGCACCACCCCGGCGCAACCGGCTTCGAACCGCCGGGGCCCCGCGGGCCGTGTGCGGGACTGCGGGGAGGATCACCCCGGTCCGGCCGTTCCTGCGGTACGGCCCGGGCCGTACACTGGCAGGTACGGTTTTGGCACTCGGGTGTTCAGAGTGCCAGGGCGAGGGCCTCCGGGAGCGGCCTTCGGAAGCAAGGGACACAGTCGGAACAACGTGCGAAGACGGAGGTACGCGCCCATGGCCGGTGAGGTCCGCCAGCTGGACGAACGCAAGCTCGCCGTGCTCCGTGCGATCGTGCAGGACTACGTGGGCACCGAGGAGCCGGTCGGTTCCAAGGCCCTGGTGGAGCGGCACAACCTCGGGGTCTCCCCGGCGACCGTCCGCAACGACATGGCGGCGCTGGAGGAGGAGGGCTACATCCACCAGCCCCACACCAGCGCCGGACGCATCCCGACCGACAAGGGGTACCGCCTCTTCGTCGACAAGCTCGCCGAGATCAAGCCGATGAGCGCCCCCGAGCGCCGGGCCATCCGGCACTTCCTGGACGGCGCGGTCGACCTGGACGACGTGGTGGCCCGCACCGTGCGGCTGCTCGCCCAGCTGACCCGGCAGGTCGCGGTGGTGCAGTACCCCTCGCTGTCGCGCTCCACCGTCCGGCACATCGAGCTGGTGGCGCTGGCCCCGGCCAAGGTGATGCTGGTCCTGATCACCAACACCGGCCGGGTCGAGCAGCGGATGGTCGACTGCCCGGGCCCGGTCGGCGAGACGGTGCTGGCGGACCTGCGGACCGGGATCAACGCGAGGGCCGCCGGTCGGCGCCTCCCGGAGGTCCCGGGGCTCCTGGAGGACCTGCCGGCCCAGTTCGAGCAGGCCGAGCGGCCGACCGTCAGCACGGTCCTGGCAACCCTGTTCGAGACGCTCGCCGAGCAGAACGAGGAGCGGATCATGCTGGCCGGCACGGCCAACCTGACCCGCTTCGGGCACGACTTCCCGCTGTCCATCCAGCCGGTGCTGGAGGCGCTGGAGGAGCAGGTCGTCCTGCTCCGCCTCCTGGGTGAGACCGCGGACGCCGCGATGACGGTCCGGATCGGGCGGGAGAACACGTACGAGGGGCTGACGTCCACCTCGATCGTCTCCGTCGGCTACGGTTCGGGCGACGAGAGCGTGGCGAAACTGGGTGTGATCGGTCCGACCCGGATGGACTATCCGGGCACAATGGGGGCGGTGCGAGCGGTGGCGCGGTACGTGGGCCAGATCCTGGCCGAGTCCTAGCAAAGTCCTCCGCCGGAAGTCCGGCGGGGGCGTCCAGTCGCAGCACTACTACAGGCGGAACAAGCGGAGCATTTGGTGGCCACGGACTACTACGCGGTACTCGGCGTCCGACGGGATGCGGGGCAGGACGAGATCAAGAAGGCGTTCCGGCGCCTGGCACGCGAACTGCACCCGGACGTCAACCCGGACCCGAAGACGCAGGAGCGGTTCAAGGAGATCAACGCCGCTTACGAGGTGCTCTCCGACCCGCAGAAGCGCCAGGTCTACGACCTCGGCGGGGACCCGCTGTCCCCGGGCGGGGGCGGCGGGGCCGGCGGCTTCGGCGCCGGTGCCGCGGGCTTCGGCTTCTCCGACATCATGGACGCCTTCTTCGGCGCCGCGGCCGGCCAGCGCGGCCCGCGCTCGCGCACCCGCCGCGGCCAGGACGCCATGATCCGGCTGGAGATCACCCTGGAGGAGGCCGCCTTCGGCACCACCAAGGAGCTCCAGGTCGACACCGCCGTCACCTGCACCACGTGCAGCGGCGAGGGCGCGGCCCCCGGCACCTCGGCGCAGACCTGCGACATGTGCCGCGGCAAGGGCGAGGTCTCCCAGGTCACCCGGTCCTTCCTGGGCCAGGTCATGACCTCCCGGCCCTGCCCGCAGTGCCAGGGCTTCGGCACCGTCGTGCCGACCCCGTGCCCGGAGTGCGCCGGCGACGGCCGGGTGCGCGCCCGTCGCACCCTGACCGTCAAGATCCCGGCCGGTGTCGACAACGGCACCCGGATCCAGCTGGCCGGCGAGGGCGAGGTCGGCCCCGGCGGCGGCCCGGCCGGCGACCTGTACGTCGAGATCGCCGAGACCACCCACACGATCTTCCAGCGGCGCGGGGACGACCTGCACTGCACCGTCACCATCCCGATGACGGCGGCCGCGCTCGGCACCCAGGTGCCGCTGCAGACCCTGGACGGGCTGGAGGAGGTCGACATCCGGCCCGGCACCCAGTCCGGCCAGTCGATCCCGCTGCACGGCCGGGGCATCACCCACCTGCGCGGCGGCGGCCGGGGCGACCTGATAGTGCACGTCGAGGTGAAGACGCCCAGCAAGCTCGACGCCGAGCAGGAGGAGCTGCTGCGCCGCCTGGCGGTGCTGCGCGGCGAGGAGCGGCCGTCCGGCCAGTTCGCGCCGGGCCAGCAGGGCCTGTTCTCCCGGCTGAAGGACGCCTTCAACGGCCGGTGAGCCGTCACCCGCGGAAGGGGTGCCCGGGGGCGGACCCCGGCGCCCCTTCCGCGTTGTCCCGCCCCACCCCCGGAGGTTCCCCGCATGACCGCGCCCGTCTTCGTCGTCGAGACCGAGCGGATCGCCGCCGCCGCGCCCGGGGCCGTGGTGCGCCTGGACGGCCCGGAGGGACGGCATGCGGCCGCGGTGAAGCGGCTGGAGCCGGGTGAGGCGGTGACCCTGGCCGACGGGTCGGGGCTCGGCGTGGACGGCACCGTCACCGGCGTGCTCGGCAAGGACGCGATCGACGTGGCGGTCGCCGCCGTGCGCCGGGAGCCGCGGCCCGAGCCGCGGATCGTGGTCGTCCAGGCGCTGCCCAAGGGCGACCGCGGCGAGCTGGCCGTGGAGACCATGACCGAGGTCGGCGTGGACGTGGTGATCCCGTGGTCCGCCTCGCGCTGCATCACCCAGTGGAAGGGCGAGCGCGGCGCCAAGTCGCTCGCCAAGTGGCGGGCCACCGCCCGGGAGGCGGGCAAGCAGTCCCGCCGGCTGCGCTTCCCCGAGGTCCGGGACGTGGCGACCACCCGGCAGCTGGCGCCGGTGCTGGCGCAGGCCGCGTTCGCCGCCGTGCTGCACGAGGAGGGCGCCGAGCCGCTCGCGCACGCCGGGCTGCCGCAGGGCGGGGACATCGTCCTGGTGGTCGGCCCGGAGGGCGGGGTCTCCCCGGAGGAGCTGGCCGCGTTCGCCGAGGCGGGCGCCAGGCCGTACCGGCTGGGCCCCTCGGTGCTGCGCACCTCCACCGCCGGGGTGGCGGCCGGCGCGCTGCTGCTGGGGCGCACCGGCCGCTGGGCCTGAGGGGCTCTACCAGCCGCCGGCGGGCGGCGCCGGGAGTCCGGGGAAAGCCGCCCGGAGCGTTGCCGCGGCTGCCTAGGCTGGCCGGGTGACGGACTCCCTGAGCACCTCCCCGAACGGCTACCTGCGCCATCCCCACCTGCACGGCGACCTGGTCGCCTTCGTCGCCGAGGACGACCTGTGGCTGGCCCCGCTGGACGGCGGCCGCCCCTGGCGGCTGACGGCGGACCACCTGCCGGTGCACCACCCGCGGTTCTCCCCGGACGGCCGGCACCTCGCCTTCACCTCCACCCGGGACGGCGCCCCCGAGGTGCACGTGGTGCCGGTGGACGGCGGCCCCTCGCGCCGGCTCACCCACTGGGGCAACGACCAGACCCGGGTGCTGGGCTGGACGCCCGACGGCCGCCCCGTCGCCGCGACCGCCGCCGGCGAGCCGAGCCTGCGCCGCACCTGGGCGCACGCCGTGCCGCTGGACGGCGGCGAGCCCCGGCGGCTGCCGTACGGGCCGGTCGGCGGGCTGGCCTTCGAGCCGGGTGGCGAGCGGGTGCTGCTGAGCAGCGTCAACGGCCGCGACCCGGCCTGGTGGAAGCGCTACCGGGGCGGGCGGGCCGGCCGGCTGTGGCTCGGCCGGGAGGAGTTCGCCCGCGTCCACGCCGGGCTGGACGGGCAGCTGGACTCGCCGCTGTGGCTGGCCGGGGCGGACGGGCAGGAGGGCCGGATCGCCTTCCTGTCCGACCACGAGGGCGTCGGCGAGCTGTGGTCCAGCCTCCCGGACGGCACCGACCTGCGCCGCCACACCGCCGACCCGGACGGCTTCTACGCCCGCGGCGCCACCACCGACGGCACCCGGGTGGTCTTCTACCGGGCCGGCGACCTCTGGCTCCTGGAGGACCTGGCGGGCGCCGAGCCGCGCCGGCTGGACGTCCGGCTGGCCGGTCCGCGGGCCGGGCGCCGCCCCCGGCCGGTGCCCGCCGCGCACTGGCTGGACTGCGTCGCCCCCGACCGCACCGGCCGGGGCAGCGCCGTGGTGGTGCGCGGCAGCGTGCACTGGCTGACCCACCGCGAGGGCCCGGCCCGGGTGCTGGACGAGACCCCGGGCGTGCGCGCCCGGCTGGCCCGGGTGGTGCCCGGCGAGGACGGCGCCCAGGGCGTGCTGTGGGTCTCCGACGCCGAGGGCGAGGACGCCCTGGAGTTCGCCCCCGACCTGCACGGCGCCGAGCGCCGCCGGCTGGCCGCCGGGCGGCTCGGCCGGGTCAACGCGCTGACGGTCTCCCCGGACGGCAAGCGGGCCGCGCTCGGCGTGCACGACGGCCGGGTGCTGCTGGTCGCGCTCGCCGACGGCACCGTGCACGAGCTGGACCGCAGCGCCGACGGCGAGGCGTCCGGCCTGGCCTTCAGCCCGGACTCCGGCTGGCTGGCCTGGTCGCGCCCGGCGCGCGGGATGGGCCCGTACTCGCTGCGCCAGATCGTGCTGGCCGACCTGGCCACCCGGACGGTCGGCGAGGTCACCCAGCCGCGCTTCGTGGACACCTCGCCCGCCTTCACCGCCGACGGCCGCTACCTGGCCTTCCTGTCGGTGCGCAACTTCGACCCGGTCTACGACGCGCACGTCTTCGACCTGTCCTTCCCGAACGGCTGCCGCCCCTACCTGGTCACCCTGGCCGCCGACACCCCCTCCCCGTTCGGGCCGCAGCGGGCCGGGCGCCCGCTCGGCGGGGAGGAGGACGAGCCGAAGGCCGGGAAGGCGGACGGCGGGGAGGCGGCCGGCGCCGCACCGGCGACCAGGGTGGACCTGGACGGCATCGCGGACCGGATCGTCCCCTTCCCGGTCGAGGGCGGCCGCTTCGAGAAGCTGTCCGCCGCCAAGGACGGGGTGCTCTGGACCAGGGCCCCGCTGACGGGCGAACTCGGAGACGAGGCCGCCTCGTTGGACGACGACCGGCCCCGCCCCGTGCTGGAGCGCTTCGACCTGCGCAGGCGCCGGGTCGAGCAGCTGGTGCACGGCCTGGACGGCTTCGCGGTCAGCGCCGACGGCACCCGGGCGGCCGTGCTGGACGAGGGCGAGCTGCGGGTCGTGCCGGCCGACCGCAAGGGCGGCGACGACGAGGAGACCACCGTCGACCTGGCCCGGCTGCGGGTGACCGTCGACCCGGCCGCCGAGTGGCGGCAGATGTACGCCGAGAACGGCCGGCTGATGCGGGACAACTTCTGGCGCCCCGACCTCTCCGGCGTCGACTGGGCCGGGGTGCTGGAGCGCTACCGCCCGCTGGTCGAGCGGATCGGCTCGCACGACGAGCTGGTGGACCTGCTGTGGGAGGTGCACGGCGAGCTCGGCACCTCGCACGCCTACGTGGTCCCGTACGGCCGGTACACCGACCCGGCCCGGCGCCAGGGGCTGCTCGGCGCCGACCTCGTCCGGGACGGCGGGCAGTGGCGGATCGCCCGGATCCTGCCCGGGGAGTCCTCCGACCCGCGGGCCCGCTCCCCGCTGGCCGCGCCCGGCGCCGCGATCCGCCCGGGCGACGCGCTGCTCGCCGTCGACGGCCGCCCGGTGGACCCGGTCACCGGCCCGGCCCCGCTGCTGGCCGGCACCGCGGGGCGGCCGGTCGAGCTGACCGTGGCCGGCCAGGACGGCACCGACCGGCGCCACCCGGTGGTCGTCCCGCTCGCCGACGAGGAGCCGCTGCGCTACCACGACTGGGTGGCCGGGCGGCGGGCCGCGGTGCGCGACCTGTCCGGCGGGCGGCTGGGCTACCTGCACATCCCCGACATGCAGACGGCCGGCTGGGCCCAGCTGCACCGCGACCTGAGCGCGGAGATGGCCCGGGAGGGCCTGGTGGTGGACGTCCGGGGGAACCGGGGCGGCCACACCTCGCAGCTGGTGGTCGAGAAGCTGGCCCGGCGGATCATCGGCTGGGACGTCATCCGGGACACCGACCACGCGGTGCCCTACCCGGCGGACGCCCCGCGCGGCCCGGTGGTCGCGCTCGCCGACGAGTTCACCGGCTCGGACGGCGACGTGGTCAGCGCGGCCGTCCAGAGCCTCGGCATCGGCCCGGTGGTCGGCACCCGCACCTGGGGCGGGGTGATCGGCATCGACAGCCGCTACCGGCTGGTCGACGGCACCCTGGTCACCCAGCCCAAGTACGCGTTCTGGCTGGAGGGCCGCGGCTGGGGCCTGGAGAACCACGGCGTCGACCCGGACGTCGAGGTGCCGCACGCCCCGCACCAGTGGGCGTCCGGCGAGGACCCGCAGCTGGCCGAGGGGGTCCGGCTCGCCCTGGCCCGGCTGGCCGAGCGCCCGGCCCGGACGGCGCCGCCGCTGCCCTGGGCCTGAGCCGCCGGGGCGGGGCGCCGGCACGGCCCCCGCACCGCCCCGGGCGGTGCGGGGACGCGGGTAGGATGCGGGGCTGTTTCTTGATCCACAGCTCACGGGGGAACCAGATGGCGCAGGGCTACCCGCCGCCGCAGTACGGCGGTCCGTACCCACCGCAGCAGCAGCCGCAGCCGTACGCGCAGCCGTACCCGGCCCAGCCGTACCAGCCGTACCCGAACCAGTACCAGCAGCCGTACCAGCCGCAGCCGTACGCCCCGCCCCACCCGCGGCGGGCGCTGCCGCCCTGCCCCAGGGAGGCGGGCGGCGGGCGGCGCTTCCTGGCGATCGTGCTCGACTGGCTGTTCGCGGTCGGCCTCGGCTTCGCCGCCGCCAACGCCGCGAGCCGGCCGAGGACCCGGACCGTGGCGGGCCACGCCGTGCACAGCGGCGGCCCGGTGGTGCCCTACGTCGTGGCGCTGCTGGTGGTCGGCCTCGGCGCGTCCTTCCTCAACCAGGTGGTGCTCGCCCGGCTGACCGGCTTCAGCGTGGGCAAGGGGATCCTGGCGATGCGGGTGGTGCGCCGCAAGGGCGTGGTGCGACCGAACACCTGGCGGCTCACCAGGCGCTGGCTGATCGGCTTCGTCATCCTCGCGGTCGCCTTCCTCACCGAGGACTTCGACACGGAGGACGGCGACGTCGTCGGGATGCGCGCGGTGCGCTGGAAGCACCTCCGGGAGTACCAGCAGGCCGCCGCCGGGCTCGGCTAGGCTGCGCCCGTACGGCCCCACCACCCACGTACGTACCGACTCCGAGGAGTAGCCGATGGCCGGCGAGCCGCAGCCCGACTGCGTGTTCTGCAAGATCGTGGCGGGCGAGATCCCCGCGACGGTGGTGCGCAGGACCGAGCGCACCCTCGCCTTCCGCGACATCGCCCCCAAGGCGCCCCTGCACGTGCTGGTCATCCCGCACGTGCACTACCGCAACGCCGCCGAGCTGGCCGCCGCCGAGCCGGAGATCGCCGGGGAGCTGCTCGCCGAGGCGGGCGCGGTGGCCGGGGACGAGGGCGTCGAGGACTACCGGCTGATCTTCAACACCGGCGCGGGCGCCGGGCAGACCGTCTTCCACGCGCACGTCCACGTGCTCGGCGGGACGGCGATGACCGAGAGCATGGTCTGATCCCGGGTGTCCCCGCGCGAACTCGTCGTCCTCGGCACCGCCAGCCAGGTGCCCACCCGGCACCGCAACCACAACGGCTACCTGCTGCGCTGGGACGGCGAGGGCCTGCTGTTCGACCCCGGCGAGGGCACCCAGCGGCAGATGCTGCACGCCGGGGTCACGGCCACCCAGATCACCAGGATCGCCGTCACCCACTTCCACGGGGACCACTGCCTGGGCCTGGCCGGGGTGGTCCAGCGGATCAACCTCGACCGGGTCCCGCACCCGGTGGACGTCTACTTCCCGGCGTCCGGCGAGGTCTACTTCGAGCGGCTGCGGCACGCCACCGCGTACCACGAGACGGCCGTGCTGCGGCCCCGGCCGATCGACGAGGCCGGTCCGCTGCCCGCGCCCGGCGCCCGCTTCGCGCTGGACGCCGTCCGGCTGGACCACCCCGTGGAGTCCTTCGGCTACCGGCTCCGCGAGCCGGACGGCCGCCGGCTGGTGCCGGAGCGGCTCGCCGCGCTCGGCGTGCGCGGCCCCGCGGTGGGCCGGCTCCAGCACGAGGGCGCGATCGAGGTGGACGGCCGCACCGTCACCCTGGGCGAGGTCAGCGAGCCCCGGCCGGGCCAGCGGTTCGCCTTCGTGATGGACACTCGGCTCTGCGAGGGCGTGCACGCCCTCGCGGAGGGCGCCGACCTGCTGGTCGTCGAGGCGACCTTCACCGACGCCGACGCCCGCCTCGCCGAGGAGCACGGCCACCTCACCGCCGGGCAGGCGGCCAGGGCCGCCGCCGAGGCGGGGGTGCGCACCCTGGTGCTGACCCACTTCTCGCAGCGCTACCCCGACCTCGGCCGGCACCTGGCCGACGCCCGCAAGCACTTCGACGGGGAGCTGGTGCTGGCCACCGACCTCGAACGGGTGCCCGTCCCGGCCCGCCGCCCCTCGTGAGGCGCGGGGGGACGGCGGCGGCGCCGGCCGGCGCCCGGCAGCCGGAAAAGGGCTCGCGCCGGACTTCGATCTGCCGCAGCATCGACGGGTGCGGCCCCGCCGCCCGCCACGGCGATCACGCTCGCGGCGTACCCTGGTGCCCCGGAGACACCGAGCGGCACCCGACACCACGGATGGGATGAGGCAGGCCCCAGCGCCGACCTATGAGTGACACATCGCAGACCCGTACCAACGGACAGCCGCGCCCCGAACCGGCCGAGGACGGCCGCGTCAGCGCCCGGATCGTCATCCCCGAGAAGCACCCGATGGTCACCCTGCTCGGCGCCGCCGACTCGCTGCTGCGCGTGATCGAACGGGGCTTCCCCGCCGCCGACATCCACGTCCGCGGCAACGAGGTGACGGCCACCGGGGCCCGGGCCGAGGTCGCCCTCGTGCAGCGGCTCTTCACCGAGATGATGCTGGTGCTGCGCACCGGCCAGCCCCTGACGGAGGACTCCGTGGAGCGCTCCATCGCCATGCTCCGCAGCCAGGAGCAGGACCCGGACAGCCCGGCGCCCTCCCAGGTGTTCACCGCGAACATCCTGTCCAACCGGGGCCGCACGATCCGTCCGAAGACCCTCAACCAGCAGCGCTACGTCGAGGCGATCGACAAGCACACGATCGTCTTCGGCCTCGGCCCGGCCGGCACCGGCAAGACCTACCTGGCGATGGCCAAGGCCGTCCAGGCCCTCCAGGCCAAGGAGGTCAACCGGATCATCCTGACCCGCCCGGCGGTCGAGGCGGGGGAGCGGCTGGGCTTCCTGCCCGGCACCCTCTACGAGAAGATCGACCCGTACCTGCGCCCGCTCTACGACGCGCTGCACGACATGATGGACCCGGACTCCATCCCGCGCCTGATGGCGGCCGGCACCATCGAGGTCGCGCCGCTCGCCTACATGCGCGGCCGCACCCTCAACGACGCCTTCATCATCCTCGACGAGGCCCAGAACACCTCGCCCGAGCAGATGAAGATGTTCCTCACCCGCCTCGGGTTCAACTCCCGGGTGGTGGTCACCGGCGACACCAGCCAGATCGACCTCCCGGGCGGCACCCGCAGCGGCCTCAAGGTCGTCCAGGAGATCCTGGCCGACGTGCCCGACATCCACTTCTCCGTCCTCACCAGCACCGACGTGGTCCGCCACAAGCTGGTCGGCCGGATCGTGGACGCCTACGAGCGCTGGGACGCCCGCCAGGAGGCCGAGGACGCCGCTCCGGCGGCCCGCAAGCCCGCCCAGCGGCGCCCCGGCAAGGCCACCGCGCCCCGCGCCCCCCGACAGTCCCATCGCACCGAAAGCTGAGCACAGAGCCCGTCATGTCGATCGACATCGCCAACGAGTCCGGTTGGGAGGCCGACGAGGAAGCCATCCTCGACGTCGCCCGCTTCGCACTGGACAAGATGCGGATCCACCCGCAGTCCGAACTGTCCGTGATCCTGGTGGACGGTGCGGCGATGGAGGAGCTGCACATCCAGTGGATGGACCTCCCCGGGCCCACCGACGTGATGTCCTTCCCGATGGACGAGCTGCGTCCCGGCAAGGAGGGCGAGGAACTGCCGCAGGGCCTGCTCGGCGACATCGTGCTCTGCCCCGAGGTCGCCGAGCAGCAGGGCAAGGCGGCCCCCTCCCGGCACTCGATGGACGAGGAGCTCCAACTGCTCACCGTGCACGGGGTGCTGCACGTCCTCGGCTACGACCACGAGGAGCCGGAGGAAGAGGAGGAGATGTTCGCCCTCCAGAAGCGCATCCTGGACGACTGGCGGGCGGGCCGCGGCCTCGGCGGCATCTCCCCGGCCCCCACCACCCACTGAGCGCGGAGCCCGAACCCCTGTGAGTGGTGAGAGTACGAGCTTCATCCTCGGTGCCGTGCTGCTCGTCGTGCTCGGCTGGCTGGCCGCGTGCGCCGAGGCGGGCATCTCCCGGGTCTCCCGGTTCCGGGCGGAGGAGGCGGTGCGCGCCGGCCGGCGCGGCTCCGCACGGCTGCTGACCGTCGCCTCCGACCCGATCCGCTACCTCAACCTGGCGACCCTGATCCGGGTCGCCAGCGAGATGGCGGCGGCCGTCCTGGTCACCGTGGTGTGCGTGCGCAACCTGACGCCCACCTGGCAGGCCGTCCTGCTGGCCTTCGGCGTGATGGTGCTGGTGTCCTTCGTCGCGGTGGGGGTCTCGCCGCGCACGATCGGGCGCCAGCACCCGCTCACCACCGCGACGGCGGCCTCCTTCGTGCTGCTGCCGCTGGCGGCGGTGCTGGGCCCGATCCCGCGGCTGCTGATCCTGCTCGGCAACGCGCTGACCCCGGGCAAGGGCTACCGGGAGGGGCCGTTCGCCTCGGAGGCGGAGCTGCGCTCGCTGGTGGACCTCGCCGAGCAGGACGACCTGATCGAGGACGAGGAGCGCCGGATGGTGCACTCGGTCTTCGAACTGGGCGACACCATCGTGCGCGAGGTGATGGTGCCGCGCACCGACCTGGTGATGATCGAGCGGCACAAGACCGTCCGGCAGGCGCTGACCCTGGCGCTGCGCTCGGGCTTCTCGCGCATCCCGGTGGTCGGCGACAACGAGGACGACGTGGTCGGCATCGTCTACCTCAAGGACCTGGTGCGGCGCACCCACATCAACCGGGAGGCGGAGTCCGAGGAGGTCGGCGCGGTGATGCGCCCGGCCGTGTTCGTCCCGGACTCCAAGCCGGCCGGCGACCTGCTGCGCGAGATGCAGCAGCGCCGCTCGCACGTGGCGATCGTGATCGACGAGTACGGCGGCACCGCCGGTCTGGTCACCATCGAGGACATCCTGGAGGAGATCGTCGGCGAGATCACCGACGAGTACGACCGGGAGATCGCCCCGGTGGAGGACCTCGGCGACGGCTCGTACCGGATCACCGCCCGGCTGCTGGTGGAGGACCTGGGCGAGCTGTTCGGCATCGAGCTGGAGGACGAGGACGTCGAGACCGTCGGCGGCCTGCTGGCCAAGCACCTGGGCCGGGTGCCGATCCCCGGCTCCTCCTGCGAGATCCCGCTGCCCGAGCCGGCCGAGGACGGCCTGTCCGGCATCCTGCTGACCGCCGAGTCCTCGGCGGGCCGGCGCAACCGGATCGGCTCGATGGTCGCCGCGCCGGTGCGCCGCGACGGGCGGGCCGCGCAGCCGGCGGGCGAGTAGCGGGCGGGCGGCCGCCGCGCGACCATGGAGGGCATGACGCACAAACTGCGCGCGGAGTACGGCCCGCAGGGGGCGGCCGGCGGAGTCAGGTCCTGGCACGTGGTGCGGGACGAGGACCCGGCGGTGGCGCTCTGCGGCCGGACGATGTCCGACGACGCCGAGACGCGGCCCGAGCAGGAGTGGGGCACCGGGCTGCGCTGCTGCCAGCAGTGCGGCTCGCTCTACATGCACGAGACGCCCCACATGCAGGGGAGCCACCCCTACAGCTAGCACCCGGGGTGCGCTGGGCAGTACGGCCCGACCGGTGACCGAGCTCTGGAGGCGCCATGAAGCTGCAAGACACGCTGAAGCCCGTCGACCGCCGGCTCGCCATGGTGTGGCGGATCGGGGCGGGTCTCGGGGGGATCTTCCTGATCGTGTTCGGGTGCCTGGGGCTGGCGGACCACCCCGGCTTCCTGGCCACCCACGGCGACCGGATCGCCGGGCTGTCGACCAACGGGGCGCTGAGCATCCTGTCCATCGTGGCGGGCGCGATCCTGCTGCTGGGAGCGGTGGTGGGCGGGAACTTCGCGGCCAACCTCAACCTGGTGGTGGGCGTGCTGTTCGTGCTGTCCGGCTTCTACGGCCTGACGGTCCTCGGGCGGCCCGACGCCAACATCCTCAACTTCCGGATGTCGAACGTGCTGTTCGCGTTCGTCTTCGGGATCGTGCTGACGACCTTCGGGATGTACGGCCGGGTGAGCAGCCACCTGCCGCACGACAACCCGTTCTGGCAGCGGCGGATCCGGCGCGAGGAGGACCTGCCGTCCGGGGCCGCGAAGACCGCCGTCAAGATCCTGCGCCCGAACCCGGGGCGGACCCACCCGGTCGGCCACTGAGCGGCGCCGGGTGCCTATGCTCGGCGGCATGAGTGACATCGTCGAGCTCGACCCCGAAGACAAGAAGATCATCACCCTGGCCCGCTCGGCCCGCGCCCGCAACGGCGTCGCCGAGGGGGCCGCGGTGCGTGACGAGACCGGGCGCACCTACGTGGCCGGCACGGTCGCGCTGGAGTCGCTGCGGCTGAGCGCCCTCCAGACGGCGGTGGCGATGGCGGTGGCCAGCGGCGCCCGCTCGCTGGAGGCGGCGGCCGTGGTGAGCGAGGCGGAGCAGCCGGCCGAGGCCGACCTGGCGGCGGTACGGGACCTGGGCGGGGCCGGGACGCCGGTGCTGCTGGCCGGGCCGGACGGGACGCTGCGGGTGTCCGCCGAGGCGCGCTGAGGCCCCGCCGGGGCCGTCGGGGGCCCGCCGGTCCCGGGCCCGGGGCGGGTCTTCGGCGGCCCTGCCGGACGGCATGGTCCCGGCCCGCGTCCGGCAGATAATCTCACCGGGGGAGTGGACTCGGTGAGGGGGCTGGGGGCATGGGGGCGGTGGCGTTCTTCGCCGGGCTGGTGCTGTTCGTGATGGGGCTCGGCAAGTGGCAGGAGACCGGGTCGGAGCTCTGGCTGTACGGCTCGCTCGGCTTCCTGCTGGTGCTGGTGGTGGTCTCGCTGGTCCCCACCCCCGGCAAGGGCGGGAAGAAGGGCTGAGCGCCGCCGGGCGGCCCCGGGCGGCCCCTGGGGGCGGGCGCGGACGGCGGGGCTCCGGTGATCAGGGAGAATGGAGCCCATGAATGCCCCTTCCTCCTCGTACCGCTCCGGGTTCGCGTGCTTCGTCGGCCGGCCGAACGCGGGCAAGTCGACCCTGACCAACGCCCTGGTGGGGACGAAGGTCGCGATCACCTCCGACCGCCCGCAGACCACCCGGCACACCGTGCGCGGCATCGTGCACCGCCCGGACGCCCAGCTCGTGCTGGTCGACACCCCCGGCCTGCACAAGCCGCGGACCCTGCTCGGCGAGCGCCTCAACGACCTGGTCCGCACCACCTGGGCCGAGGTCGACGTGATCGGCTTCTGCCTGCCCGCCGACCAGAAGATCGGCCCCGGCGACAAGTTCATCGCCAAGGAGATCGCCGGGATCAGGAAGACCCCGAAGGTCGCCATCGTCACCAAGACCGACCTGGTCGACTCCAAGCGCCTGGCCGAGCAGCTCATCGCGATCCAGCAGCTCGGCACCGAGCTGGGCTTCGAGTGGGCGGAGATCATCCCGGTCTCCGCGGTGGGGGACAAGCAGGTCGAGCTGGTCGCGGACCTCCTCACCAAGCTCCTGCCGGAGGGCGACCAGCTCTACCCGGACGGCGACCTCACCGACGAGCCCGAGCAGATCATGGTCGCCGAGCTGATCCGCGAGGCCGCCCTGGAGGGCGTGCGCGACGAACTGCCGCACTCGCTGGCCGTGGTGGTCGAGGAGATGCTCCCGCGCGAGGGCCGCCCGGCGGACCGCCCGCTGCTGGACATCCACGCCAACGTCTACATCGAGCGGCAGAGCCAGAAGGCGATCGTGATCGGCGCCAAGGGCTCCCGGCTCAAGCACGTCGGCACCACCGCCCGCAAGCACATCGAGGCGCTGCTCGGCACGCCGGTCTACCTGGACCTGCACGTCAAGGTCGCCAAGGACTGGCAGCGCGACCCCAAGCAGCTGCGCAAGCTGGGCTTCTGACGGGCCGGACCGCCGCACCGGGCCCGGTGCGGCGGTCTGCTCGGGCCTTCGCTAGGCGCCCTCGCGCAGCACCAGGGAGACCAGCTCGCGCTGCGAGTCGGTGAGCTTCGGGTCGGCGCAGTACACCGACCGGCCGTCGACGGTGATCTCGTAGTGGAAGCCGTCCGGCACCCCGTACGAGGGCGCGCGCAGCCCGCCCGCGACGGCCTCGCGGGCGAGTGCGTGCACGTGCGGGGCGTCCGTGCGGTCGGCGGTGTCGATCTCCGCCTGGCGGACGATCCCCGCGAAGCCGCCGGTCCGGGTCACCTGGATACGCATGGTGTCCATGGTGCTACGCACCGGGGGGGTTTGCCGGTCTTTTCCCGGACCGTGACCTCGGACCCGCCCCGGCCCGGCCTTCGGCCGCCCCTCGGACGCGCTGTGGCCGAAGGCCGGCGGGGCTCACCCCGGGCTGATCCCGACCTGCGCCCAGGAGGCCGTGACGGTGTCCGCCACCGACCGGTCGTCGGGGTAGCGGGCCGTGGCGGCGGCCACGGTGGCCCGGGCGAAGGCGGTGAAGTCGGCGTCGGCGGGCAGCGCGCGCCCGGTCAGCGCGTCGTACCAGATCCGCCCCGCGCGCTCCCAGGCCGAGCCGCCGAGCGCGGTGGCCAGCAGGTAGAACGCGTGGTTGGGGATGCCGGAGTTGATGTGCACCCCGCCGTTGTCCTGGGAGGTCTCCACGTAGTCCCGCATGTGCGCGGGCTGCGGGTCCTTGCCGAGCCGGGGGTCGTCGTAGGCGGTGCCGGGCGCCTTCATCGAGCGCAGCGCCACGCCCTGGACGCCCGGGGCGAGCAGCCCGGCGCCGACCAGCCAGTCGGCGTCGGCGGCGCTCTGGCGCAGCGCGTACTGCTTGACCAGCGAGCCGAACACGTCGGAGACCGACTCGTTGAGCGCGCCGGGCTGGCCCTGGTAGTCCAGCCCGGCGGTGAACTGGGTGACGCCGTGGGTGAGTTCGTGGCCGATGACGTCGACGCAGGCGGTGAAGTCGCCGAACACCACGTTGTCGCCGTCGCCGAAGACCATCTGGTGGCCGTTCCAGAAGGCGTTGTCGTAGTTGCGGCCGTAGTGGACGCTGGCGTCCAGCCGCAGGTTCCGGTCGTCGATCGAGTGCCGGCCGAAGACGTCGGCGTAGAGCGCGAAGGTCGCGCCGAGGCCGTCGTAGGCGTGGTTGACGGAGCTGTCGGAGGAGGCGTCCTGCCCCTCGCTGCGCACGGTGCGGCCGGGCAGCCGCTGGCCGTGGCCGGCGTCGCAGACCACCCGGCTGAGGCCGGGGACGGCGGCGACGGGCGCGGGCGGGGAGAGGCGGGCCGCGCGGTGCTCCGCGTCGAGGGCCCGGGAGTGGACGGCGGGTTCGTGGCCGGCCTCGGCGAGGCGGTCCAGGACGAACGGCGGGACGATCGTGCAGAACGGTGCTGCTGCAGTCATGTAGCCCAGGGTGAGGCATCGGTGACCGGTTGTCACCACCTCGGGTGCGACCGGTCTCCGTCTCAAGGAGTGGAACGGTGGCCCGGATCACTTCGGGGGCGCGCGGTGCTGGGCTACGCTGGGCCCATCATGCGCAACGGGCTGCTTCTTCTTCTTAGCTGCCGCGTCGAGGGCCTGTAGTCCACCGGGGCCGGCACCCTCGCCGCGGGGAACGAGCTGTGCGCGCGATCGGCGATCCACAGGTGTGTCGCGAGCGGCAGCAGAGGCCGGCCAGTCGGTGTCGACCAGGTGTCGACCACCCCCGACCCGCCCGCATCACGCATCACAGGAAGCCGAGTCACCTCCATGACCGAGCAGAACCCCGCCGCGTCCGCCCCCGCCGGCCGGCCCTTCGTCGACCGCCCGACCCCGATCACCGCCGCCTCGGTGCGCCAGCGGCCGTCGGGCATGCGGCACGGGCGCTACCTGCCGTTCGGCACCGTCGACCTGCCGGACCGCACCTGGCCGGACCAGGTGATCACCAAGGCGCCGCGCTGGCTGTCCACCGACCTGCGGGACGGCAACCAGGCGCTGATCGACCCGATGTCGCCGGCCCGCAAGCGCAAGATGTTCGACCTGCTGGTGGCGATGGGCTACAAGGAGATCGAGGTCGGCTTCCCGTCCTCCGGGGCCACCGACCACGCCTTCGTGCGCTCGCTGATCGAGGAGGGGGCGATCCCCGAGGACGTCACCATCTCGGTGCTGACCCAGGCCCGCGAGGAGCTGATCGAGAAGACCGTGGAGTCGCTGGTCGGCGCCCCGCGGGCGACCGTCCACCTGTACAACGCGACCGCGCCGCTGTTCCGCCGGGTGGTGTTCCGCAACGACCGGGCGGCCACCAGGGCGATCGCCACCGACGGCACCCGGCTGGTGATGGAGTACGCGGAGAAGCTGCTGGGCGAGGAGACCGTCTTCGGCTACCAGTACTCGCCGGAGATCTTCGTCGACACCGAGCTGGACTTCGCCCTGGAGGTCTGCGAGGCGGTCATGGACGTCTGGCAGCCGGGCGAGGGCCGCGAGATCATCCTGAACCTGCCCGCCACCGTCGAGCGGGCCACCCCGAACGTCCAGGCCGACCAGTTCGAGTGGATGTCGCGCAACCTGTCCCGCCGCGAGTTCGTCTGCCTGTCGGTGCACCCGCACAACGACCGCGGCACCGCCGTCGCCTCCGCCGAGCTGGCCTACATGGCGGGCGCCGACCGGATCGAGGGCTGCCTGTTCGGGCAGGGCGAGCGGACCGGCAACGTCGACCTGGTGACCCTGGGGATGAACCTGTTCTCGCAGGGCATCGACCCGCAGATCGACTTCTCCGACATCGACGAGGTGCGCCGCACCGCCGAGTACTGCAACCAGATGGAGGTGCACCCGCGCCACCCGTACGCCGGCGACCTGGTGTACACCTCCTTCTCCGGCTCGCACCAGGACGCCATCAAGAAGGGCTTCGACGCCCTGGAGGCGGACGCCGCGGCCGCGGGCGTACCGGTGGGGGAGCACACCTGGGGCGTGCCGTACCTGCCGATCGACCCGAAGGACGTCGGCCGCACCTACGAGGCGGTCATCCGGGTCAACAGCCAGTCCGGCAAGGGCGGCGTGGCGTACGTGCTGAAGAACGACCACAAGCTGGACCTGCCGCGCCGGATGCAGATCGAGTTCTCCCGGATCATCCAGGCCAAGACCGACGCCGAGGGCGGGGAGGTCAGCCCGGCCGAGATCTGGCGGGTCTTCGAGGACGAGTACCTGCCGACCCCGGACAACCCGTGGGGCCGGATCTCGCTGAGCGGCTCGCGCACCCTGACCACGGAGGACGGCCGGGACGCGCTGACCGCCGAGGCCGTGGTGGACGGCGCCCCGGTGACCCTGACCGGTACCGGCAACGGCCCGGTCTCGGCCTTCGCCGACGCGCTGGCCCGGATCGGCGTGGACGTGCGCGTCCTGGACTACGCCGAGCACGCGCTGAGCGAGGGCGGCGACGCCCAGGCCGCCGCGTACGTGGAGTGCGCCGTGGACGGCAAGGTGCTGTGGGGCGTGGGCATCGACGGCAACACCGTGCTGGCCTCGCTGAAGGCGATGATCAGCGCCGTCAACCGCTCGCAGCGGGGCTAATTCGAACGGGTGGTGTGCGAAGGGTCGTCCCGGGGGACGGCCCTTCGCCGCCTCCGCCTGCGGCTGTGGCCTGCGCCACATTTTTTCGGACCGGAAGCCGTTCGAGGTACTGACACGTGCCGGTAACCGTGGCAACATCGATCCACCGGAAAGCCGGGTCGGTGGGACGGCCTCGGTGTCCGGTCGCGTGACCTGCCCATCGTCGAGCAGGCCGCCTGCCATGTCTGGGGAGTGGCGCCGTGACCAGGTTGTGGGGTGTTCGCCCGCGGTGGCGGACTGACGTTCTCGGTGACTTCTTCTGCCCGGGCTGCGGCGGGGACCGCAACTACCGCCGGCAGCACGGCCGGCGGTGGCTGCGGTTGCTCGGGACCCCGGTGGTCCCGCTCGGGCCGGTGATCGGCAGCGTGCAGTGCACCAGCTGCCGCGGCCGGTACGGCGTCGAGAGTCTGGAGCAGCCCACCTGCGTGCGCCTCGGCGCGATGCTGCGGGACGCCCAGTACACCATCGCGCTGGCCCTGCTCGCGGCCGGCGGCACCGCGCACCGGGCGGCCCGCGACGCGGCCTGCGCGGCGGTGCGCGAGGCCGGGTTCGAGGACTGCGGCGAGGCCCAGGTGCTGGCCGCGCTCGCCGCGCTCTCCGGGCTCGGAGACGAGCTCCACGACGCCCGCGGGATGTCCGGCGGCCTGGCTGTCGAACTGCACGCCGTGGTCGAACCGCTCACCCCGCACCTGGCCCGCTCCGGCCGCGAGCGGCTGCTGCTGCAGGGCGCGGCGATCGCGCTGGCGGACGGGCACTACCTGCCGCCGGAGCGCGAGGCGCTGGCCGCGGTCGGGCGCTGCCTGGACCTGCCGCAGTCCCGGGTCGGGGCGCTGCTGGAGGCGGCGGCCAGGACACCGTACAAGTAGCACCGCCGACCGACCGCCGTACGAGCAGCACCTTCCGTCCGCCGTCCGCTCCCGAGCGGGCCCCGGACGGCCGCCTACCACCTCCGAATCCCCCACAACGGGCCCGGCCTCCCCACCCCCGGGCCCGCCGTGACCCGCACCGCAGTGGTCCTCCCCCACGGCCGCCGGTGCGGGCAACACGGCTGTCCGGCGCCGGGGACGGGTGGGGGACAATGGTCCCCATGAGTCTTTTCCGGGACGACGGCGTCGTGCTGCGGGCGCAGAAGCTCGGCGAGGCCGATCGGATCATCACCCTGCTGACCCGCCACCACGGCAAGGTGCGGGCGGTCGCCCGCGGGGTGCGGAAGACCAAGTCCAAGTTCGGTGCCCGGCTGGAGCCGTTCTCGCACGTGGACGTGCAGTTCTTCAGCCGCGGGAGTGAGCTGGTCGGCCGCGGGTTGCCGCTCTGCACCCAGGTGGAGACGATCGCCCCGTACGGCGGCTCGATCGTCACCGACTACGGCCGCTACACGGCGGGCACCGCGATGCTGGAGACCGCCGAGCGGTTCGCCGAGAACGAGGGCGAGCCGGCCGTCCAGCAGTACCTGCTGCTGGTCGGCGGGCTGCGCACGCTCGCGGCCGGCTCGCACGAGTCGCACCTGGTGCTGGACGCCTTCCTGCTGCGCTCGCTCGCGGTCAACGGGTACGGCGCGAGCTTCACCGACTGCGCCAAGTGCGGCCTGGAGGGACCGAACCGCTTCTTCTCCCTCCCCGCGGGCGGGGTGCTCTGCGGCGACTGCCGAGTGCCCGGATGTGCCGTACCCTCCCCTGAGACACTGGTACTGCTCGGGGCGCTGCTGTCAGGGGACTGGCAGACGGCCGACGCCTGCGAGCCGCGGTACTGGCGGGAGGGCAGCGGCCTGGTCGCGGCCTATCTGCAGTGGCACCTGGAGCGGGGCATCCGCTCGATGAGATACGTGGAGAAGTGAGCACATGGCAGCGCGACGGCTCTTCGGCGGCGGCAAGCAGCGGGCGTACGTCCCCCCGACCCCGCACCCCAGCGGCGCACAGCCCCCGAAGCTCCCCGGCGAGCTGGTCCCCCAGCACGTCGCGATCGTCATGGACGGCAACGGCCGCTGGGCCAAGGAGCGCGGGCTGCCCCGCACCGAGGGCCACAAGGTCGGCGAGTCCGTGGTGCTGGACGTCCTCAAGGGCGCCATCGAGCTGGGCGTGAAGAACATCTCGCTGTACGCGTTCTCCACCGAGAACTGGAAGCGTTCGCCCGACGAGGTGAAGTTCCTGATGAACTTCAACCGGGACGTCATCGCCCGCCGCCGCGACGAGATGGACGCGATGGGCGTGCGGATCCGCTGGGCGGGCCGGATGCCGAAGCTGTGGAAGAGCGTCGTCCAGGAGCTCCAGGTCGCCGAGGAGCAGACCAAGGGCAACGACGCCGTCACGCTCTACATGTGCGTCAACTACGGCGGCCGGGCCGAACTCGCCGACGCGGCACAGGCGATCGCCCAGGACGTCGCGGCCGGCAGGCTCGACCCGAAGAAGGTCAACGAGAAGACCCTGGCCAAGTACATGTACCACCCGGACATGCCGGACGTGGACCTGTTCCTGCGCCCCAGCGGCGAGCAGCGGACCTCCAACTTCCTGCTCTGGCAGTCGGCTTACGCCGAGTTCGTGTTCCAGGACGTGCTCTGGCCGGACTTCGACCGCCGCGACCTGTGGCGTGCCTGCGAGCAGTACGCGATGCGCGACCGGCGCTTCGGCGGGGCGATCCCGAACGAGGTCGGCGCGCCGGTGCCGTCCCCGCGCTGAGGTACGGACGGCGAAGGGCCCGTGGGACGTCCTCCCACGGGCCCTTCGCCGTCGTTCAGGCCTTCTTGGCGCACTCCGCGCAGGTCCCGAAGATCTCCAGGGTGTGCGCGATGTCGCTGAAACCGTGCTCGGCGGCGACCGAGTTGGCCCAGCGCTCCACGGCGGGGCCCTCCACCTCGACGGTCGCGCCGCAGTGCCGGCAGACCAGGTGGTGGTGGTGCCCGCTGCTGCACCGGCGGTAGACCGCCTCGCCGTCGGCGGTGCGCAGCACGTCCACCTCGCCGGCGTCCGCGAGCGACTGGAGCGTGCGGTAGACCGTGGTCAGACCGACGGAGTCCCCGCGGTGCTTGAGCAGGTCGTGGAGCTCCTGGGCGCTGCGGAAGTCCGCGATCTCGTCCAGGGCCGCCGAGACGGCGGCACGCTGCCGGGTCGAGCGGGCGCGCGGCGACGGGCCTGCGGTGGTCACCGTGGGTCCTCCTGGGGTCGTGGGCGTCTCGCCCATCATTGTGCCAGTCCTGCCCGCCCCTCAGGGGAGGCCGTGGCGCAGGACGGCCCGGCGGAGGCCTGGGCCGGCAGTTCGGCGTCGCAGACCCTGGGCCCGTGCTCGCCCGTGCCGCGATGGCGCCGCCGGGCGAGCGGCGCTGCGAGCAGGCTGAACACCGCGAAGACCGCGATGGCGAGCAGCACGATGGCCGGGCCGGAGGGCACGTCGAGCTGGTAGGAGCCGGTGACGCCGGCCAGCGAGACGATCACGCCGAGCGCGATCGAGGCGGCCTGGGTGGCGGCGAAGGACCGGGTGAGCTGCTGGGCGGCGACCACCGGGACCACCATCAGGGCGCTCACCAGCAGCAGTCCGACCACCCGCATGGCGACCGTGACGGTCACCGCGGCCATCACCGCGAGCAGCAGGTTGAGGGTGCGCACCGGCACCCCGGTGACCCGGGCGAAGTCCTCGTCCTGGCAGATCGCGAAGAGCTGGCGGCGCAGGCCCACGGTGACCGCGACGACCACCGCGCCGAGCACCGCGATGGTGGCCAGGTCGGCGGGGGCGACGGTGAGGATCGAGCCCCACAGGTAGCTCTCCAGGGAGCCGGCCCCGGCCTGCGCGGACATCGAGACCAGCAGCTTGCCGCAGGCCATGCCGCCGTAGAAGAGCATCGCGAGGGCGATGTCGCCGCGCTGGTTGCCGCGCGAGCGGACCAGCTCCATGGTGACGGCGCCGAGCACGCAGACCAGCACGGCCATCCAGACCGGGCTGGTCTGGAAGATGAAGCCGAGGCCGACACCGGTCATCGCGACGTGGCCCATGCCGTCGCCCATCAGCGCCTGCCGGCGCTGCACCAGGTAGATCCCGACGGCCGGGGCGGTGACCCCGACCAGGACGGCGGCGAGCAGGGCGCGCTGCATGAAGTCGTAGGACAGCATCTCGGTCATGCGAGCAGCCTCGGCGGGGTCAGGTCGGCGTGCGGGTGGACGTGGTCGTGGCCGGGCAGCGCGTGCAGGCCGGTGTCGGGCACGGGCGGCCCGTCGTGGGCCACGCAGCCGTCCCGCAGCACCACGGCGCGGTCGATCAGCGGCTCCAGCGGCCCGAGTTCGTGCAGCACCAGGAGGACGGAGGCGCCGCGGCCGACCTCGCTGCGCAGGGTGTCGGCGAGCACCTGCTGGCTGGCGGCGTCCACCCCGGCCATCGGCTCGTCCATGATCATCAGATCGGGGGTGCCGACCAGGGCGCGGGCGATCAGCACCCGCTGCTGCTGGCCGCCGGAGAGGTCGGCCACGCCGTCCCGGGCCCGGTCCAGCATGCCGACGGCGGCCAGCGCGCGGTCCACCGCCTCGCGGTCCGCGCGGCGGAAGGGCAGCAGCCGGTGCTGCGGCAGCCGTCCGGTGGAGACCACCTCGCGGACGGTGGCGGGGACGCCGGAGGCGGCGGTGGTGCGCTGCGGGACGTACCCGATCCGGTGCCAGGCGCGGAAGGAGCCGGACGGGGTGCCGAACAGCTCCAGGGTGCCCCGCTCCAGCGGGACGGAGCCGATCACGGCCTTGACGGTGGTCGACTTGCCGGAGCCGTTGGCGCCGAGCAGGGCGACGACCTCGCCGGGCCGGACGGTGAGGTCGACGCCGCGCAGCACCGGCCGGCCGCCGCGCGAGGCGACGGCGTCGCGGAGGCGGACGGCCGGGGGTATCGGGTCGGTCATGGTGCGGGATCCCGTCAGTTCGCGGGGGCGGTGGCGGCGTCGGTGCCGGCCGGGGCCGGGGCCGGGGTGGCGGAGTCGGCGGGGGCCGCGTCGGCGGGGGCGCCGAGGGCGGCCCGGAGGTTGGCCAGGTTCTGCTTCATGACGGTCAGGTAGTCGTCCTTGGCCGGGTCCTTGACGCCCTCCAGCGGGTCCAGGACGGCGGTCCTGAGCCCGAGGTCCTTGGCGACCGTCTCGGCGAGCTTGGGGCTGACGAGGGTCTCGAAGAAGACGGTGGTGGCGCCGTTGTCCCGGGCGGCCTTCTGCACGGCGGCGAGGCGGGCCGGGGTGGGCTCGGACTCCGGGTCGACGCCGTTGATGGCGACCTGGGTGAGGCCGTAGTGGTCGGCGAGGTAGCCGAAGGCGGCGTGGCTGGTGACGAAGGTCCTGGTCCGGGTGTCCTTCAGGCCGGCCTGGAACTCCTGGTCCAGCGCGGTGAGCCTGGTGACCAGCTCGTCGGTGTTCTTCCGGTAGTCCTCGGCGTGCGCCGGGTCGGCCGTGGCGAACTCCTCGCCGACGCTCCTGGCGATCGCCGCGTAGCGGGTCGGGTCGAGCCAGATGTGCGGGTCGCCGGCCGGGTCCTCGTGCCGGTGGCCGTCGGCGCCGTCGCCGTGCGCGTCCGCCCCGTCCCCGGTGCCCTCGTCGAGGTGGTGGTCGACCAGTGGGCTGGCGGCGGTGGCGTCGATCTTGTGCTTGCTGGACGACTGCGCGACGGCCTGGTCGACGGTGGGCTGGAGGCCCTTGAGGTAGATGATCGCGTCGGCCTTCTGGACGGTGCCGACCTGCTTGGCGGTGAGCTCCAGGTCGTGCGGCTCGACGCCGGCGGCGGTCAGGTCGGTGACCGCGACGTGCTCCCTGCCGATCTGCTGGGCCAGGAACTCCATGGGGTAGAAGGACGCGACGACCTTCAGCCGGCCGCCGCCGCCGTCGGCGCTGCTGCTGCCTCCGCAGGCCGTCAGGGCGAGCGAGGCGGCGAGCGCGGTGGTGCCGAGGGCGAGGGAACGGCGGGCGCGCCGGGAGAGGCCGAGTCGATGCAGTCCGATCATCATGACAATCATTCTCATCTCAGATGGAAATGATTGTCAAATCACTCGGGTGGGTGAACGGCGGATGGCGGAGAGTGGTGGCGGCCGGACGGTACCGATTTGAACCACGTACCCGTATGGCCGGTAACCTGAGGTATTCGGGTACGCGCAACCAGCCGTGCCCTGACCGTGCCGTACGTACTGAAGAGAGCACTGTGGCCGCCGACAAGATCGACACGATCGTCAGCCTGAGCAAGCGCCGTGGCTTCGTCTACCCCTGCAGCGAGATCTACGGCGGCACGCGTGCCGCCTGGGACTACGGGCCGCTGGGCGTCGAGCTCAAGGAGAACATCAAGCGCCAGTGGTGGCGCACGATGGTCCAGGCCCGTGAGGACGTCGTCGGACTCGACTCGTCGGTGATCCTCGCCCGCGAGGTGTGGGAGGCCTCCGGCCACGTCGCCACCTTCAACGACCCGCTGACCGAGTGCCTCTCCTGCCACAAGCGCCACCGGGCCGACCACCTGGAGGAGAAGTACGAGGCCAAGCACGGCTTCCCGCCGCCGAACGGCCTCAAGGACGTCAACTGCCCCGACTGCGGCACCAAGGGCCAGTTCACCGAGCCCAAGGACTTCTCGGGCATGCTGAAGACCCACCTCGGCGTCACCGAGGAGGCGAGCGGCCTGGCCTTCCTGCGCCCGGAGACCGCCCAGGGCATCTTCACCAACTTCAAGGCCGTCCAGACCACCTCGCGCAAGAAGCCGCCGTTCGGCATCGCCCAGACCGGCAAGAGCTTCCGCAACGAGATCACCCCCGGCAACTTCATCTTCCGCACCCGCGAGTTCGAGCAGATGGAGATGGAGTTCTTCGTCAAGCCGGGCGAGGACGAGCAGTGGCACGAGTACTGGCTCCAGCAGCGCTGGGACTGGTACGTCGACCTCGGCCTGCGCACCGAGAACATGCGCTTCTTCGAGCACCCGAAGGAGAAGCTCTCCCACTACGCCAAGCGCACGGTGGACATCGAGTACCGCTTCAACTTCGGCGGCAGCGAGTTCTCCGAGCTGGAGGGCGTCGCCAACCGCACCGACTACGACCTGCGGGTGCACAGCGAGGCCTCCGGCCAGGACCTGAAGTACTTCGACCAGGAGTCCGGCGAGCGGTACTTCCCGTACGTCATCGAGCCGGCGGCGGGCCTCAACCGCGCCATGCTGGCCTTCCTGATCGACGCCTACTTCGAGGACGAGGCGCCGAACGCCAAGGGCGTCATGGAGAAGCGCGTCGGCATGCGGCTCGACCCGCGCCTGGCCCCGGTCAAGGTCGCCGTCCTGCCGCTGTCGCGCAACGCCGAGCTCTCCCCGAAGGCCCGCGGCCTGGCCGCCGACCTGCGCACCGCGTGGAACGTCGAGTTCGACGACGCCGGCGCGATCGGCAAGCGCTACCGCCGCCAGGACGAGATCGGCACGCCGTTCTGCGTCACGGTCGACTTCGACACCCTTGAGGACAACGCGGTGACCGTCCGCGACCGCGACACCATGTCGCAGGAGCGCGTCTCGCTGGACCAGGTCAAGGCGTACCTGGGCGCGCGGCTGATCGGCTGCTAGCGGCTGCGGCTGCGGCTGCGGCTGTGACTGCGGCTCGGGGAGCCCCCGTTCGCCCTGAGGGGCGGGCGGGGGCTCCCCCCTTTTGTCGAGGGGGCGGTCAGGGGCGGTAGGGGCAGTAGGGCGGGGGCGGGGCTAGCGGCGGCCCCAGCGCGAGCGCGGGGCCGTGGGCGGGCGGGTCGGGAGCCCGGCGGCACGCAGCGCGGCGAGGGTGGTGCGGTGGCGGGCCTCCTCGGCGAGCAGCGCGGCCAGCAGCTGCCCGTAGAGCTCGGAGCTGCCCGCGCCGTCCAGGGCGCCGGCCAGTCGGACCACTTCCGCCGGCGGGCGCAGGACGGCCAGTTCGCCCAGCAGGAGGGTGGCGAGCGCGGGCGGCAGCCCGGCGGCGAGGGCGGCCAGGTCGGCGGTGGAACGGCCGGCGGCCTGGCGCAGCAGGGTCCGTACGCCGTCGGTCCGGCCGTGCTGCTGGAGGCAGGCGGCCAGCGAGGTCAGCTCGGGCACCGGCGCCGAGCCCCACTCCCAGAGCAGTGTCGCGCTGTCGGCGGCCAGCCCGGCCCGGTCCAGCGTGGAGAGCAGTCCGGGGACGGAGGCGGCCGGGTAGCTCCAGAAGGCGTGGAACACCTCGGCGGCCTCCTCGGCCAGGCCCAGCTCGCGCAGCTCGGCGAGGACGGCGACGGAGTGGTCGGGCGCGGAGCGGGCGATGCTGCGGGCGAGTTGGAGCGAGCCGCCGGCCGGGCCGTAGCGGGCCAGCATGCCGACCAGCAGGGCGGCGTCGGCCGGGGTCAGGCGGGCGGCGGCCGCGTCGATCACCTCGGTGGCCTCGGCGAGGGAGCCGGCCCGGTGGAGGGCGGTGATCCGCTCGGTGAGGGCGCCGAGGTCGGGGCGGACGGGCGGCGCCGGGTCCTGGGGCCGGGGGTCCTGGTGCTGCGGGACCGGGGGCGGCGGGGGCTGCTGGTGCCGGTGCTGGTCCGGGGGCGGCGGGGGTTGATGGTGCTGGTCCGGGGGCGGCGGGGGTTGATGGTGCTGGTCCGGGGGCGGCGGGGGTTGCCGGCGGTTCCGGATCCGGCTCTCCAACTCCTCCAGCTGGTCGCTGAGTTGGATGCAGCGGGCGGCCAGGCCCTCGCGGAGGGTGCGGGCCTGGGCGAGCTGGCGCAGCAGCTCCCCGTCCGGCCGCTGGCGCCCCGGGGTGGCCCGGACCGCCTCGTTCAGACGCCGTTCGCGTTGGCTCGCGTAGCGGCTCGCGCGGAGTAACTCGTCCAGCTCTGCGCGGAGTTCGGCGGCCAGGTGCTCGCCCTCCGGCTGCCGGCCTGCGGATTGTGCCGTCGGCCGCATGCGCATGATCGCCCCAACCTGTCCATCCAGACCCTGACTGCGTGACATCCTGGCGTCAGTATGTGGCGTGGGAGTTAAGAGCGCACGACCAGTCGTGCCCGAGTGGTGTCAAGGAGCGCGCAGAGGGCGGTCGTTGTGAGAAGTGCGCCGGTCGCGCTCCGCGGCGGGGCCGCCCCGGCCGGCGGCGGGGCGGCCCGGCTCATCCGGCCAGCCGCGCCCGCGCCTCCATCAGTGCGAACCCGAGCAGGTTCAACCCCCGCCACTCGGTGGGCTGTTGGGCCCGGATGTCGTCGGCGGCGAGCCCGATGCCCCAGATCCGGTCCAGCGGGCTGGCCTCGACCAGTACGCGGTCACCCGTGCCCAGCAGGTAGGAGCGCAGCGCCTCGTCCTGCCCGAACTTCGCCACGTTGCCCGCCACCACCAGCTCGAACCGGCCGGCCGTCCAGGTCTCGTCGTCGAAGCCCCTGACCAGCCGCCCCAGCTTCTTCGCCTCGGCGGGCGTGCGGGCGGCCAGCACCCGCCGCTCGATCTCCTCGTCACCGAACATCCGGGCCTTGCCGGCCATCATCCAGTGCTCGGCGGAGGCGTACGCGACCCCGTCGACGGTGAACTCGCCCGGCCACCACTGGCTCAGGCACTCCTGCCGGGTGCCCCCGCCCTTGCGCTCGGTGTGCCCCCAGAACATGACCCACTTCGGCCGCGCCCCGTCGGCCATCACGGCGGCCAGCTGCTCGCGACTGCGAACGGCGGCCAGGTCCCCCACGTGCATCTCGCTCATATCGTCAGTCTGACATGAAGGGTTCCGTGGCGCGAACCGTTTTGCGGCGAATCACCCTCGGGGCTCAGGCCCGGCTTCTAGGATTTCCGCACGCACGCGGGGACTTCGGAGCAGGTGGGGATGGAACGGTACGACATCCACAACCAGGGCGGTGGCGGCACGGTCAACGGGATGATGGCCCAGGCGGGCGTCATGAACGTGTACCAGACCGGAACGCCCGGCGCACCGCCCCCACTCGGCCCCTGGGCGCAGGAGGTCTGGAACTCCCGGGCCTGGACCGCCGTCGAGCCGTACCGGCAGGAGGCCGCGGCCGTCGCCGGGCGGCTCCGCCTGCTCCACGACCAGGCGCACCGGGCGCTGGCCGCCGACCCCTGGCGGGACCCGGGCTACGGGCTGCGCTTCCTGCGCCAGGCGGAGTCGTACCTGCCCCCGGACCTCTGCCCGGCGGAGGCCGCGCTGCTGCTCCTGGTGCCGCTGATCCACCAGGTGTACCAGGAGAAGACGGCCGTCGGGCACCTCGGCGCCGGCCCGACCGACCTGGGCCACGACCCCTCGGCCACCGGGGACCGGCTCTCCTACCAGCGGTCGCTGGCGGAGCACGGGATCCTGCTCAGCCGGGCCCGGCTCCGCCCGGAGGCGCGGGAGCCGATCGGCTGGTGGCTGTACCACCGGTGGCTGCTGGTCGAGCGGGGGGACACGGGCCTCCCGGAGTTCCTCGACCTGGTGGTGCCTCCCGGATCCCTGCTCCGGGAGGTGCTGGACCAGGCCCGGCTGCGGAAGCTGCTGTACGGCTTCCGGCGCGGCCCGGACGTCTGCTCCGGTGAGCACCTGGACGACCTCAAGCCGGAGCAGGCCCTCCGGGCAGGCCCCGGGCGGCAGTTGATCCGGGAGCGGCGGCTCGCCCTGCTGCTCGCGCTGGCCCACGGGACGGCCATCGAGATGACCGCGCTCCCGGACACCGTCGTCGAGCACCTCGGCATCCCCGTGCCGGTGCAGCCGGCCCAGCTGAGGGAGACGCTCGAAGGGGCCGACTGGAAGGGGTCGGAGGCCCTGCCCGTCCTCGACGCCGTCTGTCACCACGGCGCCGTGAAGAAGGCGCTGGGAGAGCACATCGCCAGGGTCGACGAACTGCTGCACGGCATCCAGCGGGTGATCCCGGACCGGATCGCCCATGCGATGCCGCAGCTGCCCCAGCGGTTCTCCACGGCGGAGGTCAGGGCCGCCGACGAGAACATCGTCGACTGGGTCAGGTTCCGCCTGGACGAGCGGCGCGTCCGCGACCTGCTGATGGGCACCCAGCTGTACAAGGACCGCAACCTGGCCGTCCGCGAGCTCTACCAGAACGCCCTGGACGCCTGCCGCTACCGCCGGGCCCGCACGGAGTACCTGAGGAGGACCGGGCGCCCGGTTCCGCACTACGAGGGCGGGATCACCTTCACCCAGGGGGAGGAGGACGGCCGGCCGTACCTGGAGTGCTACGACGACGGCGTCGGCATGGGGGAGACCCAGCTGCGCGGCGTGTTCTCGCAGGCGGGTGCCCGGTTCGCCGACCAGCCGGCCTACCGGCAGGAGGCGGCGCTGTGGGCGGCCGCGGAGCCGCCGATCGAGCTCTTCCCGAACAGCCGCTTCGGGATCGGGGTGCTCAGCTACTTCATGCTGGCCGACGAGATCGAGGTGACCACCTGCCGGATGGACAAGCGGACGGGGCTGGCGGGAGCGGTCCTGGAGGCCTCCATCTTCGGCCCGGGGCACCTGTTCGGGATCACCAGGGTGGCGGAGCACGGCACGGAGTCGTACACCCGCGTCCGGCTGTACCTCCGGCAGGACGCGGAATGGGACCCGGCCTGGTCGTGCGTGGACGTGCTGTGCGACGTGCTCGGCATCGCGGAGTTCACCACCACGGCCAGGCACGGGAGCCGCGAGGAGGTCTGGGAACGGGGGGTCTTCGCGTACGACCGGTTGGACCGTGAGGGGAGGGCGGCGGTGCCCTGGCCGCAGGCGCCGGACGGGGTGGACATCATCTGGTGCGAAGGCCAGGGGACCCTGATGGTGGACGGGCTGGTGGTCAGTCCCCCGTCCGAGCCCGACCTGCTCTCCAGCACGCAGAAGCAGCCCTTCGGCCTGGCGGTCAACCTGCGTGCCCGCTACTCGCCGGCGCGCCTGTCCGTCGACCGCGGCCAGGTGCTCGACGGTCTGCCCGCGGCCGTCTCCGAGCTGATCGCCGAGGCGGCGAGGGCGCTGCTCGCGGACCCGGCCCCCTTCGTCTCGTACGAGTGGCTGATGAGCATGTCCGAGGAGAGCCCGCGGCTCGCCGACCTGGTCGCGGAGGCGTCGGCGGCGGCCGGGACACCGATCAGGCACCGTGGCGCGAGCGTGGACCTCGCCACCGTGGGGGGCTTCGAGCCGGACATCGAGCTCCGACGCCTCTTCCTGTCCGAGAGGCAGGACGGACTGGGGACCAGGAGCGTGGGCATGCCCGATCACCTCTTCCTGTGGCGGATCCTGGTTCACGGACCCAACGAGGTCCTGAGCGACCTGGCGCGTCTGGTCCCGGAGCTCCGCGACGTGTCGGGCCTGCTGCGCGCCCTGCCCTCGGACAGGTACCTCGTGGCCGACGGGAACAGGTACTGGGGGTGGCTGACCATGAGCCACACTGCGGCCGATCCCGGTGTCGTCTACCACCACGCCCGACGCACCGGACGGGATCCCTTCGACGTGGCGCGCAGGGCGCGGGCACTCGGGGTCCTCGGCCTGGAGCCGGAGGGGTTCGCGACGGCCGTCACCGGCTCGTTCCGCCACGAGACCGCGCTGCTGGACGCCGCGCCCGGCAGGGATCCCGCGGCGGTCGGGAGGCTGGTCACCGCGGACCTCGTGCCCGTGCGCCATGCTCTGGGGACCACGTTGGCCGACGCGGCCGACCGCCTCCGTCGTTACGGATTCGACGTGCCCGCCGGTCCCCACCCCGAGCACCTGCTCACGGACGGCACGGCACTGAGGCTGCTGAGCCGGAACCAGACGGTCAGGCGCGGCAACTGGCTGACCGGAGGCCGTGCGGTGCGGCCGGGGCACGTGCTCCAGGCGGCCCTGGTGCTCGGACTGGAAGGGCCGGAGGTCGTCCGCCGGCTGGAGGGCCTGGGGCGGCCCGTCGAGCCGATGGACTTCCCGACCACACCGGATCACCTCCTGCTCCGGTTGTCGAGCAAGGACCTGAAGGGCCGGTGGCCGTGGCTCAGCTCGGCGGAGACGGTCCCGCCCGGCCATCTGCTCGCGGCCGAGTCCGAGCTGGGTCTGTCGGCGGAATCCGCAGCCGAGCTGCTGTTGTCCGCGGGGTTCCGTGTCCTGCCGTTGCCTGACCGGAGGCTGCCCCGGGACCGGGAGATCCTGGAGGCGTTCCGTCCCGATGCGATGGGCCGCGGCTCGGAGTCGACCATGACCTTCGAGCAGGTGTTTGAGGCGTGCAGGAATGCCGATGCCTCACCGGCCGAGGTCGTCGCCAGGCTGGAGGCGTACGGCGTCGGCACGGGACTGCGCCTCCCGGCACAGCCCAGGGACCTGGAGGAGCGCCTCCTCGCGCATTCGAATATCTATGGCAGCTGGTGGAGCGGCATCCCCGTCGGCCGGGTACTGCCGTTCCATCGACTCGTCGGCGTCGCCGGCGACCTGGGGGTGGGGCCCGGCGAGGTGGCCGCCTGCCTGACCACCTTCGGGATCACCGTCAGCAGGCACGACCTGCCCCAGGGGCTGGACCTTCGCACGGCGGTGGCGCTGGTCGGCGAGAGCGGCAGGTACATCGACCTTCGGGGCTACGGGCAGCCGAGTCTGCTGCCCAGACTCGTGGAGATGGCCCGGCGCGCCCGCCTGCCCGTCGCCGAGGCGGCCCACTGGCTGCGCGAACTCGGCGCGGACGTCCCCGACGTCGCCGACATGGTGCGCGCGGCGCTGGCCCGGGTTCCCCGGGAGATCCCCGCGGGCCGGCCTTAGCGGCGGGTCCTGCGGCCGGACCGGCCGCAGGCCGCCCGCCCGGGCCGGGGGCGGCGCGGGCGGGCGGCCCCCGGTCACGCCTCGGCGGCGGGCAGGAGCGCGGCCACCTCTCCCAGGACCCGGGCTGCCGGGGCCGGATCGACCAGCCACTTCAGGTGGCTGCCCGGGAGCGTGCGGACGTCGTACGGGTTCTCCGGCGTCAGGGCGTCGCCCTCGCGGATCATCCGGTCCTGGGCAGCGGGCGGGATGCTGGCGTCGTCGGCCAGCCGGACGTACGTCCGGGGGATCCGTCCCCAGGTGTCGGCCCGGGCCCGGTCGTCGGGGGTGCCGGTGTCGAGGTTCTCGTCGGGCTGGAAGGTGTTGAGGAAGGCCAGGAACTCCTCGTCCGTGCCGTCGGCGAGGAAGGCCGCCTTGAAGGCGGCGAGGGTTTCGGGGTCCGCGGTGCGGAAGTTGGTGCGCAGCACGCCGAGTTCGGCCGGGTTCGCGACCACCGCCAGGGCCAGCGCCATGACGTCGACGGCGGCCATCTCGGGCTCGGCGTAGTAGGCGCCGACGTCGAGGTCGACGGGGGCCCAGGCGGAGACGTAGACGAGGCGGTCGATCAGGTCGGGCCGCTGGTTGGCCGTGACGGTGGCGGTGAGGCCGCCGCGGCTGTGGGAGACGAGGATGACGGGCCCGTTGCGCTTGGCCCGTTCGAGGATCCCGACGAGGTGGGCGACGTTGTCGGCGAGCGTGACGCCCTTGATCGCCCCGGGCGTGGTGGCGAGCCCGACCGGGTCCTGCGGTGCCTGGTAGGCCCGCGGGAACGTCGCGGCGAAGCCGTGCCCGGGCAGGTCGACGGCGACGGAGCGGTGTCCGAGGAGGCCGAGTTCGGCCTGGAGGGGTGCGAAGGAGAAGGAGTTCGCGAAAGCCCCGTGGACCAGCACGAAGGTCGGTTGCATCTGTCTGGTGCTCACTTTCGAGTGCGGAGCCGCGTGGACGGCGTGGGCGGACGGCTGCCCGCAGCCCGGGGATTCACCCTACTCAGGGGAAGATCATCCGCCCACTCCCTTTCCGTGCGGCCCCTTTCCGTGCGGC
The DNA here is from genome assembly GCF_044391605.1 of Kitasatospora sp. NPDC018619. NCBI lineage: Bacteria > Bacillati > Actinomycetota > Actinomycetes > Kitasatosporales > Streptomycetaceae > Kitasatospora > Kitasatospora sp. NPDC018619. Next base: position 187,795 of record NZ_JBISAI010000006.1, read on the forward strand.
CCCGCGGGCCCTCAGTGCGACACGGCCCACTGCACCCCGTGGTGCCGCGGCGTCTCGATCTCGTCCAGCAGCGCCACCGCCAGGTCCGCGTGCGAGATCCGGCCCCGGCCCACCACGGTGTCGACGGCGCCCCGGTAGTGCCCGGTGGCCTCGGCCTGCGCGTCCAGGTCCATCGGGGGGACCACCATCAGCCAGTCGAGGTCCGTCGCGGCGGCCCGCAGGTACGCGAGCTCCGCGACGTGGCCCTGGGAGAACAGCCGGTACTCCTCGGGGAACTGCGGGTCGTCCATCACCCGCAGGCCCGGCTCGACCTCCAGGGTGGTCGCGATGCCCAGCACCAGGAGGCGCCCGACGCCGGCCCGGCCGAGCCCGTCGACCAGCGCCCGTGCGGTGGCGGTGAAGTACTCCTCGGCGGGCACGTCCAGGCGTACCGAGGCGTTCAGGGCCGCGTCGTGCCCGGCGGCGGCCGAGGCCACCGCGTCGGCGTCCGTCGCGTCGCCCTGAACGACCGTCACCGAGGGCTGCGTGCCGAGGCTCTCGTACTTCCCGGGGTCCCGCACCACCGCCGTGACGGCGTGCCCCCGCCGTACGGCCTCGGCCACGGCCGCCCGGCCCACGCGTCCGCCCGCGCCGAAGATCACGATCTTGCTCATGGTTCCTCCCTGGATGGCCCGTTCGGGCCCGGTGTGGGAGGACGATAGGCGGCAGGCGCCCGGTTACTTCAACGGAACCGGCTCTATCGTGGGGTCATGACCGTACGCGTGGACGCCGGCGCCTCCGGACCGCACTGCAGCCACCGGATGCCCATCCGGGTCGGCGACAAGTGGTCCGGCCTGCTCCTGCGCTGCCTGGAGGAAGGGCCGCGCCGGTTCACCGAGTTGAAGGTGCCGCTCCGGGGCGTCAGCCCGAAGGTGCTGACCGAGACGCTGCGCGCGATGGAGCGCGACGGCTGGCTCCTCCGGACCGCGTACGACGAGAACCCGCCGCGGGTCGAGTACGCCCTCACCGAGCTGGGCCGCTCGCTGCTCGGGGCGATGGACGCGGCCTGCGCCTGGGCCCGCGAGCACCTCGACGAACTGCCGCGCACGGACGGGCGCCGCCCGGGCGCGGCCGGGCCCGCGGGCACGCCCTAGGTTCTGTCCCGCCGATCATGTCCGGAGCCAGATGATGGTTGCTGCGACGGTGACGGTGCCAGGTAGACGTATGCGCGCTTGTCGTACCTCGTGGACACAGCTCGGTAGTTCTTGAGCTTGTTGATCGCCCGTTCCACGGTGTTGTGTTTCTTGTACCGCTCCGTGTCGAAGCCGGGTGGACGACCACCTGCCCGGCTTCGGCGTACACGGTTCACGGCCTGGTCGCTCTTCTCGGGGATGACATGGCGGATGCCGCGTCGCCGCAGGTAGCGGCGGGTCCGGCTATTGCTGTATGCCTTATCGGCGCTCACGCTGTCCGGTGTGGTGCGCGGGCGGCCCGGCCCGAGTCGAGGTACCCGAATGCGTCTCATGACTGGCTCGAACTGCGTGCAGTCCGCCCGCTGGCCTGCCGTCAGCAACAGTGAAAGCACGCGGCCACGCCCGTCGGCACTCAGGTGAATCTTGGTGGTGAAGCCTCCTCGGGAGCGACCGAGCGCCTCACCTCCTGCACCACCTCCGCCAGACGGGCGCACAGTCTCACCCACGGTCTTCCGCTCTGGTGTGCCATCGCGGCCGCCCCTTTTGACGCGGCGGGCGGCGGAGCTTTCCGTGCGCCGGCCGCATGCTGGTGGGCACGGATCGAGGTGGAATCAACCGAGACGTCCCAGTCGATCCCACCGGTGGCATCGACCTGGGCCTGCACCTGCTGGAGCAGCCGTTCCCGGGTTCCGTCGGCCGACCAACGCCGGTGGCGCTCGTAGACGGTCTTCCACGGCCCGTAGCGTTCAGGCAGGTCACGCCACTGCACCCCGGTCCGCACCCGGTGCAGGATGCCGTTGACCACCTGACGGTGATCGCGCCAGCGCCCACAGCGGTTGTTGCCGTGGGTAGGAGCGGCTCCAGGCGCCGCCACTCCGCCTCTGTCAGATCCCCCCGACCAGTCACGCAAGGGCCAACGAACCAGTGGGTGGCATGAGTACGGTCAGCACCTCCGATGCCACCACGCCAGCCCCGGGTCTTCCGTCGGCTCGTGATGCGTTCGCCCGAGGAGCACCGCGTCCAGGCGCTCGACCTGCACTCGGAGTTCGCTGGCGGCCCTTGGCGGAAGCATGAACAAAGCGTCTTGCAGCTTGTCCCTGGCCCAACCCTCGCCGCAGCAAGGGCAGTTGAACTCCGCCTCCCATTGCCTCCACCGGCGCCTCGTGCCGTGGACACGCACGGACCACACGCTCAGCGCCACCGCCACGATGCCCGGAGACAATTGCTCCCGTTCGAGCACGCGGACAGCGGCATTCGCCGCTCCCGACAGACCTGGGACATCGCGATATCGCACCCACGGTCTACCCCAGCCGCGTTCCCGCGGCCGAAGCAAAGCTGGTGTTCTACGAGGCACGGCCCCTTCGGATGCAAGTCATGCACGACATCCTCCCACAGCCCAAGATCGGCCGGACAGAACCTAGCGGCGCCGGCCGGGGCTCCGTCCGGGAACCGGTGGCCGTCCCGCCGGTGTCCGGGGCAGTGGACCCCGGCACGGGATGCCGGAGCGGGGAGGGGAGAGGCATGGCGACGGTTCCGGCGAGCGCCCGGGGGCTGATCGGGGTGGTGATCGCGGTGATCGCCCTGCCGCAGCTGCTCGCCTCCGCGAGGTTCGGCTTTCGGCTGTCGATCGCGGGCGTGGTCGTGGCGCTCTGCGTGGTCCTCTGCGCCGTGCCCCTCTGCTGCGCCCGCCCGCGCGGCTTCCGGGCGGCCACCGTCGTCGCCGGGTGCGCCGTCGTTCCCGCCGCGGTGTTCGCGGGAGTCGTCCTGCTGCTGGGGGGATTCGGGTTCGGCCGCCCGGACGCGTTCCTGCTCGGGATCGCGCTGCCGGTCGCGGCGACCGCCCCGCTGGTCGCCGCCTTCCAGCAGGCCCGGGGCGACGGGTCCGGCCGCCGGCCGGCCGTGGTCGGCCGGTCGGCGGCCGTCCTGTCGGGCGTCGGCTGGGTCCTGCTGCTGTTCGTCTAGGAGGGCGTGCACCGCCGGTTCCGGCAGCGGCTTTGACGTCCCCGGGCCTTCCCCCGTGCGGCCCGCGGCGTGCTGCTGGTGCTCAGCTCGGCCGGTAGTAGGCCGTGACCGGGGCCCGGGCCTCCTCGGGCAGGGCCGGGCCCTCGGTGGGGACGGCCGGCCAGGCGCCCGAGTCGGGGTTGAGCTCGACGAGCTGCTCCGTGGAGAGGGCGTAGACGACCCGGCCGAGGCCGGAGCGCAGGACCGCTCCCGCGCACATGCCGCAGGGCTGGCAGCTGGTGTACAGCGTGGTGCGCGCGGCGGTGCCCGGGGCGAGTTCGCGGGCGGCCCACCGGGCGAGCTTCAGCTCGGGGTGGGCGGTGATGTCGTCGTCGCGCCGGACGGTGTTGTGGGCCTCGGCGAGCACCTCGCCGTCCGGGCCGGCCAGCAGGGAGCCGTACGGGGCGTCGCCCAGGTCGACGGCCCGGGCGGCGATCGCGATGGCGCGGCGCAGCAGGGCCTCGTCGGCTTCGGTGATCATGCGTTCCTCCACTGGGTGGCGACGGTGGTGAGGGCCTGCCAGGCCCGGTGGGGCCGGCGGGTCTCCTCCGGGTCGCCGTGGTACGGGTCGAACACGACGGTCCCGGCGCCGAGGTCGCGCAGCCGGCGCAGGTCGTCGAGGATCTGGTCGACGGTGCCGACGCCGGCCGGGCGCTCCGGGTCCTCGACCGGGGCGGGCGTCGGCCGCAGGGCGATGCGGGGGGCGAAGCCCGGCAGCGGGTGTTCGGCCAGGGCCGCCCGCATCCGGGCGACGGGGAGCCGCAGCGGGTGCCAGGCGTCGCCGAACCGGACGGCCCGGCGCAGCGCCGCCGCGCTGTGGCCGCCGACCCAGACCGGGACGCGCCGGTGACCGGGGCGGTCCGGCCCCTGCGCCCAGGCCTCCCGCAGCGCGGCCAGGTACTCGTCGGTGAGCCTGCCGCGGGCGCCGAACGGTACGCCGAGCGCGTCGAACTCCCGGCGCGCCCAGCCGATTCCCACCCCGAGGACGAACCGGCCGTCGGTGAGCCGGTCGAGGGTGCCGGCCGTCCGTGCCACCAGCAGCGGGTTGCGGTAGGGCAGCACGAGTACGGTCGTGCCGATCCGCAGGCCGGGGGCGGTGGCGGCGAGCCAGGAGAGGGTGGTGAACGGCTCGTAGAACGGCTCCGGGTAGCGCTCGGCGACGTCCGGGGTCACCACCACGTGGTCCGACACCATGAGGAGGTCGAAGCCGAGGCCCTGCGCCGTCCGGGCCCACTCGCGCAGCACGCCGGGGTCCGTCCCCGGGCCGAAGTTCGGTATGTTGACGCCAAGTTGCATGGATCGAGGCTATCCCCGTGATCATGGCGGACGGAACGGAATGCTCCCTCTGTGGGGAGCGGATCGCCGTGGTTTTCCCGGTAGATTCGCGCTATGACCGTGAACCTTGACGACACCGACTGGGCGATCATCGAGCAGCTGCAACGGGAGGCCCGCATCTCGCTGAGCGAGCTGGGGCGGCGGGTGTCGCTCAGCGCCTCGGCGACCACCGAACGAGTGCGGAACCTGGAGGCGCTGGGCGTCGTCACCGGCTACCACGCGGCGGTGGACCTGGCGAAGGTCGGCTACCCGGTGCTGGCCGTCGTCCGGCTGAAGTACCCGGGCAACCGGCACGAGCCGCTGCGCCGGCTGCTCGCGGAGCGGCGGGAGGTCCTGGAGTGCCTGCGGACCACCGGCGACGACTGCTACACCCTCAAGCTGGCGGCGACCTCCATGGAGCACCTGGAGGCCCTGGTGGACGAGTTGGCCGCCTTCGGCAGCACCACCACGAGCGTGGTCTACAGCCGGACGCTGCCGCTGCGCGGGCCCGCCCGGCCCTGACGCCGGGGGAGGGGAGGCGCTCCCTCGCTCCCTCGATCGGGGGAGGTCCGTCGTGCGCGGCGTGACCAGACTGGCGGCCGTGACCGGGATTCCTCCCGGCCCCCACGACGACAGAGGAGTTGACCCGTGCGTCGCTCGCGCATCCGCCACATGGCACTCGGCCTCGCGCTCACGACCGCCGGCGCCGTCGCGGCCGTGGCACCGTCCGCGCCGTCGGCCGCCGCTTCGGCCCGGCCCGCTGCCTCCGCACCGGACGCCGTACAGCGGGGACTGGACGCCCTGGTGCGCACGGACGGGGTGCCCGCCGCGCTCGCGACCGTCCGGGACGGGCGGGGCCGGACCCGCACCTACACCGCGGGGGTGGGGGACCTCGCCACCGGCGCCGCGGTCCCCGTCGACGGGCAGGTGCGGATCGGGAGCAACACCAAGGCCTTCACCGCCGTCGTGGTGCTCCAGCTGGTGGCGGAGGGCAGGGTCGACCTCGACGCCACCGTCGACACCTACCTCCCCGACCTGGTCCGCGGCGAGGGCCTCGACGGGCGCGGCATCACCGTCCGGCAGCTCCTCCAGCACACCAGCGGCCTGCCCGACTACGAGGGGCTGCTGGACGAGGCCTCGCTCCGCTCCCGGTACTTCGAGCCCCGGGAGCTGCTGGACGCGGCCCTGCGGCAGAAGCCCGCCTTCGCGCCCGGGGAGACGTTCGGCTACAGCAGCACCGACTACGTGGTGGCGGGCCTGGTCGTCCAGCGGGTGACGGGCCGGCCGCTCGCCGAGGAGATCGACCGGCGGATCGTCCGGCGCCTCGGGCTGCGGCACACCTACTTCCCGGCCGCGGGCGACCGGACGATCCGGGAGCCCCACCCGCACGGCTACCGCAGGGAGTCCGTCGAGGGGCCGCTGACCGACTTCACGGAGATGGACCCGTCGGCGGGCTGGGCGGCCGGGCAGATGGTCTCCACCGCCTCGGACCTCAACCGCTTCTTCACCGAACTGCTCGTCCCGGACCGCCTGTTGCCCGCGGCCCAGCTCGCCCGGTTGCGCACCACCGTCCCGGTGGGGGACAGCGGCATGGGCGCCGGACTGGGCGTCTTCAGCCGGCCGCTGTCCTGCGGCGGGGTCTACTGGGGGCACGGCGGCGACATCCCCGGCTACGAGACCCGGGGCGGCGTCACCGAGGACGGGCGCGCCGCACACCTCGCGGTGACCACGGTGCCGACCGACTACGCCGTCACCCGGCACCTCGAAGACCTGGTCGACGCCGCCTTGTGCCGCTGAGGCGGCGCCGGAGCCGACGGGCGGTCAGGAGCGGTGGCGGTTCCCCTCGTCGCCGATCACGCCGTTCCCGTGGTGGACGGACAGGCTGGAGTACGTCGCCCGCATGCGCGCGGCGTGGGCCGTCCGGTGCTGTTCGATCAGCACTCCCTCGGCGTCGTCGAAGCGGTGCCGCCGCGCGCGGTCCCGCAGCACCAGGTGGACCGTGGCACCGGCGACGGTGCCGGCGAGTACGAGCAGGAACACCATGACGAGGACCATGCCGCCGTCCTTCCCCCGGTTCGGATGCGTGCCACGGTTATCTCACAGGTGGTCCGCCGGCGGCACCCCGTGCGTCGTACCGGTCCGGCGCCGGCCGGCTCGGGGCCGCCCCGGGCATGACTTTCGACAGATCCGCCGGGACGGCGGCCCTCGTAGGGTCGTGGGCATGCGGATGAGTGGAGCGGCGTTGCCCGTGGCGGCGTCGGTGTGTGTCGGGCTCGGTGTCACGAGCCTCTGGTGGGCGTTGCCGGCGATCGGGTTCTCCTTCCTGGCCGGGTTGCGGACGGAGCGGGTGCGGCCGGCGGCGGTGGGCTTCGCCGTCCTGGTGTCGGCCGGGGTGCTGGTGGTCGGATCGGTGCCCTCCTGGATCGTGCTGGGCCTGAGGTTCGTCGCGCTCGCGGTGAGCACCGGAATGGGGCCGTGGCTGTTGGGCCGGTTCTGGCGGCAGTCGCAGGAACTGGTGCGCGCCGGGTGGGAGCGGGCCGAACAGTTGGAGCGCGAGCAGCGGTTGATCGCCGAGCAGGCCCGCCTGCGCGAACGGGCCAGGATCGCCCAGGACATGCACGACGCCCTCGGGCACGACCTCAGCCTGATCGCCCTGCGTGCCGGGGCGCTCAAGCTCGCCCCCGGCCTCGCCCCGCCCCACCGGCAGGCCGCCCAGGAGATCCGGGCGGGCGCGGCCGCCGCCGTCGACCGGCTCGGCGAGGTGATCGGCATCCTGCGCGACGGGGACGAGAGCGGGGCCGGCACCCCCGCGGCCCGGGGGCCGGCCGACTCGGACATCCCGCACCTGGTCGCCGACGCGGCCGCCGCCGGCCTGGACGTCCGCGCGGAGATCACCGGCGAGCCGGAGGGGCTCCCGCGCACCACGGAGCACGCCGCGTACCGGGTGGTGCAGGAGGCGCTGACCAACGCCGCCAAGCACGCACCGCGGGCGGCCGTCACCGTGGAGGTGGCGTACGCGGCCGACGGCGCCCGGGTGCGGGTGGCCAACGGCCCCGCGCCCGGGCCCGCCGCCCCCGGAGCGGCGTCGGCGGCACCCGCGTCAACCGTGCGCGGCGCAACGCCCACCGGTGCTTCCGCCCCGCCCGCCGCCCCGCCGGGCGGTCCGGCCGGCGGCGGCCACGGCCTGGCCGGGCTGACCGAGCGGGTCCGGCTCGCGGGTGGCACCTTCGCCCACGGGGCCCGCCCGGACGGCGGCTTCGAGGTCGTGGCCGAGCTGCCGCGCCGGGCCGCGGGGCCCGTCCCGCCGGAGCCCGCCGTCCCGCCGTCGCCGGTGCGCGAGCTGCACCGGGCCCGGCGCAAGGCCGGCCGGACGCTGGCCGCCGTGGTGCTCGTCCCGCTGGCGACGGCTGTGCTGCTGACCGTGGTGCTGCGAGCATGGACGTTCTACGTGGTCAGCCTGTCGGTGCTGGACCCGGAGGTCTATGCCACCCTCCAGGTGGGGCAGGACCAGGCCTCGGTCGAGCGGCTGCTGCCGGGCCACCGGCTGCCGTACCACCCGCCGAGCGGGCCCTCGACGCCCGCACCGCCCTCGGGGGAAGGAGTCTCCTGCGCGCACTACGCCATCACCGCCCAACTGTTCGTGGACCGGGCCGGCGACGCCTACCGGCTCTGCTTCCAGGACTCCCGCCTGGTCTCGCGCGACGTGCTCCTCTCCTGACCACCCGCCGCGCCTGCCTCCCCGTACCACCTCCGCACCGAGCGACCGACAGGAGCCGCCGATGACCACCGCACCGATCCGGGTGCTGCTCGCCGACGACGAGCCCATGATCCGCGCGGGACTGCGCGCGGTGCTCGCCACCGACCCGGACGTCGAGATCGTCGCCGAGACCGGGGACGGCCGGGAGGCCGTCGACCTGGTCCGGCGCCACCGGCCGGACGTCGCCGTGCTGGACATCCGGATGCCCGGCGCGGACGGCATCACCGCCGCCGCCGAGATCCGCCGCAACGGCCTGGCCACCGGAGTACTCATGCTGACCACCTTCGGTGAGGACGACTACATCCTGCGCGCGCTCAGCGGCGGCGCGAACGGGTTCCTGATCAAGTCCGGCGAGCCCGAGGAACTGCTCGCCGGGGTGCACGCGGTGGCCGCGGGGGCGGCCTACCTCTCACCCAAGGTGGCCGCCCGGGTGGTCGCCCACCTGGCCGCCACCGGGGCCGGCGGCCCCGCCGGCCGGCGCGCCGGTGCCCGGGACCGGGTGGCCGCCCTGACCGCCCGGGAACGGGACGTGCTGACGCTGATCGCCGCCGGGCTGTCCAACGGTCAGATCGCGCGGCGGCTGGGAGTGGTGGAAGGCACGGTGAAGGCCCATGCGAGCTCCATCCTGTCGCGCCTGGGGGTGGCCAACCGGGCGGCTGCCGCCGTCCTCGCCCACGAGGCCGGGCTGACCCTCGGCGCGGCCTGCGCGGGCGGCCCGCGGGACTGAGGCCGCCGTGCCGCCGGCGGACGGTGCCGGCGGCGCCGACAGCAGCCACCCGAGCAGGGGCGCCGCGGTCAGCGCCGCTACGGTGGTGGCCGCCGGCCGCAGGGCGAGGACCACGGCGGCCGTGACCGTACCGCCGAGCGCGGCGCCGGCGAGCACGTCATGGGGGTAGTGCACCCCGGCCGCCACCCGCAGCGCGGCCGTGGCCCCGCCGACGGGTATCACCAGCGGCGCCCAGCGCGGGCGCAGCAGCACCAGCCCCGTCGTCAGCGCGGCCGCCAGGGTGGCGTGGTTGCTGGGGAAGGACCAGTCACCCGGCGGCGGGCACCCGCCGACCGCCGTGCCCGGCAGCCCGGCGAGGGCCCGGCAGGGCCGCTCCTCGTCGAGGAGCACCTTCAGCACCTCGCTCGCGCCGTACGCCAGCACCGTGCCGAGCCCGACCAGCGCCACCCCCGCGACCACCCCGCCCGCCCCGCGGGCCCGGGCCGTCCACCAGCAGAACGCCAGCAGCAGCCCCAGCACCAGCAGCCCGGCCTCGGTGGCCGGCGCCGCCAGCGAGGCCACCGCGTGCGGGGCGTCGCCGACAGCCTCCGCAGCCCACCGGTACCCCTCGGCCGACCACCCGGCCGCCACCCGTACCGGCCCCGCGCCGCCACCCCGCTTAGGCGCCAGCCATGCCACCGCCCCGGCGCCTGCGCAGAGCACGGCCGAGGCGAGGACGGGCCTGGAGCCGGAGGCGACGCCTCGCGCGCCGGCCCTCCTCGCATTCCTGTGCGTGTACGTCATGCTCCGGACGGTAGAACCCGGTGCGGCCTTTCCACCCGACCCGAAAGTCAGGCGGCACCCCTGACGTTGGTCGGGGTTGACAACCCGTCACAGGGCCCGGCAGCGGAGCGCGGGCGGCCCCCGCGCCCGGTGCCGCCGGTCGCGGGGGCCGCCCGCCGGCTCCCCGCCGGAGCCGAGCCCGGTCAGCCGATGGAGCGGGGGAGCCGGGTGGTCAGGTAGAGGATGGTGAAGGAGCCGAGGAGCTGGATCCCCAGGCACAGGGCGAGGGCGCGGTCCATGCCGAGGACGGGGGAGAGCGAGAGGTAGAGGGTGCCGAGGGTGGCGACGCCGAGGGCGAGGCTGGACTGCTGGCCGGTGGCGAGGACGCCGCTGCCGACGCCGGCCCGGGCGGCCGGCACCGTGGAGAGGACGACCCGGAACAGCGGGGTGCCGATCATGCCCTGCCCGATGCCGGCGAGGGCGACGCCCGGGGCCATCCGCAGCGGGGAGAAGTGCGCCGGGTCGGCGAGCACGGTCAGGGCGAGGGCGGCGAGGCCGGTGGCCTGCACGACGGCGCCCGCGCTGAGCACCCGGCTGCCCCACCGGCTGATCATCCGCGGGCCGGCCAGCGAGGCGGAGAAGTAGCCGACGGCCATCGGGACGAGCGCCCAGCCGGCCGCGACCGGGCCGAGCCGCAGGCCCTGCTGGAGGGCGACGGCGATGACGAACATGAAGCCGCCGAAGCCCGTGAAGTAGGGCAGGGCGATGCCCAGGCCGCGCCGCATCTCCGGGACGCGCAGCAGCGACGGCGGCACCAGCGGGGTGTCCCCGCGCCGCTCGGCGCGGCGCTCGACGGCCCCGAAGGCGAGGGCGAGGACGGGGAACAGTGCCAGCAGCACCCAGGACCAGAGCGGCCAGCCGGCGGCCCGGCCCTCCATCAGCGGGACGAGCAGGGAGAGCAGCGTGGCGGTGAGCAGGACGGTGCCGGGGACGTCGACCCGGGTGGCCGTGGCGGCCCTGCTCTCCGGGACGCAGCGGACCGCGAGCACCGCGGCGAGCAGCGCGAACGGCACGTTCAGCAGGAACACCGAGCGCCAGCCGGTGCCGAACAGGTCGGCGGCGACGATCATCCCGCCGAGCACCTGGCCGATCACCACCGAGATCCCGCCGACCGCCCCGTAGACGCTGAGCGCGCGGCCGCGCCGGGCGCCCTCGGTGGCGGCGGTGATGGTGCCGAGCACCTGCGGGATCAGCAGTGCGGCGGAGGCGCCCTGGGCGGCCCGGGCGGCGACCAGGGACCACGCGCCGGGGGCGAGGCCGCAGGCCAGCGAGGTCAGGGCGAAGGCCAGGGCGCCGATGACGAACAGCCGGCGGCGGCCGTAGCTGTCGCCGAGGCGCCCGCCGAGGACGAGCAGCACGGCGAAGGCGATGCCGTACCCGGCGGCGACCAGTTCCAGGACGGCGGGCCCGGCGGCCAGGTCCTGGTCGATGGTGGGCAGGGCGACGTTGACGATGAAGAAGTCGAGCATCGGCAGGAACGCGCCGAGCAGGACGGTGACCAGCCCGGCGGTGCCGAGGGTGGCGGTGCCGGGGGTGGCGGAGGGAGCGGTTGGGGCGGGAGCGGTGGAGCCGGTGGCCGTACGGGCAGCCGCGGTGCCGGGGGTGGTGGCGGTGCGGCTCGGTACGGGGGCTACGGCGAGAGGTCGGGTCACGGGCACCACGATCCGCCGCGCCGCACCCTGGTACCAGAGTGTGGTTATCCGGGTATAAGAAGTACCTGGCAACAGGCTGTCGGCTGCCGCATGCTGGGGAGCATGAGCCTCGCCCCGCCCTCCGCGCAAGCCCTCACCGGCCCGGCTGCCGCCTCGGCCGCCGTACAGCGCCGGACCAGCCCCGCCGAAGCCCGCCGGCACGAGCTCGCCGGCTTCCTGCGCAGCCGCCGGGAACGGCTGGCGCCCGAGCAGGTGGGCCTGCCGATGACCGGCCGCCGACGGACGCCGGGGCTGCGCCGGGAGGAGGTCGCGCAGCTCGCCGCGGTCGGGGTGACCTGGTACACGTGGCTGGAACAGGGGCGGGACATCCAGGTGTCCGCCCAGGTGCTGGACTCGGTGGCCAGGGCGCTGCTGCTGGACCCGAGCGAGCGCGCCCACCTGTTCACCCTGGCCGGCGCGGACGACCCGGTCCTGGTGAAGGAGTGCCCCTCGGTGACCCCGAGCGTGCGGCTGCTGCTGGACCAGCTGGCGCCGTACCCGGCCGTGGTGCTCAACTCCCGCTACGACATACTGGCGTGCAACCCCCAGTACACCGCGTTCGTCGGCGACCTCGACCGGCTGGCTCCCGAGGACCGGAACCTGATGTGGATGGCGTTCACGCCCTCCCACTTCCGCGACGTGCTGGTGGACTACCGCACCGAGCGCCTCGGCATCGTGGCCCGGTTCCGCTCGGCGATGGCCGACCACAGCGCGGAGCCGGCCTGGAAGGCGCTGCTGGCCCGGGTGCTCAAGGCCTCGCCGGACTTCGCGGAGCTCTGGCAGCGGCACGACGTGATGCGGCCGGGCAACGGGGTCAAGCGCTTCCAGGTGCCGGGCGTCGGGCTGCTGCGCTGCGAGTACACCAACTTCTGGCTCAGCCCCCGGCTGGGGACGCGGATGGTCACCTACACCCCGCTGGACGAGGAGACCCGCGCGCTGATGGACCGGCTGCCCCGCAAGGACGCGCAGCAAGCGCCCCGGGGCACGTCCTAGGTCCGCGCCGCGGCGTCCCGCCCGAGCCGCAGACAGAGCACGGCGAGCGGCAGTTCCACGCCGGCGGCCATGACCAGCGCGGCGAGCACCGCGTGGCCGGGCCCGGCGCAGGCGATGTCGGCCAGCGCGTCCCCGGCGAGCAGCAGGGCCACCGCCGCGCCCGCCCACAGTGCGGCGGGGCTGCGCCGGCGCAGCAGGGCGTCCAGCGAGAGCAGGGCGGCGAACTCGGTGAGGTCGAGCACGACCCACGGGGTCTCGTGGCAGACGGCGAGGACGCCCAGCCAGGGCAGCAGCGCGACCGCGGCCAGGGCCGGCACCCGGGCGAAGCGCGCCGGCAGGACGTCCGCGGGTGCGGGGCCGGCGGTGAGGACGGCCGTCGTCACGCCGCCCCCCGGCCGCGGCCGCGGACCCGCTCCAGCGGCAGCCGTTCGGCCACCCCGCCCGCCGTGTGCTCGACCCGCACCGCGTCGAACGGCCCCTCGGCCCAGGCGACCCAGAACCGGCCGGCCACCGTGGCCACCTCGGCCGCGGCGCGCACCCGGCGGAACGGCCGGCGCCCGGTGAACACCACCGAGGGCACGGTGCCGTCGGCCGCCAGCCGGCCCCAGGCCAGCACGTGCCGGCTCCGCCCGGCGGACGGGCAGTGCCGGGCCCCGCGCAGCAGGTGCGGGGTGAGCCGGGCGGCGACCAGGACGTCCGTCAGCTCCCCGTACTGGTAGAGCTCCAGCGCGGGCCGGCCGCGGCCGGACGCGATGCTGCGCACCGACCAGGGCCCGCCCCCGGCCGGCAGCGCGTCCTCCTCCGTCGGCGCGTCCTGCTCCGACAGCAGCCCTTCGGACGCGGCACCCCGGGTGTCGGGGCGCCGTCCGTGCGGCGGAGTGGCGGAGTGCGGTGCGGTGCTCGTCATGCCCCCAAGCCTTCCGCCCGGGCCCGCCTCCTGTCGGTGGTGCCCCACACCGAATCGGGGGTGTAGCCAGCTACACCCCCACCGGGAACCCCCCTTCATGGCGGCTCGTGATCACCGGGCCCTACGCTGTCGGCCATGCCCTCCACCACGTTGCGCCGAGCGCTCGCCAGGAGCCTCGGGCGCCCGCCGTGGTCGCCCGGGGTCTGGCGGGACGTCCGCTTCACCGCCGCCGGCATACCCGTGGCCCTGCCGGTCTGGCTGGCCGTCACCACGCCGTCCCTGCTCTTCCCGGTGATCGCCGCCGTCCTGGCCGGCACCCACCCGCTGACCGCCGTCCAGCGCGGCCGGCTGCGCGCCCTGCACGGGGTGGAGGTGCCGCCGCTGCGCCCGCCGACGGGGCGCCGGCGCTGGCTGCTCGGGATGACCTGGCGCCAGGTCCTCTACCACCTGGTGGTCGGCCCGCTGCTCGCGGTGGGCGCGCTGGCGGTGCTGTACGCCTGGGCGGCCGGGGCGGTGCTGGCCACCGTGTACGGCTGGGTCTGGCTGCTGCCCGCCGGGACCGGCCTGCGCTCCGGCCTGGCCGGCCAGGACCTCCTGCTCACCCTCGGCGGGGTGCTGCTGCTGGCGGCGCTCTCCCCGGCGGGCACCCAGCTGGCCGCGCTGGAGGTGTGGGCGGCCCGGCGGCTGCTCGGCCCGGACCGGGCGGAGGCGCTGGAGCGGCGGGTCGAGGAGATCGCCGAGAGCCGGGCCGGGCTGGTCGACGCGGTGGACGCCGAGCGCCGCCGGATCGAGCGCGACCTGCACGACGGCACCCAGCAGCGGCTGACCTCCCTCGCGATGAACCTGGGCCTGGCCCGGCGCACCCTCAAGGACGTGCCGCCCGAGGTGATGCAGGTGATCGTCGACGCGCACGAGGAGGCCCAGGCGGCCATCGACGAGCTGCGCGACCTGGTCCGCGGCCTGCACCCCGCCGTCCTGGAGGACCGCGGTCTGGACGCGGCGCTGTCCGGCATCGCGGCCCGCGCCCCGCTCCCGGTGCGCCTGGAGGTGGACCTCTCCGAACGGGTCGTCCCGACGGTCGAGGCGGTCGCCTACTTCACCGTCTCCGAGGCGCTCACCAACGTGGCCAAGCACGCCAGGGCCCGCCAGGTCGACCTCTCGGTGCGGACGGCCGGCGGCCGGCTGCGCCTGGTCATCAGCGACGACGGCGTGGGCGGCGCGGACGCCTCGCGCGGCACCGGGCTCACCGGGCTGCGCAAGCGCGCCGCCTCGGTCGACGGCACGCTGTCCGTTCTCAGCCCCCTCGGGGGCCCCACCACCATCACCGTGGAGTTGCCGTGCGTGCTGTGATCGCCGAGGACTCGGTCCTGCTGAGGGTCGGCCTGGTCAAGGTCCTGGAGGCGGTGGGCTTCGAGGTCGTGGCCGCGGTCGGGGACGCCACCGAGCTGCTGGCCGCCGTCGAGGAGCACCGCCCGAAGGTGGTGGTGGCCGACGTCCGGATGCCCCCCGGCTTCAGCGACGAGGGGGTGAAGGCGGCGATGGTGATCCGCCGGCAGTGGCCGGACACCGCCGTGCTGCTGCTCTCCCAGTACGTGGAGGAGCGCTACGCCGCGGACCTGCTGGCGACCAACACCAGCGGCGTGGGCTACCTGCTCAAGCAGCGGGTGGCCAACGTCGACGACTTCGTGGACGCGCTCCAGCGGGTCGCCGAGGGCGGCACCGCGCTGGACCCGGAGGTGGTCGCCCAGCTGCTGGTGCGCCGCCACCGGGACCCGCTGGAGAAGCTGACCCCGCGCGAGCGCGACGTGCTCGCCCTGATGGCGGAGGGCCGCTCCAACGCCGCGATCGCCGGTGCGCTGGTGGTCAGCGACAGCGCGGTGGCCAAGCACATCAACTCGATCTTCACCAAGCTCGACCTGCCGCAGGCCGAGGACAGCCACCGCCGGGTGATGGCGGTGCTGCGCTTCCTGGAGGTCGGGTAGCAGTGGGGGCGGCGAAGGCCTGGCGGATCACCGGGACGCTCGCGATCGTCCTCGTCGTGCTCGTCGCCGGGCTCCAGACCTGGTCGATGGCGGTGCAGCAGCGCACCGACTCCACCCGGCCGTACGACGTGGTGGTCCACCGGCTCCGGCTGGAGACCGGCAACGCGTCGGTCCGGGTCCGGGCCGGCCAGGAGGGCCACGTGGTGGTCCGCCAGCGCCTGGACTGGCTGCTGCGCAAGCCGGTGCTCTCCACCGTCTTCGAGGGGGACGTGCTCACCGTCGGGATGCACTGCCGCCTGGTGCTGCCGTTCGCGGAGGTCGGCTGCGGGGCGGAGATCGACCTGGAGGTGCCGGCCGGGACGGAGGTGTCGGGTTCGGTGGGCACCGGCTCCGTCCAGCTGGAGGGGATGAGCGGGGACGTGCGGATGGAGCTGACCTCCGGGCAGCTGGTACTCTCCGACACCTCCGGGGAGGTGTCGGTGCACGGCACCTCCGGTCTGGTGCGGGGCACCGGCCTGGCGGCCCCGCGGGTGTCGGCGCAGCTCACCTCGGGCGCGGTGGAGCTGGCCTTCGCGAGGCCCCCGCACGAGGTGGAGGCCACGGCCACCTCGGGGTCGGTGGCGCTGTTCCTGCCGAAGGACAGCCGGTACGCCGTCTCCAGCGAGATCGGCAGCGGCAGCGGCCGGATCGACCCGGCGCTGGCGGACTCGTCCAGCCCGAACCGGGTGCACACCGCGGTCACCTCCGGGGCGGTGACCGTCCTCCCGTCGGCGTTCGCGCCGCCGCCCGCGGCCTCCCCGGCCCCGTCCGCCTCGCCGCCCGCCCCGGCGTCCTCGGCTCCGTAGCGGGGCCGCTCACCCGGGTGGGGGACAATGGAGAGTCCCGTCCCCCTCACCCGAGGTCAGCCGCGCATGACAGTCACGCCCGCAGCCACCGCGTCCGACACCGAGTTCGCGCCGCTCGACATCGGCCCGATCCGGGTGTGGCCGCCCGTCGTGCTGGCGCCGATGGCCGGCATCACCAACGCGCCGTTCCGCACCCTGTGCCGCGAGCAGAGCGGCGGCAAGGGGCTGTACGTCTCGGAGATGATCACCACCCGGGCGCTGGTCGAGCGCAACGCCAAGACCATGCAGCTGATCAGGTTCGACCCGAGCGAGAAGCCGCGCTCGATCCAGCTGTACGGGGTCGACCCGCAGACCGTCGGCAAGGCCGCCCGGATGATCTCCGAGGAGGGCCTGGCCGACCACATCGACCTCAACTTCGGCTGCCCCGTCCCCAAGGTCACCCGCAAGGGCGGCGGCTCGGCGCTGCCGTACAAGCGCAACCTGCTGCGCGAGATCCTGCGCGAGGCCGTCGCCAACGCGGGCGACCTCCCGGTGACCATGAAGATGCGCAAGGGCATCGACGACGACCACCTCACCTACCTGGACGCCGGCCGGATCGGTGCCGAGGAGGGCGTGGCTGCGATCGCCCTGCACGGGCGCACCGCCGCCCAGCACTACGGCGGGACGGCCGACTGGTCGGCGATCGCCCGGCTGCGCGAGTCCGTCCCGGCGCACATCCCGGTGCTGGGCAACGGCGACATCTGGTCGGCCGACGACGCGCTGCGGATGATGCGCGAGACCGGTTGCGACGGCGTGGTGGTGGGCCGGGGCTGCCTGGGCCGGCCGTGGCTGTTCAAGGACCTGGTCGCGGTCTTCGAGGGCGACGCGGACTACGCTCGGCCCGACTTCGGCTACGTGGCCGCGGCGATGGTGCGCCACGCGCAGCTGCTCGGCGAGTGGATGGGCGACGAGACCCGCGGCGTGGTCGACTTCCGCAAGCACGTCGCCTGGTACACCAAGGGCTTCTCGGTCGGCTCCGAGCTGCGGGTGCGGCTGGCCGGCTCCTCCTCGCTGGCCGAACTGGCCGAGACCCTCTCCCAGGTGGAGCAGTCCCAGGGCTGGCCGGAGGGCGCGGACGGCCCGCGCGGACGGACCAGCGGCAACAACCGGGTGGTCCTGCCGGACGGCTGGTTGGACGATCCGTACGACTGCGCCCGACCCGGCGTCGACGCCGAATCGGACACCTCTGGCGGCTGATCTGTACGACCTGGCGAAATCGGCCCGTTCGGGTCGATGGCCGCCGAGTCCTGGCCCTCTTGTCCATCCTGGCCAAGAGGGCTCCTTTTCGTCAGTCCGAGGTCACTCAGCGGGCACGAGTGCGGACGTAGTGCGACGATTGGCGCAGGCGCCCTACGTCCGACCGGTGGGATGCGCTGGTGACGCTTGCCACATGCGGCGGGGGCTGACGGCCGGTCAGTGGACGAAGTGGACAGGTCGGTGGCGGATCGCTTCCCGAAGTCGATCGGCCGGTGATCGGGCGATCCGGGTGCAGGAAATCAATCCGGGGCGACGCCAGGGGTCGCCGACCGCTACGGTGCGTCCGCATCGGGTGATCACAAGGTCGGCTTGGCTTCAAGAATTGAACACTAGCTAGCGTCAGGCGGACGATTTCACCAACAGAGGTGAACGCCTTTATGTGCATTCGATCTAGCGGGTTACCGATTGGTACCAGCCTCGGGTGGCCTATTCAGGGCAGAGAAGTGCCTTCGAAATGGGTATGTTCTCCGGCGTCAGGGCAACCGCGTACGAGGAGACCGACCCGTGCCGTCCCAGCAGAAGTTTGTTTACTCCTTCACCGAAGGAAACAAGGACCTCAAGGATCTTCTTGGCGGCAAGGGCGCGAACCTGGCCGAGATGACCAACCTGGGCCTGCCGGTCCCCCCGGGGTTCACCATCACCACGGAGGCCTGCAAGGTCTTCCTGGAGACCGGTAGCGAGCCGGCCTCCCTGCACGAGGAGATCAGCGCCCACCTGGCGGCCCTCGAACAGCAGATGGGCAAGAAGCTCGGCCAGGCCGACAACCCCCTGCTGGTCTCGGTGCGCTCCGGTGCGAAGTTCTCCATGCCCGGCATGATGGACACCGTCCTCAACATCGGCCTCTCCGACGCCTCGGTGGCCGGCCTCGCCGCGCAGTCCGGCAACGAGCGCTTCGCCTGGGACTCCTACCGCCGCCTGGTCCAGATGTTCGGCAAGACCGTGCTGGGCGTCGACGGCGAGCTGTTCGAGGAGGCCCTGGACGAGGCCAAGCGCGCCAAGGGCACCGCCAACGACCTGGACCTGGACGCCGACGACCTCCGGGCCCTGGTCGAGGTGTTCAAGGGCATCGTCGAGCGCGAGACCGGCCGGGCCTTCCCGCAGGAGCCGCGCGAGCAGATGGACCTCGCCGTCCACGCCGTCTTCCACTCCTGGAACGGCGACCGCGCCCGGCTGTACCGCCGCCAGGAGCGCATCCCGAACGACCTGGGCACCGCGGTCAACATCTGCACCATGGTCTTCGGCAACCTCGGCGAGGACTCCGGCACCGGCGTCGCCTTCACCCGCGACCCCTCCACCGGCGCCCAGGGCGTCTACGGCGACTACCTGTCCAACGCGCAGGGCGAGGACGTCGTCGCCGGCATCCGCAACACCCTGCAGCTGGCCGAGCTGGAGACGCTCGACAAGAAGTCGTACGACGAGCTGATGACGATCATGCAGACGCTCGAGAACCACTACCGCGACCTCTGCGACATCGAGTTCACCATCGAGCGCGGCAAGCTCTGGATGCTCCAGACCCGCGTCGGCAAGCGCACCGCCGCGGCCGCCTTCCGGATCGCCGTCCAGCTGGTCGACCAGGGCCTGATCGACCTGGACGAGGCCCTGATGCGGGTCACCGGCGGCCAGCTCTCGCAGCTGATGTTCCCGCGCTTCGCCCCCAACGCCGAGTCGCGGCAGATCGCCTGGGGCCTGGCCGCCTCGCCCGGCGCCGCGATCGGCAAGGTCGTCTTCGACTCCTACACCGCCGTCAAGTGGTCCCGCTCCGGCGAGAAGGTCATCCTGGTCCGCCGGGAGACCAACCCGGACGACCTGGACGGCATGATCGCCGCCGAGGGCATCCTGACCTCGCGCGGCGGCAAGACCTCGCACGCGGCCGTGGTCGCCCGCGGCATGGGCAAGACCTGCGTCTGCGGCGCCGAGGAGCTGGAGGTCGACACCAAGGGCCGCCGCTTCACCACCGCCGACGGCCAGGTCGTCCACGAGGGCGACATCGTGTCGATCGACGGCGCCACCGGCAAGGTCTACCTCGGCGAGGTGCCCGTCCTGCCGTCCCCCGTGGTCGAGTACTTCGAGGGCACCCTGCACGCCGGCGCCGACGTCCAGGGCGGTCTGGTCCAGGCCGTGCACCGGCTGATGTCGCACGCCGACGGCCGCCGCCGGCTGGCGGTGCGCGCCAACGCCGACAACGCCGAGGACGGCTCGCGCGCCCGCCGCTACGGCGCCCAGGGCATCGGCCTGTGCCGCACCGAGCACATGTTCCTCGGCGAGGAGCGCCGCAAGGAGGTCGAGCACCTGATCCTGGCGGACAACGACAAGGACCGCGAGCTCGCCCTGTCCACCCTGCTGCCGCTGCAGAAGGGCGACTTCCTGGAGCTCTTCCAGGCGATGGACGGACTGCCGGTCACCGTCCGGCTGCTCGACCCGCCGCTGCACGAGTTCCTGCCCGACATCACCGAGCTGTCGGTGCGCGTCGCGCTCGCCGAGGCCCGCAAGGACCCGAACGAGAACGACCTGCGCCTGCTCCAGGCGGTGCACAAGCTGCACGAGCAGAACCCGATGCTCGGCCTGCGCGGCGTGCGCCTCGGCCTGGTCATCCCCGGTCTGTTCGGCATGCAGGTCCGGGCGATCGCCGAGGCCGCGGCCGAGCGCAAGCTGGCCGGCGGGGACCCGCGCCCCGAGGTGATGATCCCGCTGGTCGGCACCGTCCAGGAGCTGGAGCTCGTCCGGGACGAGTGCGAGCGGGTGCTCGCCGAGGTCGCCCGGTCCACCGGCGTGACGCTGGACATCAAGCTCGGCACCATGATCGAGCTGCCGCGCGCCGCGGTGACCGCCGGGCAGATCGCCGAGGCCGCCGAGTTCTTCTCCTTCGGCACCAACGACCTGACCCAGACGGTCTGGGGCTTCTCCCGGGACGACGTGGAGGCCTCGTTCTTCACCGCCTACCTGGAGAAGGGCATCTTCGGGGTCTCCCCGTTCGAGACCATCGACCGCGACGGCGTCGGCTCGCTGGTCAGGCACGCCGTCGAGGCCGGCCGGGCCACCCGCCCCGACCTCAAGCTCGGCGTCTGCGGCGAGCACGGCGGCGACCCGGACTCGGTCCACTTCTTCCACGAGGTGGGGCTGGACTACGTCTCCTGCTCCCCCTTCCGGATCCCGGTGGCGCGCCTGGAGGCCGGCCGCGCCGCCATCGAGTCGGCGGGCAGCGACTCGCGCTGAGGGAGGGAAGGCATCCCCTCCGCACGCGCGGGTACGACTGACCGCTCACCCTCCCGTCGGGAGGGCGTACACCGGAGCTCGGCGCAGGAGAACCGGCGTACGTGACACGGCCGGGCGGGAACGGACAACGGCGTCCGTTCCCGCCCGGCCGTACGTCTGCCCCGGGCCGTTCGCCCGCCCCCGGCCAGGCGTCCGCACCCGGTGGTGTGGCGGCGGCCACGTGTGTAGCTGGTCCGGCGCGGTCCGGCCGCCTGCCAAGCTGGAGCGCATGACCAACCGCAGAAACCCGCTCGTCGTGGTGGCCGTGCTGATCCTGGCGGTCCTGGCCGGGGCCGGGTACCTCCTCGCCAACCAGGGGAGCAGCCACCCCAAGGCCGCCGCGAGCCCCACCGCGGCCGCCACCGCCGCCCCCTCGACGTCCGGGTCCACGGCGCCCAAGCCCTCGGCCCCCAAGCCGAGCCCGCCCGCCGGCGGCGCCGGCGCCACCACCGCCCCGGCCGGCACCTGGGTCCCGACCGACCCGGCCATGGCCGACGTCTGCCGCACCAAGCTCCCCGCCCAGGCCCAGGACACCCTCGGCCTGATCGCCAAGGGCGGCCCCTACCCGTACAGCCGCGACGGCATCGTCTTCGAGAACCGCGAGAGCCGCCTCCCCAAGAAGGCCGGCGGGTACTACCACGAGTTCACCGTGGTCACCCCGGGCTCCGACGACCGCGGCGCCCGCCGGGTGGTGACCGGCAACGCCGGGGAGCAGTACTGGTCCGCCGACCACTACGCCACCTTCCAGGAGATCGACTCCCGCTGCTGAGCCGGGCCCGTGCCCGAGCCGCCCCGCACCCGCCCCCGCCCCGCTCACCGTGCCCGCCGCCAGGTGATCCGCGGGTGCGGTGCGTGCGGGCCGGTGGTGACCAGGGCGGTCAGCTCGTGGAGCACCGGGGCCGGGTCGCGGCGCAGCTGGGCCGGGGTGGTGCGGACCACCGGGAGGCCGGCCGCGGTGAGGCGGTTGGCCCGGGCGAGGCCCCGCTCGTGGTCGGCCGGGCGCAGGTGCCAGGCGCGGGAGTCGATCTCCAGGGCCACGCAGGCGTGCGGCCAGTAGGCGTCCGGGACGGCGAGGAAGCGGCCGTCCAGGAAGAGCACCGGGTTCCACAGCGGTTCCGGAAGCCCGGCGTGCGCCAGCAGGTCGCGGGCCTCGCCCTCGACCACCGACCGCACCCCGACCGTCAGGTCCTCCACCACCTCGGCCACCTGGGGCAGCCCGAGCGCACCCGGGCGGGACAGCAACTGGTCCAGCAGTTCGCCGAGTTCGCAGTGCCGCCGCTGGACGGCCTCCGCGCACAGCGCCCGGAACCGGCGCCGCCCGGCGCCCTTCGGCGCGAGGTCCGCCAGCGCCCGCGCGACGGTGGTGCTCCACAGCCCGTCGTCCCGCTCGAAGCCGCCCGGCATCGCCCCGGAGGCCCGGTGGATTCGGACGAACTCCCTGTCACCGACGCGGCGTTGGGCAGGGATCAGGATGTCGACGGCGGTCAGGTCGGACGGGTGCCCGGCGCTCGGCAGCCCGGCCTCGGCCAGCACCGTGAGGCCGGTCAGCAGCACCTCCCCGGCGCGCGGCTCGCGGCCCTTCGGCGTCGCGTATGCCAGTGCCGCCCGCAGCTTCTGATGGAACGTCAGGCGACCGCTCTGGAGGCAGATCACCCGGGGCAGAACCTGCTGCCAGGGCCCGCCCGGCCGCAGCCGGTGGGCGATCGTGCCGGAGGGCACCCCGAGCCGGCGCAGCTGCGCCCGGGTGGCGATGTGCTGCTGGTCGGCGCCGAGCAGGGCGACCGGGTCGAGCGGGTTCGCGCGGGTCATGCCCCGGTGCCTGCCCGGCGCGATCGGAGGTATGCGAAACATCCCCCGTCGGTGGGGCCCGCGGCCGCGGGTGTTGACGGCGGGCCGTCGAGCCGCTGAGCTGGAGCCATATGACCATTCCCTCCATGCCCGCCGGGCCGGCGCTGGACGCGCTCAACGGCCTCTCCGTGGGCGACGCCCTCGGTGCCCAGTTCTTCGTCCCGCAGACCGCCCGGGCCCATCTCGCCGCCCGCACCGAGCCACCGGGCCCCTGGCCCTGGACCGACGACACCGAGATGGCCTGCTCGGTCCACGCCGCCCAGGTCGAGCGCGGCGCGATCGACGCGTTCGACCTCGTCCACGCCTTCGCCCTGCGCCACGACTTCGACCGCGGCTACGGGCCGGCCGCCAACCGGCTGCTCCGGCTGGTCCGCGAGGGCGGCGACGCCAAGCGGCTGGCCGCCGAACTCTTCGACGGCCAGGGCTCGTACGGCAACGGCGCCGCAATGCGGGTCGCCCCGCTCGGGGCCGCGTACGCCGAGGATCCGAAGGCGGTGGTGCGCCCCGCGGCGGACACCGCCCTGACCACCCACACCCACCCCCAGGCGGTGGACGGCGCGATCGCCGTCGCGGTGGCGGCCGCGTACGCGGTGCGGGCGCGCACCCGGCCGACCACGCCGGAGCGCTTCCTGGCGTCGGTGGCCGACCTCACCCCGAACGGCGCGGTGCGGGACGGCCTGGGGGAGGCCCGCCGGCTGCTCGACCGGGCGGACTCCCGGCTCGCCGCGCAGGTGCTCGGCAACGGCAGCCGCACGTCCGCGGCCGACACCGTCCCGTACGCGCTGTGGTGCGCCGCCCGGCACCTCGCGGACTACCGCACCGCCGTCCGGGAGGCGATCGGGGCCGGCGGCGACACGGACACCGTCGCCGCGATCACCGGCGGGGTGGTCGCCGCGCACACCGGCACCGCGGGCATCCCGCCGGCCTGGCTGGCCGCGCGGGAGCCGCTGCCCGGGTGGGCGTTCCCCGAGCCGGGCGGCGTCCGGGCGGCCGGGGAGCCGCACCTGAGGCCGCTCAGCCTGCCCCGCCCGCACCCGGTGCCGGACCTGCTCTGGTCGGACGCCGACTGGGAGCGGATCCGGCGCGGCCTGCGGCCCCGGGACGTGGACGAGCGCTGGGCGTCCGTCGTCTCCGAGGGCGTGCTGCACCTGTACCGCAGCGTGGGCGGCGCGGAGATCTACCGGGTGAAGGCGGCCCGGGTGCGGGACGGCTGGCGGCCGGTGGAGGCGCTGGTCGAGGCCGACCCGGGCCGCCACCGGGCCTGGGACGACCACACCGCCCTGCCGGTCGTCCTGGGCCTGGCCGCCCTCGGCTACGAGTCGTTCCGCCCCGGCTTCAGGCCGTGATCATCAGCTGCCCGGCGCCGCTGCCGCCCGGTCTAAGGCACTCCTGGTTGATCGCCGGATCCGGGGCGCTCGGCGAGGTGGCGGCGGCGATCCGCAGCTCGATGATGTCCCGGACGGCCGGCCACTCGTCGTCCAGGATCGAGTAGAACGCGGTGGAGCGCACCACGCCGTCCAGCCCGCGCGAGTGCGCCCGGCGGACGCCCTCGGAGGTTGCGCCGAGCCGCTCGATGGCGGTGCGCGAGCGCAGGTTGCGGGCGTCCGCGCGCAGCGAGATCCGCCGCACGCCCCAGGTCTCGAAGGCGTGGCGCAGCATCAGCAGCTTGGCCTCGGTGTTGATGCCGGTGCCCTGGGCGCGCGGCGACAGCCAGGTGTTGCCGATCTCGGCCGCGTCCGGGACGGCCGTGGCCGGATCGCCGAACGGCACCCCGGGCACCGGCGGCCACACCATGGGGCCCTGCCAGTAGTCGAGTTCCAGGAAGCGGGTGGAGCCGACGACCCGGCCGTCGGCGAGGTTCACCGTCGCGAACGGCAGCGACCGGCCCGCGGCTTGGTCGGCGAGCGCCCGGGCGACGTAGTCGCGGGCGGCTTCCAGGCCGTGCGGGACGGGGGTGAAGGCGTAGGTCGTACGGTCCTCGGCGCCGGCCTCGGCGATGGCCTCGGCATGGTGCGCGGCGAGTGGCTCCAGCCGCACGGTGCGGCCGGTGAGGATGACAGGTACGGGCACGGAACCTTGGTCCTTCATCGGTCGGAGGGTGCCTCCCGCGCCGGGGTACGGCACGGGGTGCGCTGGGCTGGGTACGCCTGGGCCCGGGTCCGCCGGCCGGGTGCCCGCGCACGCCGGAGGTCCGGTCGGGCGGGGTGGGGGCGGCGGCCCGTAACGGGCGGCGCGGGGTGCCGGAACGGACACGGGTCCTCGGACCGGTCCGGCGGGAAGAGCGGGGGGACAGTGTGCGTCCGCGAAATGGCCGAGAAGGGTACGAGAGCGCGAAGGGAAGCAGGCGGCCAGGTGAAGGCAAGATGCGTCGTGGGTGGCTGGCCGAGCACCGGACCGGGACGTGGCCGACGGCGTTACGGACGACGTGACGACGACGCGACGATGCGAGGCAGCGAGAGGACGATACCCGCCAGAAGGCGGTGCGTCACTTCGCGGCACGCGAATGGCCGTGCGGCCCGTTCGGGTGCCCCGCGGAGGGGCCCCCGTCCGGGCCGTGACCAGGGGCTCTCCGGTCGGGTGCGATCATGGTCCGGAGCGGTCGGCGGCGGCCGTCCGGCGGCCCCCGGGGCACCGTCGGCGGGCCCCCGGGGCGGTCCCGCGGGCGCCCCGGCCACGGGGCGGCGGCAGGACGGGGGCGGGGTCGGGAATTCCGGCGGCGCCCGGCACGCTGGACAGGACGAGAAGCCGGTCGGCCGGGACGAGCAGAGAACGGGGTTGGGTGCGCGGTGCGTGACTTCCAGGCGTTGTACGAGCTGGATCAGCGGGGCGTGGCCGCCGTGGCCGCGGCCAACGAGCAGTTGCGCGACACCGGTGCGGGCCTCGTGCTGCTCCAGCACTTCGAGGGCTTCATGGACGCCGGGGAGGCCGGCGGCCAGGTGGTGGCCCACCTGCTGGAGACGGGCGCGCCGCAGGTGGTGGCCCGCTTCGACCACGACCGGCTGGTCGACTACCGGGCCCGCCGCCCGGCGATGGTCTTCGACCACGACCGCTGGACGGCCTACGACCCGCCGGAGATCCTGCTCCAGCTCCTCCACGACGCCGCCGGCGCGCCCTTCCTGCTGCTCTCCGGCCCCGAGCCGGACGTCGAGTGGGAGGGCTTCGCGCGCGCCGTGCGCGCGCTGGTGGAGCGGTTCGGGGTCCGGCTCTCGATCGACTTCCACGGCATCCCGATGGGCGTGCCGCACACCCGCCCGGTCGGCCTGACGCCGCACGGCAACCGGCTGGACCTCGCCCCGGGCTACCCGCAGTGGTTCGAGCAGGCGCAGGTCCCGGGCAGCGCCCAGGCGCTGGTGGAGTACCGCCTGGCCGAGGCCGGGCACGACGTGCTGGGCTTCGCCGTGCACGTCCCGCACTACGTGGCCCGCTCCGCCTACCCGGCGGCCGCCGTGCAGATCCTGGAGGCCACCCAGTCCGCGACCGGGCTGGTGCTGCCCGGCACCCGGCTGCGCGAGCAGGTCTCCGAGGTCTACGCCGACATCGAGGAGCAGCTGGCCCAGGGGGACGGCGAGCTGCGTTCGGCGATCCGCGGCATGGAGGGCCAGTACGACGCCGTGGCGGGCTCGGGGAGCCGGGAGAGCCTGCTCGCCGAGCCGGTGGACCTGCCCTCGGCGGACGAACTCGGGCGGCGCTTCGAGCAGTTCCTGGCCGAGCACGAGCGCGGCGCCGAGTAGCCGGGCTGCCGCACGGGCCGGTAGCCGGCCGGGGGCGGAATCCGGCCGGTCCGGGCCTGCGGCGCGACGATTCGGCCGCGGGCGGGAGTCATCGACGGCGATCGTTCGTTGGCCTCTGGTGCGCCCGGGGGACGGGCCGCCGCAGGGAGCCGACCGTGACCCGTATCTCCGGGGGGAGACCATGCCCAGGACCGCACGTCCGACCATCGCCCTGGCCGTAGGACTGGCCGCAGCGCTGCTGGCCGGCTGCACCGACGACGCCGGTGCGGACGGCAGCGCGGGGGCCGCCGCCGCGGCCGCCCCGGCCCGCGCGGCCGCGGCGCCGAGCAGCGCCCCGCCGCCCGGCGGCCCGTACGTCGCGCTCGGCGACTCGTACACCGCCGGGCTGAAGATCCCGCCGCAGGTCGGCGAGCCGGGCGCCTGCTACCGCTCCGGGGTCAACTACCCGTCCCTGGTGGCGAAGGGCCTCTCGCTCGCCGCCGGGCAGTTCACCGACGTCAGCTGCTCCGGCGCCCGCACCGGGGACCTGACCGGCCCGCAGAAGGTCGCCGACGGCACCAACCCGGCCCAGCTGGAGGCGCTCACCGCGGACACCCGGCTGGTCACCCTGGGGATCGGCGGCAACGACGCCGGCTTCATGGAGGTCGTGACGGAGTGCGCCAAGGACAACCTGGTGGACCTCGTCAAGGGCGTGATCACCGACAGCGCGGACCGGATCAGCACGTCGCCCTGCCGGGACCACTACGCCGCCGGCCACGGCACCGACGCCGTCCAGCAGAAGGTGGACGCGGCCGGCGAGCGGATCGCCACGGTGCTCCAGGACGTCAGGAAGCGCTCCCCGAAGGCCCGGGTGTACGTGATCGGGTACCCGGGGCTGCTCCCGGCCGACCCGGCGGCCTGCCGGCCGGTGCTGGGCGACGCGATGGCCGCCTCCGACCTCGCCTTCCTGGTGGAGAAGCAGCGGCAGCTCGACGCCATGCTCAGGAAGCGCGCGGAGGCGGCCGGCGCGGTGTTCGTCGACCTCGCCGGGCCCTCGGCCGGGCACGACATGTGCGCGGGGGAGGACCAGCGCTGGGTGGAGCCGCCGTTCCCGGCCCCGGGGCTGGCGCCCGTCCACCCCAACGCCAGGGGGCAGCAGGCGGTGTCCGCCGTGGTCCTGAAGGCGATCCGGGGCTGAGGCCGCCGTCGGGCCGCGGGCGTGAGACGCGCGAGGAGCTGCGCCGTCCGGGTGGGGCCGACTCACCGGGGCGGCCGCCCGCCCGCCGCGCGCCGTTCACGCCCCGGCCCGCACCCCTTCGTGCGTGCCACCCCCCGCGTGTCGGGGGCGCGGCGTACGGTGAAGGGCATATGGACGACACCACGCACCGCCTCGCCGCCCCGATCCCGTACGACCATGCCGCCGAGGCCCGCTGGGTCCCCGAACCCGACAAGCGCCCGGGCCGTACGGCCTTCCAGCGCGACCGTGCCCGGGTGCTCCACTCGGCCGCCCTGCGCCGGCTGGCCGGCACCACCCAGGTGGTCGCCCCGATGCGCAGCGACTTCCCCCGCACCCGGCTCACCCACTCCCTCGAATGCGCCCAGGTCGGGCGGGAGTTGGGTGCTGCGCTGGGCTGCGACCCGGACCTCGTGGAGGCCGGCTGCCTGGCCCACGACATCGGCCACCCGCCGTTCGGCCACACCGGCGAGGAGGCCCTCGACCAGGCGGCCGAGGCCTGCGGCGGCTTCGAGGGCAACGCCCAGTCGCTGCGCATCCTGACCCGGCTCGAACCCAAGCGCTTCGCGCCCCGGGAGGAGCGCCCCGCCGCCCGGCTCGCCCCCTGGCCGGGCCGCAGCGTCGGCCTCAACCTGAGCCGGGCCGCCCTGGACGCCGCCACCAAGTACCCGTGGACCAGGGGCGCCCACCCCACCGACCCGGCCTCGACCAAGTACGGCGTCTACGCCGACGACCTGGCGGTCTTCCGCTGGATGCGGGCCGGCTCCCCGGCCGGGCGCAAGTGCTTCGAGGCCACCGTGATGGACTGGTCCGACGACGTCGCCTACTCCACCCACGACGTCGAGGACGGCCTCCAGGCCGGCCACATCGACCCGGCCGCGCTGCGCGCCCCGAGCGAGCGCTCCGCGCTCTTCGAGGTCGCCGGACGCTACGCCCCGGACGCCGGTCCGGAGGAGCTGTCCGCCGCCCTGGACCGGCTGCTCGCCCAGGAGTGGTGGCCCCGCTCCTACGACGGCACCGCCCGGGCCCGGGCCGGGCTCAAGGACCTCACCAGCCAGCTGATCGGCCGCTTCTGCCTGGCCGCCGAGCAGGCCACCCGGGCCCGCTACGGCCCGGGCCGGCTCACCCGCTACGCCGCCGAGCTGGTGGTGCCGCGGGAGGTCCGGCTGGAGTGCGCGGTGCTCAAGGCG
This sequence comes from Kitasatospora sp. NPDC018619, assembly GCF_044391605.1. NCBI lineage: Bacteria > Bacillati > Actinomycetota > Actinomycetes > Kitasatosporales > Streptomycetaceae > Kitasatospora > Kitasatospora sp. NPDC018619. The sequence continues at coordinate 216,536 of NZ_JBISAI010000006.1, forward strand.
GTCGCCGTCCGCTTCGTGATGCAGCGCGACGAGCAGGCCCAGCTGCGGGCCCGCCAGCGGATCGTGATCGCCGAGCTGGCGTACGTCCTCGCCCGGCGCGCCCCCGAGGGGCTGGACCCGGTGTTCGCCGCCATGTACCGCGAGGCCGAGGACGACCGCGCCGCCCTGCGCACGGTGGTCGACCAGATCGCCACCCTCACCGACGCCTCGGCCCTGGCCCTGCACGCCAGGCTCGTCGGCGCCGCCTGGGCGTGAGCGGCGCGGGTGCACCCGGCCGGAATGCCCGGCCGCCCCAGTAGACTTCCGGGGTGGCCGGGCGGATCAGGGACGAAGACGTACAGGCGGTGCGCAGCGCACTGCCGATCGACGCGGTGGTCGGCGACTACGTACAGCTGACCAACGGTGGCGGCGGCGAGTACAAGGGCGTCTGCCCCTTCCACGACGAGAAGTCCGCCTCGTTCTACGTGAACCCCGCCAAGGGCGTCTTCCACTGCTTCGGCTGCCAGGAGAACGGCGACACCATCGCCTTCCTGATGAAGATCGAGCACTTCACCTTCGCCGAGGCCGTGGAGCGGATGGCCGCCCAGGCCGGCATCACCCTGCGCTACGAGGAGGGCGGCTACAGCCCCCGCCACCAGCAGGGCGAGCGCACCCGGCTGGTCGAGGCGCACAAGGTCGCGGCCGCCTACTACCAGGAGCAGCTGGCCTCGCCGGAGGCGGAGATCGGCCGCCGGTTCCTGGCCGAGCGCGGCTTCGACGAGGAGGCCGCGAAGACCTTCGGCGTCGGCTACGCCCCCGCGGGCTGGGAGCACCTGGTCCGCTATCTGCGCGGCAAGGGCTTCTCCGACAAGGAGATCCTGCTGGGCGGCCTCGCCTCGCAGGGCCAGCGCGGCGGCCTGATCGACCGCTTCCGCGGCCGGCTGGTCTGGCCGATCCGGGACATCGCCGGCGAGGTGGTCGGCTTCGGCGCCCGCCGCCTGCGCGAGGACGACAACGGCCCGAAGTACCTCAACACCCCCGAGACGCCGATCTACAAGAAGTCCCACGTGCTGTACGGGATCGACCTGGCGAAGAAGGAGATCGCCAAGTCGGGCCGCGCCGTGGTGGTCGAGGGCTACACCGACGTGATGGCCTGCCACCTGGCCGGGGTGACCTCCGCGGTGGCCACCTGCGGCACCGCCTTCGCCGAGGACCACATCAAGATCATCCGACGGCTGCTGATGGACACCTCGCAGTACCGGGGCGAGACCGTCTTCACCTTCGACGGCGACGCGGCCGGCCAGAAGGCCGCCCTGCGCGCCTTCGAGGACGACCAGAAGTTCGCCGCCAAGACCTCCATCGCGGTCAGCCCGGGCGGCATGGACCCGTGCGAGCTGCGCCTGGCCCAGGGCGACGAGGCGGTCAAGCACCTGATCGACAACCCCGTCCCGCTGTTCGAGTTCGCGCTGAACTCGGTGGTGGCCCGCCACCGGGTGGACACCCCTGAGGGGCGTTCGGCGGCGCTGGAGGAGGCGGCCCCGATCGTCGCCAAGATCAAGGACCGCTCGATCCAGCACGAGTACGCCGTCCGCCTGGCGGGCATGCTCGGCATCCTGGACGAGCAGTTCGTGGTCCGCCGGATCTCCCAGCTGGCCCGCTGGGACCGCGAGCGCCAGCAGAACCCGCGCGGCGCGGCCGCCCAGCGCCGCCCCGAGCCCGTCCGGCCGCAGCGCCCCGCGCAGCCCGCCTTCCGGCTCAACCCGCGCGACCCGGCCCAGTTCGTCGAGCGGGAGCTGCTCAAGCTGGCCCTCCAGCACCCCGACCTGGTCAGCCCGGCCTTCGACCACTACGGCGAGGACGAGTTCCCGACCCCGCCGTACACCGCCGTCCGGCAGGCCATCGCCAAGGCCGGCGGCGCCGCGTACGGAGCGACCCTGCCCGACTTCACCAGCGCCGTGCGCGAGGCCTGCCCGGACGACCGGGTGCGCTCGCTGGTCACCGAGCTGACCGTCGAGCCGGTGCGCTCGCGCCGCAAGGCGGACGCGATCTACGCCGGGGAGTTCCTGGTGAAGCTGCGCCTGCTGGCCGTGGAGCGGCGGATCACCGAGGTCCGCGGCTACCTCCAGCGCCTCGGCCCGCGGGCCGGGGCCGAGGAGCTGCACGCGGTGCAGACCGAGCTGTGGCAGCTCCAGCAGTACGGGCAGCAGCTGCGCAGCCGGGGCGCGGCGGCGCTGTAGCCCGCGCCGCGGCACCCGCCGCCCGCAGCCGCGCGCAGAAAGTCGGCGCACGAGTCTCGGCCACGGAGCGTGGCGTACCGCACACTGGAGGACGTCCCACCTCCGTACAGCGCGGGTCCGCCAGAGTCGCGCCCGCCCCGAGGGGATGCCCGTGGAGCAAGGCCTCGTCGCAGCGACCACCACCAGTACGGGAGCGGCCCCCGCCGGACCGGCCGGGCCGCCGGAGACCGGGGAGCAGGACGCCCACCACGGGCGGGCCGGCGCGGCGCCCCCGGACGGCGCCCGGATCCCCGCCCAGGGCCTGTCGCAGGGCCATCCGGACAGTCCGGACCCCGAGCCCGGGCCCGGCGCGCGAGCCGGGGAGGAGGACCCGGACGGGGGCCGCGCGCCCGCCGACGACACCGGCCCCTCCGGCGACCTGCTGCGCCAGTACCTGCGCGAGATCGGCCGGATCCGCCTGCTCACGGCGGAGGAGGAGGTCGAGCTGGCCCGCCGGGTGGAGGCCGGCGTCCTCGCCGAGGCGCGGCTGAACGGGGACCCGCCGCCGCCCGACCCGCTGGCCGGCGAGCTGGACACCCTGGTGGTGCGGGGCCGGATCGCCAAGCGCCGGCTGATCGAGGCGAACCTGCGGCTGGTGGTCTCCGTCGCCAAGCGCTACGTCGGGCGCGGGCTGACCCTGCTGGACCTGGTCCAGGAGGGCAACCTGGGCCTGATCCGGGCGGTGGAGAAGTTCGACTACGCCCGCGGCTTCAAGTTCTCCACGTACGCGACCTGGTGGATCCGGCAGGCGATGAGCCGGGCCCTGGCCGACCAGGCCCGGACGATCCGGGTGCCGGTGCACGTGGTCGAGCTGATCAACCGGGTGGTCCGGGCGAAGCGCGGGCTGCTCCAGGAGCGCGGCGTGGAGCCGACGGCGGCCGAGATCGCCGCGGCCCTGGAGCTGACCGAGGAGCGGGTGCGGGAGCTGCTGCGGCTGGCCCAGGAGCCGATCTCGCTGCACACCCCGGTCGGCGAGGAGGAGGACGTCGCGCTCGGCGACCTGATCGAGGACGCCGACGCCGCCTCGCCCGCCGAGTCCGCGACCTTCCTGCTGCTGCGCCAGCACCTGGAGGCCGTCCTGGCCACCCTGGGGGAGCGGGAGCGGCAGGTCGTCCAGCTCCGCTACGGGCTGGACGACGGCCGCCCGCGCACGCTGGAGGAGATCGGCGCGGTGTTCGGCGTGACCCGCGAGCGGATCCGCCAGATCGAGTCGAAGACCCTGGTCAAGCTCCGCGACCACGCCTACGCCGAGCAGCTGCGGGGCTACCTGGACTAGTCAGGAGGGCGAGGGCGAGGCCTGGTCGGCCGGAGCTGCCCCGGGCGTCGCGGCGGTCGGGCCGGGGTCGGTCGGGTCCGGAGCGGCCGGTGTGGCCGGGGCCGGGGTCGTGGGCGCTCCCGCGCCGGTGCCCGGCGGGGGAGAGGCGGGCCCGATCGGGATCGGGGTGGAGGCCACCACCATGGCCAGGTCGGAGACCACCGCGGTGCAGTCGTGGCCGGCCGGCTGGTAGCCGCAGACCTGGAAGGTGACGGTCGGGTCGGCCGCGGCCAGCATCGCCGAGTAGTTGTCGTAGCCCCAGTGGATGAGCGCCGTCTCGCTGTCGCCGTTGCTGTCGGTGATCGTCGCGTGGTCCTTCGGCTCGCCCTCGGTGATGGCCGCCCAGGCGGCCCGGCACGCCTGGCTGTACCGGAGGTAGACGACCACCTTGCCGATCACCTGGGTCTGCAGGGTCCGGGCGTCCTTGCCGCAGCCGGTGGTCTTCGGGTCCTTGTGCGCGCAGCCGACGGCCTGACAGGCCGGGCCGGCCGGAGCGGGCCTGGCGCCGGTGGGGGCGGCGGCCGTCGGGGCAGGACGGTCGGCCGCCTCGGCCCGTCCGTCGTCCCGGCTGAGCCGCAGGCCCGCCGACACCACCAGCAGCGCCAGCACGAGCGCACCGCAGACCAGCGCCGCGGGGCGCCGCCACCAGAGCACGGGGGCGGGCCCCTCCTCGGCGGCGGGCGCCCCGACCGCCGGCCCCGCGACGACCGGCTCCCCGTCGGCGCGCGCCCCGCCGGCCTGCTCCGCACCCGCCGTCGGTTCCACCGCCGCCCGCTCGACCGCCGGCTGTTCCACCGCCGCCCGCTCGACCGCCGGCTGTTCCACCGCCTGCCGCCACAGCGCCCGCAGCGCGGCCCCGTCGCAGGGGACCGCCCCGACCAGCGCGTCCAACGCCTGCTCGGTGACGACCCGCTTGCCGTTGAGCCAGCGCTCCCAGGAGGCCCGGCTGTAGTGGGTCCGGGCGGCCAGCTCGGACAGCGACAGCCCGGCGGTGTCCTTCACGGCCCGGAGCTCCTCGGCCAGGCGTCTGGCGGGCTCGGACAGCTCCTCGGGCAGCGGCTTCCAGGCGGAACCCAATGCGGCGCTCCAAACTCGAGAAACGGGGGGCGGGGAACGGGGGAGCGACGCCGGTCCGGCACCGGCCGTCCGGGGTCCGCGCTTCTCCAACCCGGTGGGCCTGGCGTCCCAAACCCCAGGTCATGGCGCTGAGACGGACGGAAGTGTCTCACAAGCCCCGGAGACGCTCGAACATTCACGCCGTCATCATGCAGAGTTCTCTGGCCGGTGCGTTCCGCCCGTCGGTGGAACCGTTCGGATCCGATCGATCACCCGTCGTCGGTCCGCACCCGCTCCCGGCCCCCCACGCACCGGGGCAGCCTCGCGGGGGGAGGCTGCCCCGGTGCGCCGGGACACTCCGGCGGGGAGGGCGCTTCGCTGCGCCCTCCCCGCCGTGACGCGCCCCGGTGCGCGGGCGGTCAGTGGTGGAAGCCCGAGCGGGGCGGCACCCCGAGCTCCCGCAGCGGGACGGGCTGGCGCCGCAGCTCCGGCAGCAGCCGGTCGAGGTCGTCCATCAGCAGGTCGGCGAGGTCCCGGGAGAAGCCGTTGCGGCAGACCACCCGGAGCACCGACAGGTCCTGCCGGTTCGCCGGGAAGGTGTACGCGGGCACCTGCCAGCCGCGCTCGCGCAGCCGCCGCGAGACGTCGAACACGTCGAACGGGAGGCCCTCCCCGGTGGTGAGGGCGAACACCGGGAGCTGGTCGCCCCGGGTCAGCAGCCGGAAGCCGTCCAGCTTCCCGAACTGTCCGGCCAGGTAGGTGGCGACCTCGCGGCAGGCGCCCTGGACGGCCCGGAAGCCCTCCCGGCCGAGCCGCAGGAAGACGTAGTACTGGGCGATGACCTCGGCGCCGGGCCGGGAGAAGTTGAGGGCGAAGGTCGGCATCTCGCCGCCCAGGTAGTTGACCCGGAAGACCAGCTCCTCCGGCAGCGCCGCCCGGTCGCGCCAGAGCGCCCAGCCCACGCCGGGGTACACCAGGCCGTACTTGTGGCCGGAGGTGTTGATCGAGGCGACCCGGGGGAGCCGGAAGTCCCAGACCAGGTCCGGGTCGAGGAACGGTGCCACCATGCCGCCGGAGGCGCCGTCCACGTGCACCGGGATGTCGGTGCCGGTGCGCTCCTGGAAGTCGTCCAGGGCGGCGCAGATCTCCGCGACCGGCTCGTACGAGCCGTCGAAGGTGGAGCCGAGCACACCGACCACCCCGATGGTGTTCTCGTCGCACAGCGCGACCGCGGCCTCGCCGTCCAGGTGGAAGCGGCCCCCCTCCATCGGCGCGGTGCGCGCCTCGACCTCCCAGAAGTTGCAGAACTTCTCCCAGCACACCTGCACGTTGACGCCCATCACCAGGTTGGGCCGGGCCCCGGCGGCGTAGCGGTCGGCGTTGCGGCGCGTCCAGCGGCGCTTGAGCGCCAGGCCGGCCAGCATGCAGGCCTCGCTGGAGCCGGTGGTGGAGCAGCCGACCGCCCCGTCCGGGTCGGGCACGTGCCAGAGGTCGGCGAGGATCGCCACGCAGCGCCGCTCCAGTTCGGCGGTCTGCGGGTACTCGTCCTTGTCGATCATGTTCTTGTCGAGGCACTCGGTCATCAGCCGGGTGGCCTGGGCCTCCATCGACGTGGTGACGAAGGTCGCCAGGTTGAGCTTGGCGTTGCCGTCCAGCATCAGCTCGTCGTGGATCAGCTGGTAGGCGGTCTCGGCCGCGACCGGGCCCTCGCCGAGCCGGTGCAGCGGCGGCGCCAGCTTCATCGCGCCGAGCGGGTCGGCGATGGTCGGGTACGGGCCGGTGCTCAGCCGGCGGTCGTCGCCGGCCCCCTTGTGCAGCGCCATGGCGTCCTGCCGCCCTCCGCGTCGGTGGCCGTGTCCCGTCCCACGCTGCCACCGGGCGCCGGGTGACGCATCCGCACGGTCCGTCACCCCCGCCGCGGGGTCAGGCCGCCGCCTCCGGGTGGACCTGGTCGCGGGCGGCCCGGTACTGCTGACGCACCGCCGAGCCGATCGCCAGGTCCTGCTCCCCGTCGGGCTCCACGGTCTCGGCGTCCGGCAGCTCCCACTCCGGCGGCTCCGGGGTGCCCGCCAGCGCCCAGGCGGCCTGCCGGGCGGCCCCGCGGGCGGCGTGCGCGCCCGGCGGCGGCACCACGACCGGGACGCCGAACAGCATCGGGGCGATGTGCCGTACGGCGGGCAGCCGCCCGGCCGTGCCGAGCAGGAACACCCGGTTCACCGCCACGCCCCGGGCGCGCAGCACGTCGAGGGCGTCGGCGGTGTTGCACAGCATGCCCTCGACGGCGGCCCGGGCCAGGTGCTGAGGGGTCATCGCCTCGGCCCGGAGCCCGGTCAGGGTGCCGGCCGCGTGCGGCAGGGCGGGGGTGCGCTCGCCGTCCAGGTAGGGCAGCAGCACCAGGCCGTAGGCGCCGGGGGAGGAGTGCAGGGCGAGGTCGCTCAGCCCCTCCAGGTCCCGGCCGAGCAGGGCGGCGGTGGAGCGCAGCACCTGGGCGGCGTTGAGGGTGGCGACCATCGGCAGGTGCCGGCCGCTGGCGTCGGCGAAGGAGGAGACCAGGCCGGAGGCGTCCACCACGGCCTCCTCGTGCACCGCGAAGATCGTCCCGGCGCTGCCGAGCGAGACCACCGCGTCGCCGGGGCCCAGGCCCAGGCCCAGCGCGGCGGCCATATTGTCCCCGGTGCCGGCCGAGATCAGCAGGCCCTCGGGGGTGTGCCCGGCGGGCTCGGCCGGGGGCAGCACCTCGGGCAGCCGGAGCTCGTGGCCGAGGGCCAGCTCCACCAGGTCCTGCCGGTACTCGCCGGTGACCGGCGACCAGTAGCCGGTGCCGGAGGCGTCGCCGCGGTCGGTGGTGCGCCGCCTGGGGTGGCCGAGCAGCTGCCAGACCAGCCAGTCGTGCGGCAGCAGCACCTCGGCGACCCGGCGGGCGTTGGCCGGCTCGAACTCGGCCAGCCAGCGCAGCTTGGCGACGGTGTACGTGGGGGCGGGTACGGAGCCGATCGCGGCGGTCCAGGCCGCCGCGCCGCCGAGGGCGTCCAGCAGCTTGGCCGCGGCGCCGCCGGAGCGCGGGTCGTTCCAGAGGATCGCCGGGCGGACCAGCACGCCGCCGGCGTCCAGGCCGATCATCCCGTGCTGCTGGGCGCTGACGCCGATCGCCCGGACGCCCTCCAGCAGGCCGCCGGTCGCGGCGTCGCCGAGCGAGTGCAGCCAGACCTGCGGGTCGGCCTCGCCCGGGCGCAGGTCCTGGTCCTCGGGGACGGGATGGGGCGCCTTGCCGGAGCGCAGGACGGCACCGGTGTCGGCGTCGCACGCGACGATCCGGGTGCGGTTGGTCGAGCTGTCTATCCCCGCGACGATGGCCATGCCGAGATCATGCCTCAGCCCGGCGCGGGACGCGTGCGGGCCGGGCCGGCCGTTGCCGCTTCGCGACCGGGGGTTGGGCTCCGTGTGGCCCGGGCGTCACCGCCCCGTCACGCGCGGTGGGTAGGCGGGCCCCCGCGCGCGGGGCGCGGCTCCCCCGCCGCCCCGGGTGGGGCGCCGGGGGAGCCGCCGGCTCCTCACGGCCGGAAGGTGCCCCAGCCGTCGTCCTCCGTGCGGGCGCGGTTGAAGTACGGCACCCGGTCGGTGACGGCGTTCGGCAGCCGGTCCCCGACCCGGTCCGCGACCGCGCCGGCCACCACCCCGGCCTGCTGCCGGGCCCGGTCGGTCGCGCCCTGGACCGCGGGGCTGCCGGCGATCTGCCGGGTGACCTTGGCGATCTGTTCGTAGCGCCGGCGCCCGGCTCGCGAGCCCAGGACGTAGCCGGCCGCGAGACCCGCGGCCAACGACAGCTTCCACATGGTCGGATCCACCCTCTCCTGGCGGCTTCTGCCGCATTGCCCTACCCGTCCGTCGGGACGGCGAACCGTCCGCGCCCCAGCATCCCCGGCCCCGTCGCCGGGCGCGCGCGGGGCACGCCGGGCGGCAGCCCGGCGGCAACCGGGAAAGCGATTGGCGGACCACCCCCCCGAGTGCGCTAATGTATGTCCCGCAGCGAGCGCCGAGGAGCCTGGGAGACCGGGGGCCGGAGCGGTAGCCGATCCCCCATAGCTCAATTGGCAGAGCAGCCGACTGTTAATCGGCAGGTTATTGGTTCGAGTCCAATTGGGGGAGCTCGGGAGGAGGCCCCTCGGGGTCCTGTTCCCGTCCGTGGTACGGCAGTTGGGTACCGCGATCCCGCATAGCTCAATTGGCAGAGCAGCCGGCTGTTAACCGGCAGGTTATTGGTTCGAGTCCAATTGCGGGAGCTGCACCGGGCCTGCCCGGTGACTGCTCAGAGCGAAGGCCCCCCGGTCGACCGGGGGGCCTTCGTGTTGCCGCCGCCCGGTTCTCCGACGTGACGTGCGCGACACCGCCGCGAGGCGGCTGCCCGGGCGCCGGCCCCGCAGGTCAGGCGGTCGCCCGCCGGTAGAGCTCGGCGACCCGCTGGTCGAAGGCGACGCTGTACGAGGTGCCGGGGCTCTCCCCGCCCTCCTGGTAGCCGCCGATCACGCCGACCACCGCGCCGTTCGCGGCGATCCACGGGCTGCCGCTCGTGCCGTCGGTGTAGCCGCCGCAGTCGAAGCGCTCCTGGGTGGCGCTCTGCGGGCTGGTCCGCACCTCGCAGGTGATCGGCTCGTCGCTCTCGTTCGGGTAGCCGGTGACGGAGACGGACAGCCCGAAGCCCTGGCCGGTGCCGATCGGGTTGCCGCCGACCGCGTCCTCGACCTGTCGGCCGTCGACGGCACCCACCGTGACGAAGGCCACGTCGTACTCCGGGTCGTCGTCGGCGGCCCACCGCGGGTCGACGGTGATCGCCTGCACCGGCCACGTCCCGTACGGGGTGGACCCGTTGCGGTACCCGGGGGTGAAGACCAGGCCGTCCAGCAGGCCGATCCGGCGGGTCTGCACGCAGTGCGCCGCGGTGACCAGCAGGTTGCGCCGGGGGCTCTGCACCACGCTCGCGGTGCAGGCCCGCGGGCCCTGAGCGGTGTGGAGGGAGAGGGTGCCGATCCGGTCCCGGGCCGGGCTCGGCTGCGCGACCTCGGCGTTGGGCGCCGCGCCCTGCCCCCCGCACGCGGTGCCGGCGGCCAGCAGCAGGGCGGCCAGTGCGGCCGTTCGTGCCGTGCGCGCGGGCCGGGCCGGGCGGGAGGCCATCGGGGCTCCGTCTCGTTCCTCGGGGCGGGCACCGGGGCCGTGCGTTCCGCCGTTCGTGAGGAAGATCTACCAGGCCGGGCCCGGCGGCGCCACCGCCGCGCGCCCGGTCAGCCCGTGGCGCGGTCGTACAGCGCCTGGACGCGGTCGCCGAAGTAGCTGCTGTACGAGGTGTCCGGGCTGTCGCCGCCCTCCTGGTAGCCGCCGATCACGCCGACCACGGTGCCCGTCCTGGTGGCCGGGTCGAAGTCGGTGACCCACGGGCTGCCGCTGGTGCCGCCGGTGTAGTCGGGGCAGTCGATCCGCAGCTGGGTGGGGCTCTGCCGGGAGGTGGTGTCGGAGCAGGTGATCGGGACGCCGCTGCTGCTCGGGTAGCCGGTGACCCGCACCGGGAGCCGGTAGCCGCGGTTGACGCCCAGCCGGTTGGCGCCGAGCACCTGCTGGACCTGACGGCCGTTCTGGGCCTGGACGACCGCGAAGGCGACGTCCAGGTCCGGGTCGGCGTGGTCGTTCCAGGCGTCGTCCACGGTGACGGCCAGCAGCGGCCACACGCCGCTGGGGGTCTCGCCGTCGCGGTAGCCGGGGACGAACACCAGGTCGCTGCGCGGGCCGAGCCGCGGGTCCCAGACGCAGTGGGCGGCGGTGACGACGAGGTTGAGCCCGGCGCTGTCAACCACGCTGGCGGTGCAGAAGTGGTCGCCGTCGGCGTTGCGGGTGAACACCGCGCCGACCAGGCCGTTGAGCACGGTGGGCTTGGCGGTGCGGGTGACCCCGGTGTGCCGGGCGGCCGCCCCCCTGAGCCGCTGCCGGTTCCAGCCGTGGCTGTCGGAGGAGCCGGCGGTGGCGGCGGGCGGCGCGGAGCTGACGGTCGGGGTGCCCCCGGGCGGCCCCGCCGCGGTGGTGCAGCCCGCCGCGGCCAGCACCAGCGCGAGCGCCGCGGCCGCCGCCCCCGTCCCACGTGTCGTCATCCGCCCAGGCTGCCCCGGACGGGTGCCCCGCCGCCACCCGGGCTGCGCCGCCGGGAGGGGCGTCCCGTCGCGCACCCGGGTGCGGGCCCCGGCGCGCACCACGGGTGATCGACCGGCTATGCTGCCCGGGACGGCCTCGCTGGGGCCGTCTTGCTGCTGCCGTGCCGACGTCCGGCGCGCGCGGCGAACCGGGGCGGTAGCTCAGCCGGTTAGAGCAGGGGACTCATAATCCCTTGGTCGTGGGTTCGAGTCCCACCCGCCCCACCTTCGACGCTGACGGAGCGTCACCTGAATGGCTGCGCTGACCTGGGAGAACGCCCGGAAGTCCCGATGGGGACTGTAGAGCACCGCGCGCGCTGAACGCCCGCCACCACGCCGGGAACCACCCCGTCGGTGGACGTCCCGTGGACACGGCGCAGGCGGTGGGCGCGTCCGCCGACGAGGAGCTGCCGCTGAAGGGCCGCGCGGCGCCCCCTCGGCCCGGGACGCGGAGGTATTCCGTTGCCCGCCTTCCGCCTCCTCAGCACACTGACAACGAAGCGCGAGTGCCGCGCGGCGCACGGAGGGGTGCGGCCGTGCCGGTGCGCCGCGTCTGACGGACGGTGTCCGAGGGCCCCGCCGAGCCGGAGGGGGCACCGGTTGGGGGGATGTGCGTGCGGGAGCGGGGTACGGCCGTGGGCCGTGGGCTGTCGGGGCGGGACGGGTTCGAGCAGTGGCGGGAGCTGATGCTGCGGACCATGAGGTGCGAGGTGACCAGCACCCACGTCGAGGACTTCACGGCGGAGGTGCGACCGTCCGAGCTGGGGCCGGTGGCCATGGTGGGGACGTCGTTCCCGCCCGCCCGGTTCCGCCGGACCGGGCGCATGGCCAGGCAGGCGGACGAGGACCACTACCACGTGGCGTTGATGACGTCCGGCGTCCTGCGGGCTTCCTACGGCCGGGACCGCCTCGTCGTGCACGAGGCGGGGGAGCTCATGCTGACGTCCAGTGCCTCCACGTACGACAGCCGCTCCTTCGAGGTGGGCGCAGCGGGCCGGGGAGGGGCGGGGCACGCCGGGATCGGCATCACCCTGCCGGTGTCCGCGATGCCGATCCCCCCGCACCGCCTCCGGGAGATCACGGGCCGGAAGGTGTCCGGACGCCGGGGGACGGGTGCGCTGCTGGCGGAGTTCCTCGTCGGACTGGACCGTCAGGCCGCCGACCTGTGCCCCACCGAGCGGGCCAGGCTGGGGACGGTCGTCGTCGACCTCGTGGCGGCCTGGGCCGCCCGGGAGCTCGACGCCGCGTGCATGCTGTCGCCGGACGCCCGGGACCGCGCCGTCGTGGAGGGCGTGAGGTCGTTCGTCCGGCGCCACCTGCACGACCCCGACCTGACGCCTCCGGCCGTCGCGGCGGCCCACCACATCTCCGTCAGCCACCTGCACCGACTGTTCACCCGGTACTCCCACGGCGAGACGGTGGCCGCCTACATCCGCGGCCAGCGGATGGCCAAGGCCCACCGCGACCTCGCCGACCCGGCGCTGCGCGCCCTGCCCGTCCACGCCATCGCCGCGCGCTGCGGCCTGCTGCGCGCCTCCGAGTTCGGTCGCACCTTCAAGGCGACGTACGGGCTCAGCCCGCGCGAGCACCGGCAGCGGATGCTCTGCGCGCCCGTGGGTGATGAGACGGACGGCGGAGAGCCGGCGACGCAGCGCTGAATCGCCGCCAGGCCCGCGACCTACGGTGGTGGTGCGACGGAGTGGCCCTGCGCGGAAGGCCGGGAAGCCCCACGTGGCCGGACCGACCAGGGCGATGCCGCGCCGTTCGAGATCGACGCCGTTTGTTCCAGTACTTCGGGGAAAGAGGAGACGAGCACATGCTTCGACTTGCCGGCAAGTCCACGAGGACCGGTGCGGTCCTCGCCACGACAGCCCTCGCGGCCACCGCGTTCCTGGGCGTCGCGGGCCAGGCTTCGGCCGTCACGGGGGAGTCCCACGGGAACGGGTCGACGCGCCTGGCCGTGACGGCCGACGGCGGCGCGGCGGCGGGGGTGGCCGCGCTGACTGCCGCTGGTCAGCACTTCCAGAACGTGAACAGCGGGAAGTGTCTGGTGGTGAGGGGTACGGCGGAGAGCAGCGCCGTCCAGTCCACCTGTGGCGACTGGGCCGACCAGCTCTGGAAGGCGTACCCCAGCGCGGCCGGGAGCACCTTCCAACTCCAGGACGTGAACAGCGGGAAGTGCCTGGTCGTGCGGGGTACGGCGGAGAACGCCGGCGCCGTCCAGTCCACCTGCGGGGACTGGGCCGACCAGTTCTGGAACATCTACTACAAGAGCACGTCCGACCAGTACCAGTTCCAGAACGTCAACAGCGGGAAGTGCCTGGCCGTCAGGGGCACGGCGGAGAACGCCGGCGCCGTCCAGTCGACCTGCGGCGACTGGGCCGACCAGTGGTGGAAGATCTACTGAGCCTGGTCCCCGTGAGTGCCCGCCGGCCCGGTGCGGCGACGGAGTTCGCCGTGAGGCTGTCGGGTCCGCCCGCCGAGCCGTGCGGGAACGGCCGGGCGGTGGGCGGGGACTGACGGATGCGGCCGGGGGGGGGGGGGGGGCGGCGGGGCCCCCGCCGGCGACCCCGGCGGCCGGGGCGAGGGGCCCCGGGGGGGGCGTGCCCGGCCCGCCCCCCCG